>JANXOM010000257.1 GCA_025353585.1 Deltaproteobacteria bacterium
CGGCGGCGGCGGCGGGGTCGGCGGCACCGGGATCGGCGCGGCGGGGGGTGGCGTCGGCGGGGCGGGCGGCGGCGTGCTCGAGCTGACGGCCGGCGGCGATCTCGCGGTCGGGGACGTCACGGCGATCGGCGGCACCGGCACGCCGACGGCCGCGGCCGGCAACGGCGGGGGCGGGGGCGGCGGCGCCGGTGGCACCGTCATGCTGCGCGCGCGTCACGCGCTGAGCTTCACGAGCGTGCTCGCGACGGGCGGGCTCGCGGGCGGCGGCGGTAGCGTCGCGAGCTTCGCGGGCGGCGATGGCCGCGTCCGCGTCGATGTCCCGACGTCGACGCTGGCGATCGGCTCGACGCCGGCCGCGTTCCGCGGACCCGTGCTCGGGGCGAACACGAGCCTGATCGTGCGCACCGCGACGCCGACGTTCACCGTCTTCGGCGCGGTCGACAAGTCGTTCAGCTATTTCTTCACGAACGCCGCCGGCGCGCAGGCCGGACCGTCGCTCCTCGTCGGTCCGAGCGGCTCGCAGACCGTCACGCTGCCCGCCGACAAGCCGTTCGCGCGCGGCATCAACCACCTCTGCCTGCTGGTCGAGGGCGGCGCCGCCGCCTCGGGGCCCGAGGCCCAGAGCTGCACCGACTTCGTCTACCTGTACACGCCCTGACTCAGAGCCCGCGAATAAATCGCGGTCTCTGTCGATCGGCTCGTCGGCTCCGCCGCCGGCGCCTGTCCGGAGGAGATTGCCCGCGAAGACGCGGGCTCAGCGCTGGGGCGGGGCCGTCTCGAGGATCGCGGCGCCGCTCGTGTCGCTGCAGACGAGGATCGCGAACCGCTCGACGCGGTCGAGGTCGTCGGTGGAGAGCGTCGCGTAGTCGAACCAGCCGCGCAGGTCGGTGTAGCCGTCCTTGTAGAACGCCACGGCGCCGCCGCGCATGCGCGCGTAGACCTTCACGTATGTCGCCGGCAGCGGGGCCCGGTCGCTCGCGCGCTGCACGCGGACCTGACCGAACTGGTGCGCCAGCGTCGGCGCGAGGTCGTTGGCGTAGTGCACCTTCGCGACGCGGCGGCCGCCGCCGACGCCCTCGACCACGACGTTCTTACCGCGCAGCGGGGCCGGCCAGGGGACGAGGTGCTCCGGAGCCGGCGCGACGAGCTGCTCGCGGTGGCCCGGCGCGATGAACGAGAACCGCGCCACGTCGCTCGCGACGAACGGCTGCCGCGAGAACAGCAGCTCGATGTCCATCTCGAAGTAGCGGAGCTCGAGCTGGGGCACGTGCTGCTGGCGCACCCGGACACCGGCCGCGTCCACGGCGAGATCGAACGTGGGCTGGCCCCGCGCGAGCTCGGCGTGCTGGGCGTCGCGCCCGCTCGAGGTGATCTCCGACCGCCCTTGCCCAGGCTCTGCCGAGGCGGCGCCGCTCGGGTCGGGGAGCGCGCCCCCGACCGCGGACGCGGCCTCGGGGCTGATGATGCCCGTGACCTCGTCGAGCATCGCGAGCAGCGCGTCGTACCGGCGGCGCCAGCGCTCGATCGGCACGCCGCGGAACGGCTCGGCCCACGCGCGCGCGGTCGCGACATCGCCGACCAGGCACGCCGCGTACGCCACGAGGTACGCGTGCTGCATGCGATCGACGACCGGCGGGCCCGCCGGGCCGAGTTGCCCGAGTTGCCCGAGTTGCTCGAGTTGCCCGAGTTGCCCGAGCGCGTGCTGGGCCGCCGCGGTGCGGTCCTGCGCGAGCATGTACGCCGCCGCCGCGAGCCAGTCCTCGCCCGTCGGCGCGGCGCGATGCGAGACGAGATCGAGGAAGCGCCGGTACTGCTCGGCGAGCCCGTCGTTCAGGATGCGGAGCTTGCCGCCGAGCGTGTGCGCGCGCGCGTTGACCAGCGGCGCGAGCTCGAGGTGCTCGTACGCGCCGAGATCCTCGGCGTCGAGGCCCACGGCCGGCATCGCGAGCACGGGCCCGGCCGCCATCAGCTCCTCGCCGCGCGCGCGCAGGCTCGTGCGGATGCGCACCAGGTCGCGGTGCAAGAGCGCGTACCCCCACAGCGTGGGATGGAACGCGCGGCGCGCCTCGAGCACGCCGAGGATCGCGTCGTACGCGGCGCGGTCCTTGAGCCGCCACGCCACGCGCTCGAGATCCAGCGTCGCGAGGTTCTCGGCCGCGAGCAGCGCCACCACCTCCGCGAGCGAGCCGCGCTGCGAGACGTACGCCCACGAGACCGTGTCGGGCGCCGCGCCGCCGGTCACGACCTCGAGCGCCACGGGCGGCGCCGCCGCGACGATCACGCCGCCGCGCGACACGTGCACCGGGAAGTGGCTCCACGTACCTGGCGCCGGGAAGTAGAACGCGTACTCGTGGCCATGCGTGCCGTACGGCTCGAGGATCACGTCGAGGGTGTGCGTCGCGCGCGCGCCGGCCACGCCGATGCTGCCGCGCGGGATCTGCACGAGCGCCGAGATCCGCTGGCGCGTGCTCGACGGGTTCGCCAGCACGACGAGGCACGTGTAGACGACGCCCGGCGTCAGCGGCCCCGTCACGTAGCGCTCCACCTGCTGGCCATCCACGAAGCGGTAGCGGTCGTCCGTACGCACGTAGCTCGTGCCGACCACGAGCGGCGGACCGCCCGGGACCAGCTCCCCGTCGACGATCTGCGAGGTGCCGACGAGCGCCGTGCCCGCCGCGGTGATCGTGAGCCGCGGACCCTCCGGCAGGATCGCGTGCGCACCCGGCACGAACGGTAGATCGATCAGCGCGAGCGCGCACAGGCTCTCGGCGAAGCTCGTCGTCGCGAGGCCGAGGGCGGACGACAGGAAGCCAGTCGGGTCGCCGGCGTGCGCGGCGAGGTCGCGCCATAGCCGGTTCGGCGCGATCATCGCGGAGGTCGACTCGGCGGGCGTGCGCTTCCACCAGTTCGTCTCCGCCCATTCCTGCGTGCGATCGGCGCCGCGGAACAGCGGCGGCGCGGCCCGCCGGCGCGCGCGGTCCTCGACGAGCCCGTCACCGTCGTCTTCCGCGAACTCCATCTTCGCCGCCCCGCCCCCGCCGCCGGCGCGCGTCAGGCTCGCCATGCGCGCGGGCGCGGGCGCCTTCTTCGCGCTCGGCTCCGACCGGGGCGCGGCCGACATCGCCATCGCCAGCGAGGGAGCGGGACTCCCGGCCGGCGCCATCTGCGCGAGCTGGTACTCGCCCGTCGAGTCCGAGGCCGCGAACGCCTCGTCGGCCGCGCCCGCGATCGCGTCGTCGCCGTCCAGCGCGGCCGCGCCGAGGAGCGCATCGACGCGCCGCACGTCCCCCGCGGGATCGGGCGGCTGGATCGCGACCTCGTCCGCGAGTAGCCGCGCCACGAGCGGGCCATCCGTCGGCCGCTGCCACGCGAGCAGCGCGCGCTCGACCGCGTTGAGCCGGGCGAGCCCGGCCGGCTCGACGTAAGCGGCGAGATCCTCGTCGAGGAGCCAGCGGTCGACGAACGTCTTCACGCGCTTGTGCACGAGCGTCGGGCGCACCACCGCCTCGAAGAACGCGCGGTCCTTTGCGTGCAGGAACAGGTGCAGCTCGTGGCACGCGAACTTGCTGTAGAGGTCGGCGCGCTCGGTCGCCGCGAGGGCGTGCCAGCGCACGACGAACCCGAACTCGCGCAGCGTGGGGTCGTCGCGGAGCGCGAGCAGGTACGCGTGCGCGCGCTCGAGGGAGTCGAGGAGGTGGACCTTGGCGGTGACGAGATCTTCGATGACGACCTGGCCGCCGGGGCGGAGCGGGGCGATCGCCTTCTGCTGCGTCGCGTGGCGGTCGGCCGCGAGCGCGATCCGCAGGCGCAGGTCACGCGGCACGAGCGCCGTCTCGGGCAGCGGCACGCCGTGCGTGGCCCACCCGGCCGGATCGTCGAGGACGAGCGTGACATGCGTGGCATCGCCGAGCGCCGCGCGCGCGATGACGATGGTGCCGGTCTCGTCGGGGACGAGGTTCGCCAGCACGGCGGGAGGCGCGGCGAGGAAGTCGTACGCCGCGTACGCCTGCCCGTCGCCCGCGCTCCCAACCCCGGTGGCGCTCGCGCTCCCGAACCCGGGGCGGCCGCCTACCATCGGGGCCTGCGCCGGCGCGAAGTGGCCGCCGGGGCGGGCCGCCGCGACCGCCGTCGTCGTGGTGCGCCGCGCCCACGGATGCAGGAGCAGGCTCGGTCGCTCGAGCAGGCTGCCCGGATAGCGCGGCTGCGTGCGGCGATCGAGGATGTAGCGGTACTCGTCGCCGAGCTCGCGGCCCGAGACGTACAGCGCCGTGCGGACCCGATCGGCGCGGCGGGCGAGGGCCGGCGCGCGCAGGGGCTCGAGCGGCCAGGCGAGCGCATCGACAAACCGCGTCGCGAGCACGTGGACGCGGGTGCGCGGCGAGACGTCGCGCACGCCGAGGCGCAGCTCGTCGCCGGTGAGCTCGAGGCTCGTGAACGCCGGCACGGGCCGCGACCGCTCGAGCACGGCGGCGGGCGTGACGAGCGACGTGCCGACGAGCGCGCCGAGGACGATCGTGATCGGCACCGGCTCGAGGCCCGGCGCGCGGAGCAGGTACTCGCCCGGCGGTAGCGCCGGGATCAGGAGGCCACCGGCGAGCGGCGCGAGCTCCACCGGAACATGGCGCAGCGGCGCGGCGCCGCGCAGCTCGACGAGCGAGGCCCGCTCGATGGTCTCGCCGGCGTCGCGCAGCGGCGGGAGGGCGAGCGCGACGTCGGCGCCCGCGAGCAGCACGACGGCGCGCGCGGGCGTGGTGTCCTCGACGGTCCAGTCCTGGCGCATCCCGCCGATCGAGGCTCCGATCTCCGCGACGCCGGCGAGCGCACCGAGCTCCACGCGGCCCGCGTCGTCGGTCGCGAGCTCGGCGACGACGGCATCGCGCGACCAGCGGTGCCGCAACGTGACCGTCATGGGGCGCCGCGCGCGCGGCTCGCCGGTCTTGCCGAGCGCCGACACGACCCAACCGCCCGCGGTGTGCGCGAGGTACAGCGCGTCGGTCGCGAGGGTCTCGGTCATCTGCGCGACGCGCGTGGTGACGGATTGCACGAGCTCCTGCTCGCGCTGCTCGCTGATCACCTCCACCGTGCCGCGGACGGTCACCGCCACCACGGTCAGGTCGTCGCCCAGCGGCCACTCGAGGACCGTGGCGTCGTCATCGCTGAGGAGGAGCGGCAGGGACTTCGCGACCTGGACGCCGTGACGATCCGTGAGCGTGACGTCCCATGTCGGGCGCTTGAGGAGCGCGAGGGAGGCCGGCGCGCCGGCGACGGTGAGGGCGAGCCGGGCGATCGCGCGCGCGGTGCGGCCAGACGTCAGGCCCTCGCGCTCGACGAGCAGGCGCAGGCCGAGCGCGTAGCTCTCCGCGCGCAGGTCGAGGTGCGCGACGCTCGTGACGTCGCCCGCGGCGAGGAGCATCGGCACGCGCGCCGGCGCCGTCGAGAACGGGACCACGAGCTCGCCGCGCTCGTCGGCCGTGTACGCGCGCTCGCCGAGCCACGCCTGGGCACCGGGCAGCGGGACGCCGGCCTCGTCGATGACGGTGACGACGTGCCCGGCCGCGCCGATCCGCACGACGTGGCGCAGCCGGCCGGTGCGGATGACCGCGCGGCTCGACATGCCGTTGCCGATCAGGTCGATGACGTACGTGCCCGCGCGCGCGCACATCGGGAGCTCGATGTGGCGGCGAGCGCGGCGGATCGCCGGCTCCGCGTACCGCAGCACGAGCTCGTTCGTCGCGGTGAGCCCGTCGAGGTCGAGGTCGGTGTCGACCGGGCGCTTCGTGTGCTCGAAGTACGCGATCGGATCGACGCGGAACACCTTCACCACGAGCTCCGCGACGTTCTTGACGTCCGCGTCGAGCGCGACCGGCTGGCCGGCCTCGAAGCGCGTCGGGTTGCTGGCGCACCACGTCAGGTCCACGCGGTCGCGCAGCGCGGCGGCGCGGGCGGGCCCCAGGACGAGGGTCGCGCGGTCGGCGTCCGTCGCGCCGGACAGGAGCGCGGCCGTCGCCAGGACGGCGTCGAGCCACGCGCGCTCGAGCCACGGCGCCACGGTCGCCGCGCACGCGGGGTCGAGCTGGAGCAGATCGGCGACGAGGGTCGCGTCGTCGCCGGCCACGGGGAGCCCCGTGGTCCCCGTGAAGTCGGTGCCGGGCTGCACGAAGTCCGTGCGCGTGATGTTCTCGACGGGCCGCGCGAAGTGGCTCGTCGCGCGCGGCAAGCGCAGGAACGCGTCGAACAGCGCGCGATCGACGACGCCACGGCGGCGTCCCCCGTCGAGCAGGTGCCACAGGACGTGCGCCTTGAGCGAGTTGCTCGCGGGCGGCAGCGTCTGGACGAACGCCCACAGCTCGTGGAGGTACGCGTCCCGCGCCTCGCGATCGAGCTCGAGGTCCACGCTCGCGGGGGGTTGCATGCGCAGGATCACGGCCGCGAGCCAGCCCGCGTGCGTGCGGACGTCCGGCGCGCGGACAGCCACGGCCTCGAGCTGCGCGAGGGTCAGCTGCGCGTGGGCGGGGAGCGACCCGAAGCTGCCGCTGCCCCGCGTGGCGAGATCGGCGGCGACGAGATCGACCAGCGCCGGGTGCGGGGTGTGGCCGATCCGCGTGAGGAGGACGCGGCGGCGCTGCGGATCGATATCCCAGCCGACGAGCTCCTGGCAGCCCTCGTCGGTGACGCGCGCGAGGTTCGTGCCGACCCCGGCCGCGAGCTGCAGCTGCATGACGCCCACGAACGCGTCGTCGGCCAGGCGGGTCGGCCGCGTGGGATCGACCTCGGGCACCTCGGCCTCGTGCCAGTGCGAGACGCCGAGCACATCGCGGAGCCGATCCGCGGCGACGGCGGCTACGTCCTCGGGACCGCCGAGCCGATACAGCGTCTGCCGCAGGCGCAGCCGCTCGTACGTCTCGGTCGCTCCGTGGCGGCCCGGCCACGCGTCGAGCAGCGCGTCGACCTCGTCGAGCAGGCCGCGGTGCTGGGCGTCCAGCCCGCGGAAGTAGTCGTGGTCCTCGCTGCCGGGGAGGAGCTGCGCGAGCGCAGCGGTCCGGTCGGTCGACAAGGCGAGGGCCTCGAGGAGCTCTAATTCCATTGCCGCGAAGCCTATCGTGTATAACCCGGCGCATGCGCCGCCCTGTCCTCGTCCTTGCCTTGCTCGCGGGAGTGACCGCGCCGGCCGCCGCGAAGACAGGCAAGAAGACGACGGACAAAAAGGCCGCGAAGAAGTCCGACAAGCGCGCCGCCCGCGAGTCGACCAAGGTCTCGGCGAGCCATCACTTCAAGGCCGACAACATGCCGCGCGGCTGGCAGTGGCCGCCCTCCAGGACGATGGAGTCGGTGGAGAAGACCTGCGAGCAGAAGCTCGACGCGCTCGGCGTCACGTGGCAGGCCGCGACGCGCGAGGGGCATGTCACGGACGCGATCGTGGTGCCGGACATGACGCTCGGCGGCGTGCAGTTCCTCGGCACCTACACGAAGGACAGGCCGCAGATGATGGACTGCGAGCTCGCGCTGGCGTGGACGAGCTTCGCGCCGCAGTTGCACGAGCTCGGCGTGACCGAGGTGCACTTCGGCAGCATCTATCGCTGGACCAAGGTGCGCGCGTTCGGCAAGACGAAGGACGTGCTGTCGCGGCACGCGCTCGGGCTCGCGATGGACGTGGCGTACTTCGTCGACGGCGCCGGCCGCCAGGCGTGGGTCGGCCGCGACTACAAGTCCGGCGACGAGCTGCTCCTGAACGTCGAGAAGGCCGTCAACGACAGCGGCCTCTTCCGGCTGCTGCTGACGCCGAAGAACGATCCGATCTCGCACAAGGATCACTTTCACTTCGAAGCAAACCCGGACTTCACCCCCCTGCCAGCGGAAGACCCGCTGCCCGACGACCCCGACCGCGTCGATATCTGACGGCGCGTACTCGCGCGCCCGGTTCATCTGGCTAGAGCGACACCCGGACGCAGGTCTGGTACCAGCGCGCGCCCAGCCGCTCGTCGCGCTGGACCACCCAGAGCGCGACATCCGTCGGGCCGGTCAGGTCGTTCTCGCTCGGCGCGTTCCAGTCCGTGTACAGGTCAGCCGGGTTGCCAAAGGCGTCCGTCGGGCCGCCCGTGAAGCCGCTCGAGAAGCCGCCGTACGTCGCCGACCAGCCGTAGGTCAGGCTCTCGGTGAACGTGGCCGTCTTGCCGTCGACCGTGAGCACCGAGTACGTCTCGCGCGAGCCGGGCGTCTCCACCGGCGTGAAGCGGATCGAGTCGCCGGGCGCCACCACCAGCGGCGTCGGCTGATCCGCGCAGCGCCCGAGCTGCATCGGCACCGGCCCGAGGTCGTTCACGGCCGCGTCGAGGTCGACCAACGACGGGTTCGTGTTCGCCACGCGCCCGGCTGGCAAGGACGGCGCGAGCCGCAGGGACTTGCTCGCGAACAGATCCAGCGCCGGATCGCCTCCCTCGCCCCCGACGCGCAGCGCGATCTCGTAGTCGATGCCGTCGAGCCCGTGCAGCTGATCGTCCGCGAGCGTGCTCTCGACCACGGCGAGGAGATCCGCGTCCGGCCGCACCGTCGCGCACATCGTCGGCGCCGGCACCGTGGTGTCCGGATCGTCCTCGAAGCCGCTGCCGATCAGCGCCTGCGGATCGCCGTCGTTGCACCGCTCGTCGCCGGACAGCGGACAGATCGTCATCGACCAGGCGAGCCGCCGCGTGTTGTACGGATCGGCGACGAGCGCGCACATCGTGGCCGGCATCACCTGCGCGAGCAGATCCGCCGCGCTCGGCGGGTTCGCGAGATCCACCGTCACCACCTGCTCCGGCGTGTCGGCCTCCATCGCGATCACGCGGATGTCGACGACGATATCCGGATCCTGGAACGAGCCGCACGCGGTCAACGCCACCGCCGCCACCACGCCGAGCCCGGGCGCGCGCCTCACCACGTGCCTCGCACGCCGAGCGTGGGCAGGAACGGATAGCTCGAGATCGGCGAGCTCGCGCGATAGCGATAGTCGTACTGGACGCCCTCGACGTTCGTCGCGTTCGTCGCGTTGATGGCGTCGACATAGACGCCGATGCTCCACGTGTCGAACAGCCAGTCGCGCTCGGCGCGCACGTCGAGCTGGCGGAACGTCGGGATCCGCACGGAGCGCTCCGGTCCGCGCACCGGCACGTACCCGCCCGCGTCCGCGTCGTACGTCGCGCCCACGACCGGCGTATCGGGCCGGCCGCTCGCCAGCTGGAACCGCGCGCCGAGCTCGAACCCCGCCCCCGGCTTCCAACTCACGACCGCGTTCATCACGTGCGGCTGGTCGAACGCCGTCGGGTAGACGCGCCCGTTGTCGCCGTCGTGCTGGTGCGAGCGCGAGAACGTGTACGAGAGCCACCCGAACACGTGCGCGCTGATCTCGCGCTTGATGATCGCCTCGAACCCGTACGAGCTCCGCTTGCCCGTGTTGACGAAGTTCACGTAGCTGTACGTGCCGTCCGGGTTCATCGTGACGTCGTTGGTGAAGACGACCAGGTTCGAGCGATCGACGTAGTAGATCTCGCTGTCGATCGACCACAGGTGTGTCGGCCGCCACTCGTAGCCGAGCCCGTACTGGATCGCGTGCTCGAGCTGCACGTTCGTGTTGCCGAAGCGGCGGTCGAGCGCCTCGGGCTGCGGCGGCTGCGTGAAGCGTCCCACGTACGCCTTCAGCGTCCACAGATCCGATGCCTTATAGCGCGCCACGATCCGCGGGTCGGCGCTCTGCCGCTGCTGTCCATCGAGCAGGTACGCGTCGAGGCGCACGGTCGGGATGATGCGCAGCCGGCTCGTGAGGTCGAGACCGAGGTCGATGTAGCCGCCCGCCCCGAGCGACTGCGAGCCGCGAAACACCTGCGACGGCGTGATGTTGACGCCCGACGAGTTGGTCAGCGTGTCGTCGATCGGCACGAGCGCCTGGTACGTCGTCACGCGCGACAGGAGGTCGAGGCCCGTATCGAGCAGCAGCCACGGCGCCGGCCGCCCCGTGACGCGCAGCCGGTACGACAGCGAGTTGTTGACGATGGCGATGTCGGTGAACGGCCCCGCCGCCATCGCCTCGGCCCCGGTGAACGAGACCGTGTCGCGGCCCCACGCCGGCGAGATCGTGAGCTTGAGGTCGTGCCCGAGTCCGCGCGAGTAGCTGCCGATGACGCGCAGGAAGTGCACGGCGCTGTTCAGATCCGACGAGCTCGTCGGGTCGGCCTGCAGCACGTGGAGCGAGTCGGAGCTGCCGATCGCGAAGAGCGAGAGGTGCCCGTTCTCGTGCAAGTTCCAGTCGAGCTTCGCCGACAGGTCGTAGTAGATCGGCGTCACGATCCGCTGCGAGCCCTTGCTGGGCGTCGGCAACACGAACCCGAGGAACGCGTCGATGTAGGAGCGGCGCCCGGCGACCGCGATCGTCAGATCCTTCGTGATCGGCGCGCGGAGGTAGCCGCCCGCGTCGATGAAGTCGACCTTCGCCGAGCCGTGGACGCCGTCGTCCTTGGTCTCGCGCGTCTCGAGCGCGACCACGCCGCCGTGGTGCCGCCCGAAGCGGCCGGGGAAGCCGCCCGGGTAGAGGTCGATCGAGTCGAGCATCTCGGCGTTGAAGATCGACGGCCCGCCGAGGAAGTGGAACAGCGCGGGGACCTCGTGCCCGTCGACGAAGATGCCGGTGTCGTCGGGGTTCGAGCCGCGCACGAGCAGGAGGCCGAGCCCGAACGGGGCGCGCTGGAGGCCGGGCAGGGTCTGGATCGCGCGGATCGGATCGCCGAAGGTGCCGGGGATGCTCGTCAGCTGCTGCCGCGAGATCGTGCGGCGCGTGACCTCGAGGACCTCGCGATCGCCCTCGACCACCGTCTCGTACGGGTTGCCGCCCTTCGGCCGCAGCCACAGCCGAACCTCGAGGGCCTCGCGCCTGGCGAGCTCGATCGGGCGCTCGACCTTGTCGTAGTGCGGGTCGAGCGCGAGGAGCTGGTACTTGCCCGGCGCGACGCCGTGAAAGAAGAACGAGCCGTCGGGACCCGTGATCACGTCGAGGCCGAGCTCGGCGATCGAGACGATCACGCCCGCGAGCTTGGTCCGCGTGCCGCGCTCCACCGCGACGCCCTGCAGCGTGATCGGCGCGTCCATCGAGCCCGCGTGGTTCGGCGGCCCCGCGTGCACCTGCGCCGGGTTCGGCGCGGGTTGCGCGACCGGCTCGGCGGGCTCGGGCGGCGACTCGATGACGAAGTTGATCGCCGTCTCCACCGCGATCGCGCCGGGCACGCCGTCGATCTGCGCGGGGTCGAACACGTACTGCAGCGCGGCGGCCACGGCGGCCTCGTCGAACCCGTCGCCGGTGCGCTCGAGGACATCGACTGCCGTCACGAGCCCGGCGGCGTCGATGTGGATCCGCACGCGCACCTTCGCCGTCTTGCCGGCGGCGAGCGCGGCCGGCGGATAGTCCGGCGCGACCGCCTGCAGCAGGGCCGGCGGCTTCGTGACAGTGCCCGCGTGCGCGGTGCCCGCGAGCGCCAGCAGCGCGACAAGGACGAGATATCGACGCACGCAGAGCCCCGTGGATTAGACCACGCGCCCGACGAGCCCGTTGCTCGCGATCCGCGTGGATTGGCTACGTCTGCGCGGTCTTCCGCAGATGCGCGAGCAGCTTGTCCATCATGCCGCGCATCGCGTTCTCGAGCGCCTCCTTGCGGAGCGCGGGCAGGTACTTCGCGTCGTACGTGCGCTTCGGCACCTGGACCTTCGCGCCGCCGGAAAGGAACGACTGCATCTTGCCCTTGTCGTCGGAGATCGCGAGCCGCAGCTGCGCCTCGATCTCCATGTACGAGCCGGACGGCACGACCTCGAGCTTCACCACCGACAGGTCGAGCAGCCGCGCGTCGAGGCCCCAGCGCTGCGCGTCGGCGGCGACCGTGGTCACGAGCGGCTGCGACTTGCACGCGTCGAGCAGGGCGGCGCGGACGACCTCGGCGTGCGTCTTGCGCGCGTCTTTATCGTTCTTGCCGGGCGAGTCGTCGCTCGACGACTTCACCTGCACGTAGAGATCGGGGTGGTTCGCGACCGCGTGCGGCGAGTGCCCGAAGCCGCCATTGCGACGCGCGGACGCCTCGGCCATGGCCGGCGATTCGCTCGGCGCGGCGGGCGCCGCGGCCTCGGCCGGCAGGTGGTTCGCCTTGAGGATCTGCCCGACCGCCGTGTGCGCGTGCGAGCGGACATCGGCATCGGGATCGCTGCCCGCGAGCTCGCGGAGCGACGGGATCGCCGCCTGGTGGCCGAGGTGACCGAGCGCGCCGGCGGCCGTCGCACGGACCTTCGCGTTCGGATCGGAGAGCGCGGTGACGAGCGGCTTGAGCGTGGGCTTGCCGCCGAGCTTCGCGAGCGCGACGACCGCGGCCAGCCGCTCCTTGTCGCTCGAGCTCGACGCCAGCACCTTCGCGAGCGTGTCGATCCGATCCTCGGCTCGCGCGGGCGCGGCCTGCAGGAGCGCGACTGCGATCAGCAGCAGCGCCCCGATCGGTGCGAGTCCCCGCGTCCGCATGCCGTCTCGATTAGGCGCGCGAGTGATCCGTGAAGTCAACGTTTCTTCATGTACGATCCTGACCACATGGCGGTGGTCGATTCTCCGTACAAGCTCGGCGTCCTCGGCGGCGGCGTGGTGCTGATCGGATTGATCACGATCGTGCGCTTCTGCGGCAACGTCGGGCTCCCGGCCAAGCCGCCGCCGCCGGCCGGCCCGACGGGCACGCAGCAGGAGCTGATGGCCCACGCCGTCGACCTGCCGGGGGTGTACCTGGACTACGTGCGCACCGACGCCGCCGCCGCGAGCGTCGCCGCACCATCGCTCAAGGACATGCAGCGCAAGTTCGCGTATCACGCGGACGACTCGACGCGCCTCATCGCTCCCGGCCAGCCGCCGATCGATGTCGCGGGCCTGCGCATCCACCTGGAGGTCTCGGGCGACACGGTCGTGATGAAGGTCGACAACCAGCTCCCGACCGATCTCGCCTACGAGATCACCACGACCTCGAACCTCGGCCCGACGTGCAACTCCGCGCGCGTCTTGCCGTTCGACGCAATGGTCATCCGCAAGGGCGGGAGCGAGACGCGCACGGAGTGCGTCTATCGCGCCGACTCGCAGCTGCGCATCACGAAGGTCGAGACGATCGAGCTCTCGCCGCTGTCGTCGTACTACATCGAGCACGTGCCGCCGTCGCTCGTGCAGGTCGACCCGCGCATCGCGCGCGGACATCACGCGTCCGGCCAGATGTGCTCGGAGGTGGTGGCCCAGTCGGTCCGCGCCGGGATCGAACGCCACGAGATCAGCTGGCGAGATCTCGTGGACTTCTACGCCCGCCATCGCTGCCAGACCTACCAGTTTCCGCAGAGTTACCGGGCTCTTACCTCGGACGGCGAGCGCGCGATCCCGGCTGTCGACGCGCGGCAGTAGAAAAGAAACGACGAAATTCGCGGCGTTACACTTGCCACGACCCGCGCCGGGCGTTTAGCCTACTGTCTAGTTACGCGGAGTTACGGGTGACCAAGTCCGAGCTCATCGAAAAAATTTCCGAGACGTTAAAGCTGCCGGCTGGTAAGGCCGAGGCGATCGTTAACACGATCTTCGATTCGATGGTCAAGGCCCTCGAGCGCGGCGAAGGCATCGAGATCCGAGGCTTTGGCAGCTTCACCGTGCGCAAGTACAAGGCGTACGAAGGCCGCAACCCGCGGACCGGCGAGACGGTGCACGTCGCCGAGAAGCGGCTGCCTTTCTTCAAGGTCGGCAAAGACTTGCGCGAGCGAGTCAACGCTGGCCTCGGGACGCCACTGCCGGTGGATCGCCCCGATGAAGCCGACGATACGGATCCGGACGATCCGGATCTCGACGACGACGACGAGTAGACCGCTAGAGCGGGGTGATCGTCCCCGCGTCGCCATCGACGCGGACGATCTGGCCATCGCGCAGGGTGCTCCATGCGCCCGCGCAGCCGACGACGCAAGGTACGCCTAACTCGCGCGCGAGCGCCGCGCCGTGATCGAGCAAGCCGCCGGTCTCGGAGATGATCGCCGCGCAGCCGGCGACGAGGACCGCGAGCGCGGGCGTGACGGCGCGCGTGACGACGATGTCGCCACGCCCCACGGCAACGGCGCTCGCGAGCGTGGCGAAGCGCACGATCCGACCTGTAACTCGCGCGCCGACCCCGGCTCCGCGCAGGCCGCCGGCCCGTGTGGCCGCGATCGTCGGTTCGCCGCCGACGGTGATCGGCATGTCCCAGCGGCTGGCGCGCAGCGCCGCGGTCCGCGCGGCCGAGGCGCGGCGGTGAGCCGTGACGCCGTCGAGCGGACCGCCGGGCCTGGCGGCGACGACCTCTTCGAGCGGTAACCAGAAGATATCCGCGGGGGCGATGCCGAGCGCCGCCGCGTGGGCGAGGAGGGCGCGCCGGACGAGCCCTTGGGCCCGCGCGAACGCGAAGTCATCGCGCTCGGCGAGATCTGCGACCTCATCCTCCGTGCGTGGCGGCGACGCCGCTGGACCGGCCCCCGTGCGCGCGCGCTCGATCGCATCGCGGACGAGCTGCGGCCGCTCGCCGAACGTCGGCACAGCCACGTCCCACGCCGGCGCCAGCGGGGCGAGCCGACCGAGGGCGTCCGCCTCGGCCAGCCCGCCGCGCGCGGCGGCGAGCAGCGTCGCCTCGACCGAGGACGGCCGGACACCCGTGCCGCGCGGGCGCGTCCGGCGCGCGGCCGCGATCCAGCGCGAGACCTGCGCCCAGGCCGCGTAGAAAGCGACGTACCGGTCGAGCGCGTCCACCAGCGACGCCGGCTCGCCACCGGTATCGCCGCCGAGCGCGGCGGTCATCGCCGCTTCGAGCGCGCGCGGATCATCCGGCGGCGCCGCCGCGCGCTCGGCGTCCGCGTGGGCCGCGACGTACAGGTAGCCGCCGCACACGCGCAGCGCCCAGGGCGCGACGTCGGCGACGCGCGCGACGAGCCCGGCCTGCGCGAGGGACAGCGGGTCCGGATTGTGTGCGATGTCCCAGGTCCACTGCCGGCCATCGCCGACGAGCGCCGCGAGCACGATCGGCGGCGGCGGGGTGCGCGGCTCGCTCGCCGGCGGTTGCACGATCGGCCGCGCCTGCACGATCCACAGCGTCGGTCCGCGCGCGCCGTCGCCGCGGGCCGGTGCGGCGACCAGCTCGACGTCTGCGCCCGTCGCCTCCGCGCCGATGGCGGCCTCGGCCGCGAGGGCGAGTTGCACCACGGGATCCGCATCGCCGCGGGTGCGCGTGTCGATCGCGGCGCCGCGCTCGGCCCCGCGCTGCACCCAGACCTCGTCTCCGCCCGCGGGGGACCGCGTGTACACGGTGATCCGCTCGCCGGAGATGAACCGCTGCACGATCACGCCGACCGTCGCGATCCCCGCGGCCGCGTCGCGTCGCCGCGCATACGCGACCGCGAGCGGCGTCAGCGCGCTCGTCCACACCGCGCGGATCGCGCCGTCGACCTCGCCTGCGGGCACCGCGCGCCGCGACGAGAACACCCCCGCCGCCGCGCCGGCCTCGCCGTCCTCGATCGTGGCCGACGAGCGCACCGCGAGCAGCTCGCCCAGCGCACCGGCCCGCGCGCCGACGGCGGGGGCGATCACCGCCGCCGCGATCCGCGCGGCCGCCGCCTCGAGCGCGTGGCCGGCGTCATCGGCCGCCGCGCCGAGCGCCACGTCTCCGACGACCGCGCGAAACGCCGCCCCCCCGAGCGCGAACCCGGCCGGCACCGGCAGCCCCGCGGCGAGCAGGCGCGCCAGGTGCGCCGCCTTGCCGCCGCAGCCGGTCTCCGCCGAGGCGTCGGCGAGCGCAAACATCCGCACGTCGAGAACTTACGCTACGATCGGAGCATCGTGCGCCGCGCTGTCGTCGTCGTCGTCGTCGGGGTCGGGGTCGGGGTCGGGGTCGGGGGCGCCGGCGTGACCGGCCCCGCCAGCGCGGACACGAGCAAGCTCGCAAAAGAAGACGTCCCGCTCCAGGCGAAGACCACGCTGCGCGGCAAGAACAAGCTGTGCTGCGGCTACCCGCTCGTGCCCGAGCAGGGCAACGCCCAGCGCTTCTACTGGCTGACGCGCGAGAACGACTACGACGACCCGCAGTCCTCCGCTGCGCCGCACACGGGCGGCGTCGCCAAGGTCCCGACCGCCACCTCCGTCGAGCTCTATACGCCCGACGGCTTCTTCTTCAGCCGCGTCCCCGAGCGCTTCGCGTGGTCCTTGCGCCTCGAGGGCTCGGGCCTCATGCGCGACGACCGCGTCGTCAACTACACGGGCCCGTGCAAGTTCGGCTACGGCACCTGCTTCGAGCAGCTCGACACCCATGACTTCCCATTCGGGCGCGGCGCCGGCCTGCGCCCGCTGATCCCGTTCAAGTCCGTGGCCGTCGACCCGCGCGTCATCCCGATCGGGGAGCCGATCTACGTTCCCGAGTTCGACGGCCTGCTCTTACCCGACGGTTCCATCCACGACGGCTGCGTGCGCGCCGACGACACCGGCGGCGGCATCAAGGGCCACAAGATGGACTTCTTCGTGGTGACCTACGGCAACTTCCGCTTCCTGCTCGACGAGCTGCTCGGCGTCACCTGGACCACGCCGCACCTCGAAGATCCGCGCTGCGAGTACATGCGCGACCTCTAGGGCGGCGATTCACTCGACGCCGGCGCGGATCTGACCCGTCGAGAACCGCACGAGCGTCGCGCCCGGATGGGTGGCGAGGTTGACCAGGTTCGCCGTTTCGATCGGTTGCCGGCGCGCCTGGGTGTGGCCCGCGACCGTGTCGAGCTCGAGGCTCTGCGCGAGCACCGTCGGGACCTTGTCGCCGTCGTGCGGCATGACGTCGCCGATCGCCATCGGGATCGTCGGCAGCGTGACGTCGCCCGGCGTGGGGCCGTACACGGTCCAGGCGAACGTGGTCGTCGTCGAGCTGCCGCCCACGACGGCGGTGCGCGAGTAGCCGACCGCCACGCGGAACAGATCCGGCGCGTCGGTCGACGTGCCCGTCGACGACACGGGGACGTGCACCGTCACGCTCGCGAGGTCGAACGACGGCCTGCCGATGAACGGCAGCATGCGCACGTGGCCGTCGAACGCGTACGTCGTGGCCGCGCCGTCGACGAGCTCCCGGACCACCTGGGTGCCGGCCGCGCTCGCGAGCGTGGTCTGCGCGACGACCGGGCCCGTCAACGTCGGGCCGATCGTCGTGAGCGTGTCCGTCACGCCGCTCTCGTGCAACTGGTTCTGCGCGAACGCGAAGCCGTGCCCGTCGGGCGCGATGCGGCTCATGCCGACGTTGGTGATCGTCGCGTCGTCGAGGTTCGCGTAGGTGCCGACGAGCGACGTGCCGGCGGTGTACGCGCCGATGATCGCCGCCGTGGCGGGCGGGGAGATCGTCGTCTGGGGCTGCACGACGAAGCCGCGCGAGCCGCTCGCGTCGAACGCGTGCGCGACGAGCAGCGCGGGCGAGGCCGTGCAGTCGGGCGTCAGGGTCGCTTGCACGGCCAGCTGCGTCGGCGGCGGGCCCGCGCCCGGGGTCTCGTGCACGACGGTCGACACGCCGCACGGCCCGAACGCCTCGTACGAGATATTCGGGTCGCCGCCCGCGATCGTCGGGACCGTCACCGTGAGCGGCCTGGCCGGCGTGGTCACGGGTGTCTTCGTGCCGATGACAGCCGTGTCCCCCGGCTGGAGCGCGGTGATCGTCTGCATCTGGAAGCCGGTCGCGACGGCCGCGACCGACGTGGCGCTCGCCCCCGCGTGGACGTCCGCCACCGCGTCGCCGCTGCCGTTCGTGGCGACGGTCTGCGTGCCCGCCGAGTCGACGAAGACCACCGACACGCCGACGGAGGGCGAGCCGCCGCCCTTCGGATCGAGGACCCGGATCGTCACCGGCCCGTGGTCGGGAGCCGCGTCCGTCCCGGTCGCGTCGCCGCGAGCGCCATCGCTCGTGGCGGGCGCGTCGGCCAGGCCGTTCGGCTTCACCGAGCCACACGCACCGAGGAGCAGGATGGCCCCGAGCGCGGCGTTCATCGTCGAGTTCATAGGCCCGCAATTCTACTCAAGGATCTCGGCGTGGTAGCGTCCAAACGTGCTCGGCGGCCTGTTCCTGACGCCGGCTGTGACCGCGATCTCGGACGCCCTTGCATCCGCCCACATTCGCGGCGGCCGCGTGGCCGTCGTGGGTGACGCTCGCCTCGCGCGCGCGCTCGTCGCGCCGGGTCGCGAGATCGTTCCGGTGGGCCTGTCCGCGCGCGCCGCGAAGAAGCTCGCCGGCGCGCTGCGCGACGCGTCGAGCCTCGCGCCGGCGTCCCTCGCCGCCGCGATCGTCATGGACGTCACGGCGGACGCCGGGTGGGAGCAGACGCTGCGGGCGTGGTGCGGGCTCGTATGCGACGGCGGCGCGGTCGTGCTTGTCGATCGCGGCCGCGCGACGCTCGCGACAGGCCGCGCGCTCTGCGCCGGGCTCAGCGAGCTCGAGCAGCGCCGCGCTGGCCGAGCCGTGGTGACCAGCGGCCTCGTGACGCAGCTCTGACCGTCCCGCGATTCTGGAGCGACGTGGCCTCGCGCGTGACGCCGGTGATGCTGCGCAGGTCCTGCTGGAACCCGAACACGGCGTAGGGCGTCAGGCGCGCGGCGTCGTAGCCCGCGATCTGATCGGACTCGACGGCGACGCAGTCCGATTGGCCCGCCACGTCGGTCGCGAGCGCGGCGAGCCCCGCGAGATCGGCCGGCAGGGTGGGCAGGACGACGTCGCCGGGCTTGTCCGTGACGATCAACCACTGGAACTGCGCCGTCTGGGCGCCCGTGGTCCCGTCCATGCGCGCGTACCCGACCTCGCACGCGAACAGGTCGGGCGCGTCGCCCTTGCTGCCCTCGGTGGTGACCGGGACCTTGATCGTCTGCGTGGCGGGATCGAACGTGATGGCGCCGAGCCAGGGGAGCACGTTGCCCGCGATGTCGAGGCCGTACGTCGTGGCGTCCCCGGCGACGCGCTGGAAGACGGACTGGCGGCCGAGGCCCGCGCGCGTGATGTCGGACTGGAGGAGAGCGGTCGAGGTGACGGGTCCGGTGACCGCGGGCTTCGCGGTGCCGCCGGCGATCGCCGCGTTCACGCTGCTCTCGAAGCCGGCGTTGTCGGGCGCGAGGCGCGCCAGGAAGACGCCGTTGTCGTCGCTGCCGTTCGTGTAGCTCGCCGCCAGCGTGAGGAACGGCCGGAACGCGCCGGTCAACGTGGTGCTGCCACCCGCGACGAACGACACGCCGGTCTTGTCCTGCGAGATCGTCGCGAGGCCGCTCTGCGCGTCGAAGCCAACGATCACGAGCTCCATCGGGTCCTGCTTGCACTGGGCCTGGAACGACAGGCTCGCGACGAGCGAATCCCCGCCGGTCGCGTTGCTGACGGACGTCGCGCCGCACGGGCCGAAGACCTCGTAGTTGGTCACGCCCGGCTGCGGCGTGAACTTCACGGTGAACGAGCCGGCGTCGCTGAAGTCGCGCGCGGTGCCGAGGGTGATGTGGTCGCCGTTCTTGACGCCGGAGACGCTCTGCAAGAACGGCTCGGGGTTGGTCCCGTTGGTCGAGCCGATCACGGTGACGGTGCCGCCATCCTCGACGCTCGCGGAGGCCGTCCCCGTCGCGTCGGTCACCCCGCGCTGGGTCCCCTTGGCATCGGTGAACACGACCTGCGCGCCGACGAGCGGCGTCGCCGCCCCCTGGATATCGAACGCCGTGACCTTGACGAGCCCCGCGGTCGCGCCGTCCGAGCCGCCGCCGCCATCCCCGCTGCCACCCGGCGGCGCGTCCGCGAGATGATTCGTCGGTACCTCGCCGCAGGCCACGACGGGGACGACAACGACGGCGAAGAGAACGGCAGCGAGGGAGCGCGTCATGCGAGCGCCAGGATAGCGCGAGTGCGCGCGCCGTTTCCGCTAAACCGGCGGGCGATCCGGGTCGTCGACCGGCTTCTTCTGCGTCCGCCAGATGAGCTCCATCGGGCCGGTGTGCTGACCCTTGCTATGGTCACCGCGGTCGTCGGGCTTGACGCCGGGCGGGATGGCCCACGGGATCTCGGTGTTCGGATAGCCGCGCGCGGCCTCGTACATGTAGCGCGACCACAGCGGCACGACCGTCATGTAGGCGGCGTCGCTCTTGCCGAGCGCGCGCTGCCGCTTGTCGTCGCCCATCCACACGAGCGTGGTGAACTTCGACGTGAACGCGATGAACATGTTGTCCGACGTCGCCGACGAGGTGCCCGTCTTGCCGGCCGCCTTGACCTCGGTGGCGCGCAGGATGTTCGCGAAGCCGAACTCGACCTCGTGCTGCAGGAGCTTCGTCATGAGGAACGCGGTGCGCGCCGGGATCGCGGGCTCGGCGGTCATGCCGGCGAGGGCGGCCGTGCGATCGAAGCGGTCCGCGGCGGCGAGCTCCGGATCTTCGGCGACGGTGTTGTCCTCGACGACCTTGCCCGCGCGATCCGTGATCCGGCGCACGTAGACCCAGTCCTTCTCGTGGCCGGCCGGGCGCGGCCACCAGGTGCCGAGGCGCGCGAACAGCGTGAACGCGCGCGCCATCTCGTCGAGCTTGCTGCACGAGGCGCCGAGCGCGAGCGCGTCGTCGGCAAAGATCTTCGTGGTGAAGCCCATGCGCCGGGCCCACGCCTCGACGTTCTTCGCGCCGAGGCGCTGAAACAGATCGACGCTCGGCACGTTCTTCGAGAACACGAGCGCGAACTCGAGCGTGACGGCGTTGTCGAACGTGTCGCCGAGGTTCGTCGGCGACCACTCCTCGCCGGTGTCGGCGTTCGTGATCTTCACCGGCACGTCGTTGAGGACGGTGTCGAAGCCGTAGCCCTGCTCGAGGCCGAGCGCGTAGTAGATCGGCTTGTACGTCGAGCCGGGCTGGCGACACGCCTGCACGGCGCGGTTGAACACGGAGCGGTCGTAGTCGTAGCCGCCGACCATCGCGACGACGTAGCCGGAGTGGTGATCGCCGGTGAAGATCGTCGACTGCGGGTGCGGGACCTGCTCGAGCTTGACGGTGTCGGAGTGGGCCGCGTCCCACTCGTGCTGGTCATCCTTGCCGAGCCACGACGGGTTCGTCTTGTCGGGGATCGACCAGTCGCGATAGCGCTCGAGCGAGCGCGTCTCGCGCGTGACCCACACGACGTAGCCCGGCTTCAAGGCCTGCGTGGGGCTCTCGATCGTGAGGTCGTTGTCCGCGTTGCCGGCCTGCCACTTCGCGGCCCACTGCATGTTGCGCAGCGGCAGCTGCAGGTGACGCTCGCCGACGAGCACCTCCGCGCGCTCGCCGTTCACCTTGTCCACGAGCGCGAGGTAGCGCTTGCCGGGGACGAGGGGGCCATCGCCGTAGCGCGTCTTCTGGCGCGCGAGGAACGTGTCGCGCGCGGCGCCGTCGAGCCGCCACTCCGGGCCGCGCCAGCCCTGGCGCTTGTCCTGGTGGCGCGCGCCGAAATCGGCGTTGTCGTACGCGGCCGCCTCCCACGAAGGCTCCGCCGCGGTCTCGACGCGCAGGCCGCCGGTCATGAGCTGATCGGCGCCGTACTTCTCGCCGAGGTACCGGCGCACGTGCTCGGCGTAGTACGGCATGCGATCGGGGAACACGTCGTGAATGGCGACGAGCGTGATCGGCTCGGCCTTCGCCGCGGTGACCTCGGCCGCGGTCGCGGTCCCGAACTCCGCCATCTTGTCGAGGACGCGGTTCCGGCGGGCGAGGGCGGCGTCCATGTGCGCGACGGGCGAGTACGCGGTCGGCGCCTTCGCGAGGCCGGCGACGAGCGCCATCTCGCCGAGCGAGAGCTTGTCCATGTCTTTGCCGAAGTAGCGGTGCGCGGCCGCGGCCACGCCGTACGCGCCGGCGCCGAAGTAGATCTCGTTGAGGTAGACGGAGAGGATCGCCTTTTTCGAGTAGGTCGACTCGAGGCGGCGCGCCATGATCGCCTCCTTCGCCTTGCGAGAGAGCGACTTCTCCGCGCCGATGTCGTGCTTCGCGACCTGCTGCGTGATGGTCGACGCGCCCTGCGCGAAGTCGCCGGACGCGACGTTGGCCCACACGGCGCGGCCGATGCCCTTGAACGAGATGCCGCCGTGGCTCCAGTAGTCGTGATCTTCGATCGAGAGGAACGCGTCGACGAGGCGCGGCGGGACCCGATCGAACGAGACGGGCTCGCGCCACTCCTTGGCGAACTCGCCGAGGAGGGTGCCGTCGGCGGCGTACATGTGCGTGACGCCGGGCACGGTGTCGAGGAACGCGCGGTAGTCGGGCGCGGCGGGCGTGCGGAGCGAGAAGTAGCTGTAGAGCCAGATGCCGGCGGCGGCGGCGACGGCGAGGCCGAGCAGGGCGGAGAACAGGTAGAGCTTCGCGAGCCAGCCGAGCACGCCGGCGTTGCCGCGGTTCGCGATGACGACGCGATCGCGGACCGCGCGGACGCGCGCCGTGGTCTCGGCGTCGGGCTCGCTCGCAGGCACGCGCGCATCTAGCCACGCCGCGGAAACAGCGGCAAGTGCTACGATCCCGCGCGTGTCGTCGCGCCTCTGGCCCGTGCTCGGGCTCGCCGCCGTGGTGACGACGGTGGCCATCTGGCGCTGGCCCGCGAGCGAGGCGCCGGCGCCCACCCGGCTCGCCGGGCCGTCGCGCGGGGTCCTGGTGGCCACTCCGGAGCCGGCGGCTCCGGTGCCCCCCGTGCGCGCGGCGCCCGCGCCAGCCGAGCCTCACGCGTTCAACCCCGCCTCGCGCCCGGCGCTGCCGACGCCCGAGGTGGTAGAGCCGGCGCACCTGCCGCCCGCGGCCTTCATGACCGAGGCGCGGGATGACCGCTGGGCGCGCCCGCTCGAAGCGGATCTGCAGCGCCGCCTGACCACGGTCGTCACCGTCCACGCCGACGCGATCGAGTGCCGCCGCACCACGTGCAAGCTCGCGCTCTCGGGCCCCGCCGACGCCGTGAGCACCGCGTTCGAGTCCCTGGCCGCCCTGCGCGCGCCGCTGACGATGACGGGCGCGGGCAGCGCCGTCACGGCCTACCTCACCTTCCCCCCGCCCGCCGCTCCGACCGATCCCGACTGACGGTTCGCGCGGTGACGGTTATCGCGTTGCGTAGCGCAGAGGCGCAGAGGAAGAAGAGGTCAGAGGAGCCGGAAATAAGAGGGGTTTGCAGCCGAGCACAGCCGGTGCACTCGCTAGATCCGGCTGCCAACCCCTCTCGTTCAGACTCCTCTGATCTCCTCTTCCTCTGCGCCTCTGTGCTACGCAACGCATCAGCCGCCAACGCACCAACCGTAACCGTGCGCGCTACGCTTCCGCATGTCCTCGGACTCCGAACACCCTCCCGCCTGGCTGAGCCAGGCCCGCGCCGGCTGGCAATGGCGCGGCTCGGCGCGCCCGCCCTTCGCGCTCGCACCTGGCCCCGGGCAGGAGTCCGTCTGGGACTACCCGCGCCCGCCGCTCCTCGTCGCCGATTCGCGCGCCGTTCGCGTCCTCGCCGGCGGCGTCGAGATCGCCCGCACGCGCGCCGCCGTGCGCGTCCTCGAGACCTCGCACCCGCCGACCTTCTACGTGCCGCGCGCCGACGTCGACATGTCCGCCCTGCGCGCGGCCGGGCGCGGCACCTTCTGCGAGTGGAAGGGCGACTGCACGTACTACGACGTCGCGTCCGGCGACACGTCCCTGCCGCGCGGGGCCTGGTCGTACGAGGCTCCGTTCGTCGAGGCCACCGCGATCGCCGGCCACGTCGGCTTCTACGCCCACGCGCTCGAGTGCTGGGTCGGCGACGAGCGCGCGCGGCCGCAGCTCGGCGGGTTCTACGGCGGCTGGATCACCTCCGAGCTCGTCGGGCCGTTCAAGGGCGCCCCGGGCACCACCGGCTGGTAGCGCGGCGATACGTACGCGCATGCTGACCTGTACGTACGGTGATCAAGAACCTCACGCGCACCGGCAACAGCGTGGCGCTCGTCCTCGACAAGCAGCTGCTCGAGGCCGCGAACCTCGATCCCGATGACCAGGTCGAGGTCTCGACGAAGGGCCGCGTCATCGTGATCGCGCCGGTGCCGAGCACGCGCGAGCTCGACAAGCGCGCGCGCGGGCAGGAGCTGATGCACGCGAACGGCCTGCTCGAGTCGGCCGTGGCCACACCCGAAGCTTCGTTCGACGGCGTCTACCTTCACGCCACGCGGCCCGAGATGGCGGCCGCGTACTGTTTCACCTCGCGCAGAACCACCGGTGTGTCGACGGCAACAAGCGCATCGCGGCTGCCGCGCTGTTCATGTTCCTCTACATGAACGAGCTCGTCCTCACCTGTGACGAGGACGAGCTCGTCGCGATCACCCTCGGCGTCGCGAGCGGTGCCACGACGAAGGCGGAGCTCGCGGTGTTCGTCGCCGCGCACGTCGCACCGATCTGACGCGGGCGCGCTACGGTTGCGGATGGTGCCAGCGCGCCAGCAGCGCCGGGAAATCGGCCGCCTCGAGGCGCTGCACCAGCCGGCCCGCCGTGCCCGAGCCGGGCGCCGCCCGCATCTCCTCGCCTTCGCCGCGCGTGATCGGCGTGATGCGCAGGACATCGATCGCCCCGCCCGTCGCCGGCATCGGCGCGATCATCTCCGTCGCCAGCAGGCGCTCCCAGCCGCCCCAGCCCGGCAACGCCTCGCGCATCGACTGGCCCGGATAGAACGGCACGCCCGTCTCGGCGATGCGGTGGATCGTGCGCCCCGCGCGCGCGACGAGCGCGATCAGCGCGTCGTCGTGGTGATCCGCCCACGCCAGCACCTCGCACCGCTCGACGCTCTGCTCCTCCGTCGTCTCCAGGCGCCGCGCGCGCAGCCCGTCCGTCACGATCAATACCGAGCGCTCCGGCCGCCCGCCGAGCTCGCGCCGCAGCACGCGCACCGTGAACGCGGGGATCGCGCCGTCGGCGTCGAACGCGACCGCCGCGTCCTGCGCGATCGCCGTGCACCCGCGCACCGTCAGCTCGCGCGCGAGCGCGGCCATGAACGGAAGCCCCGCGAGCCCGCCGAGCGCCGGCTCCCACGGCGCGGCGTGCGCGAACGGGCCGGTGGTCGCGAGCGTCTCGCGGATCAGGATGAACGGCCGCTGCGTTCCGACGAGGAACACCTGCTCCGCCTTGCCCGCGACCGCGAACGCGCGCCCGAGCGCCGCGTGGATCGACGCCATCGACGTTGGCTCGCGGATCGCCGCGCCCACGCCGGGCACGCCGAGCGCGGCCCCCATCTCCTCGACCGCGGCGCGGATCGCGGGCGCCTGCTCGGGCGCGAGCACGCGGGCCATGAACGCCCGCTCCGCCGCCGCGCGCCCGCCGGGGGAGAAGTCCGCGCGGCCCTCGAGCGCGGCGACCTCGATCGCCTCGCCGACCTGCGCCTCGTCGAGCGTGAGCGCGTCGAGCTGCGCGAAGTACGCCTTCGGATCGCCGCCCGCCGGCACGAACAGCTTGCCCGTGTGCCGCGCCCACGTGCCGCCGTCGAACCAGCGCAGGAGCCCCGCGTGCTGGATCGCGGTGAACACGTCGCGCGCGGCCCATCGCGACGGCGCCGGGGCCACCGGGGCCTCGGGCTCGGCGGGTGGCGCGAGCGGCATCACCGCGCCGACGAGCACGCCGTCGCGCTTCACGATCACCACGCCGCGCGCGCCGCTGGTGCCGAGCGTGATCGCGCCGCCGAGCCCGCGCAGGAGCTGCACGTTGGCGTCGGACAGGTACACGTCGTCCGGCGTGCGGAACGCGACCACGCCGACCGCCGTCGACGGCGCCAGCGCCGCGAGCTCGGACGTGTGGCTCGGGACCGTCTGCAGGATCGCGGCGATCTGCAGCTCGGTCAGCGCCTGCACGCCCTCGGGCGACGGGATGCCCTCCACGACCGCCGCGCGCAGGGTCGCGGCTCCGTTCGTGATGTACGGCGTGCCGTCGGCGGTCGCGCCTTGGAGGCGAAAGACCAGGTGCGGTTTCACGCCGCGACGATATCAGGTCTGCGGAAGGGCCAGTTCCCATCGCCGCGCAGGCGGAACACCAGGTAGATCACGATCCCGATGTTGAACGCCGTCACGGCGGCCTTCGTGATGCTCTCGTTCTCGACGAGCTCGTAGATCTCGATCGGGACCAGCGACGTCGTGAGGATCGTCGTGAAGTACTCGGCCCACAGCTTCCGCAGGAGGAGGCCGACGCCCTCGATCAGAAACAGGCACGCGTACACCAGCGTGCCGATGCCGATCAGCCGCAGCGTCGCCGGGTCGAACCCGCTGACCTTCTCGATCGCCTCGCGCATGTAGTGGTTCGCGGGGTGGAGGTTGTCGATCCACCCCTTCACGCCGCGGGCCTCGTCGCGGCGCAGCAGCGAGAGCGCGCCGAGCCCGACCGCCACGAGGCCGATCGCCTTGACCAGCTTGAAGAGCCCGATCAGGCGGAGGATGGAGTTGCTGCGCGTCGCCACGCAGCAACTCCGAGCAAGGATCAGGCCGTCGCGAGGTCGGCGATCGGGCTATCCCCGGCCAGCGTCGACAGGCACCGCATCAAGTGCGCGCGGATCTTGTGCTTCTTGGAGTAGACCGTCTTGAGGCTGATCTGCATCTCGACCGCGATCTCGTCCGCCTCGAGGCCGCGCTGGTAGTAGAGCTCGACGAACGTGCGGTCCTTGTCGCTGAACTCGCTGAGGAGCTCGTTCAGGTGGCCCCAGCGCTCCTTCTCGATGAGGAGCTCGAGCGGGCTGCGGTCGGAGTCCTCGGAGACCTCGGTCTGCGCGGCGTCGCCGAGCTTGTCGAGGACCGGGCGGCGACCGGCGCCGCGGAGGTGGTCGTAGGCCGCGTTGACCGAGATCATGCCGATCCACGAGCCGAGCTTGGTGCCGCGGGCCGGGTTGTAGATGCGGAGCTTGTGCATGTCGTCGCGGACGAGGTGCATCATGACGTCGGCGTAGATCTCGTCGAGGTCGGCGCTCCCGAGCATCGGCGAGTACTTCAGCGTCACCTTGGTGATGCACCGGTAGATGAGCGGGCGATAGCGGCGGACCAGCTCGGCCCAGGCGCGCCCCTCGCTCCGGAGGACATGCCTCAGGAGCTCTCGGTCGGTCCAGTCGCTCGGGTTTTTGGAGATTGGGCGGGCGAGGAGGGCCATCGTGCGGAGGAGCTACAGCAACCCTCGCGCCACACCTAACTGCTCGGAAGGATTAAGACGAATTCGCACGGCTACGGTGGTAGCCACCACTAGTTGGTGAAATCGACCAGGCCCGCCGTTTCGGGAGGGAAGTTGAACGAAGGAAGGTCCGTAGGCGGGAGTCGCGTGAATTCGTGCGGTTCATCCGAAGTCGGACGCCCTACGCTTTGCCCACGGCCTCGTCCCAGCGCGTCAAGATCGCGGCGACACGCGCGCGGTCGGTGGTCGGCGTGAAGCGCTTCTGCTCCCGCCAGGTGCGCGCGAGCTCGGCCTGGTCGGCCCAGACGCCGGTGCCGAGGCCCGCGAGGAACGCGGCGCCGAGCGCGGTGGATTCGACCAGGGCCGGCCGGGCGATGACCACGCCGAGGACGTCGCTCTGGAACTGCATCAGCAGGTCGTTCGCGCTCGCGCCGCCATCGACCTTGAGCGTGCCGAGCGGGCGCCCGCTGTCGCGCTCCATCGCGCGCAAGATATCGACGTTCTGCAAGGCGATGCCCTCGAGCGTCGCGCGGGCGATGTGGGCACGTGTGGTCCCGCGCGTGATCCCCGTGATCGCCGCGCGGGCCTCGGGCCGCCAGTGCGGCGCGCCCAGCCCCGCGAACGCCGGCACCACGATGACGCCGCCCGCGTCGGTCACGCTCGCCGCGAGCGCCTCGACCTCCGCCGCGCTCGAGAAGAACCCGAGCCCGTCGCGCAGCCACTGCACGGCCGCGCCCGCGATGAACGCCGAGCCCTCGAGCGCGTACCGCAGCTCGCCGTCGCCGAGCTGCCACGCCACGGTCGTCAGGAGCCCGCTGCGCGACGCCACCGGCTGGTCCCCCGTGTTCATGAGGATGAACGCGCCCGTGCCGTACGTGCACTTCGCGTCGCCGGGCGCGAAGCACGCCTGGCCGAACAGCGCCGACTGCTGATCGCCGGCGAGGCCCGCGATCGCCACGCCGTCGGGGACGCCGGGGACGCCGCGCGTGGTGCCGACCACACCCGAGCTCGGCACCACCGTCGGCAACAGCGCGCGCGGCACGCCGAGGAGCCCGAGCAGCTCGTCGCTCCACGCGAGGGTGTGGAGATCGAACAGCAACGTGCGCGACGCGTTCGTCACGTCGGTCGCGTGCACGGCGCCCCCTGTCAGCCGCCACAGGAGGTAGCTATCGATCGTGCCGAACGCGAGCTTGCCCGCCTCGGCCGCGGCGCGTGCGCCCTCGACGTGGTCGAGCATCCAGCGAATCTTCGTGCCGCTGAAGTACGGATCGAGCGTCAGCCCCGTCCGCTCGCGCACGCGCGCCTCGTGGCCACCCGCGCGCAGCTCGGCGCAGCGATCGGCGGTGCGCCGGTCCTGCCAGACGATCGCCGGATGCACCGCGTGCCCGGTCGCGCGGTCCCACAGGACGCTCGTCTCGCGCTGGTTGGTGATGCCGATCGCCGCGATCGAGACGGGAGCGATGCCCGCGAGCGCCTGCTGCAGCGCGGCCGTGACCGACGCCCAGATCGCCTCTGGATCGTGCTCGACCCAGCCCGGCTGCGGATAGATCTGCGGGACCTCGCGGTAGCCGCGGCCGCGGACCTCCAGCGCCTCGTCGAGGACGAGCACCGTCGAGCCTGTCGTTCCCTGATCGATCGCGATCACATGCCGCATCTAGAGCTCCTCGATAAAGCGAATCACCGCGTCGGCCACGTCCGCGCGCTCCACGTCCGCCGCGAGCAGATGATAGCTGCGCGGGAAGAGCTGCATGCGCCCGCGCGGCACGCGAGCGACGATGCGCTCGGAGCCGCCGACCGGCGCCGTGTGGTCCTGCGCGCCGTGCAGCGCGAGCACCGGGACCGGGATCGCGGGCAGGGCCGCGTCGGCCGCGCGCATGACGGCGACCAGCTCCGCGAGGGCCCGCGTCGGGATCGCGCGGTACGCCGGGTTCGCGCGCTCGACCTCCGGATCAGCGACGTCGGAGCCGCCGAGCTTCGGCACCGTCCGCACGCACGCGAGCGGCGCGCCGGGGGCCGTCCAGCGCGCGACCTCGGCGCCGAGCCCCGTGAGCCACAGCGGCGCCGCGAGCGCGCATACGCCCGCGATGTCCGCGCCGCGCCGGCTCGCCAGCTCGAGCGCGAGCAGCGCCCCGAGCGAGACGCCCGCGACGACCACGCGCCGGCACCGCTCGCGTAACCGATCGAGCTCGGCCTCGACGGCCGCGGCCCACATCGGCCACGCCGTGCGCCCGAGGTCGGCGACGGTCGTGCCGTGGCCAGGCAGGAGCGGTCCGACCGTCGTGATGCCGGCGGCGGCGAGGCGCTCGCCCAGGAAGCGCACCTCGAACGGCGTGCTCGTGAACCCGTGCACCAGCAGCGCGCCGACCTCGCCACCGCCGAGGACGAAGGGCTCGCCGTTCACCCGTCAGGCGGTTATCACACCGCCGCTTACATTGACAGGTCACCACGCGTGCGGTTGGATCCGTAACAGGGCGAGCGCAGATGAGCGAGTGGAAGACTCGGATCACGAAGGTCCAGGTGGTGAAGCCGGCAAAGGAGGCCGGTGAGGCCTGCCTCGTCCTCATCTATCCGCCGGGCCCCGACATGGGCAAGCGCTTCACGCTGACGCGGAGCGAGATCGTCCTCGGGCGCGGCGCCGATTGCGACATCCAGGTCGACCGCGACTCCGTGTCGCGCCGGCACGCGCGCGTGTTCCGCACCGGCGAGGCGTGGTCGGTCGAAGATCTCCAGTCGACCAACGGCTCCTACGTCAACGACGTGCCCGTCACCAAGTCCGTCCTGCGCGACGCCGACTTCGTGAAGATCGGCGCTGCCATCTTCAAGTTCCTCAGCGGCTCTGGCATCGAGGCCAGCTACCACGAGGAGATCTACAAGATGACCATCGTGGATGCCCTCACCGGCGCCCACAACAAGCGCTACTTCCTCGAGTTCCTCGAGCGCGAGATCGCACGCTGCGCGCGCTACCGGCGGCCGCTCTCGCTGCTGATGTTCGACATCGATCACTTCAAGCTCATCAACGACAAGCACGGTCACCTCACCGGCGACTACGTGCTCCGCGAGATGAGCAAGCGGCTGCTCGGGCGGGTCCGCCGCGAGGAGCTGCTCGCGCGCTATGGCGGCGAGGAGTTCGCGGCCGTGCTGCCGGAGACGGATCTGACCGGGGCGCGGACGTTCGGCGAGCAGCTACGCCGGATCGTGGCGGACCAGCCCTTCGAGTACGAGGGCGACTCGTTCACCGTGACGGTGTCGGTCGGTATCACGACCGTCGAGGGCAGCGACATCGACGTGTCGGCGCTGATCAAGCTCGCCGACGACAACCTGTACAAGGCCAAGCGCGAGGGTCGCAACCGCGTCATCGGCTGAGCGTCCGCGCCGGCGCCGGCTCAGTCGACGCCGGGCATCTTCACGCCGCCGGTCTCGACGACGCCGTCGGTCTCGACGTCCATGAAGAACTTCGAGCCGCTCGGTAGCGCCGCCGGGATCACGATGATCGCGTCGAACTCGGCGTTCGGCCGGTCGTACGCCGCGCGCACCTTCTGGTCGTCCGGCAGATCGCGCGGGCCGACCCAGCAGCGGATCGACGTCGGCTTGCCGCCGGTCGTCGGGTCGATGACGAAGTCCGTCGTGTGTCCGGCCGTCGCGGAGTTCTCCTCGGAGTAGACCGCGAGCTCGTACGTGCCGATCGTTGTCGAACCGACGGGCGAGGGCGACGCGAGGCACGCGGTCAGCGTGGCGCCGAGGACGATCAGGACAGCGGGACGCGTCGACATGTCAGAACGCGATCGAGCCTACCGCACCCGAGCCGTCGGTCTCCACGTCGAAGAAGAACAGCGCGCCCGGCGGGAGCGGGTCGGGGATCGTGTACGGGAGATCGTAGTCGCCGTCGCCCGAGTCGTACACGGCCGCGACCTTCGCGGACGCGGGCTCGCCGGCGCTCCCCACCCAGCCCGTGACAGACGTCGGGTGACCCGACGCTGGCTTGAGGACGAAGTTCGTGTGGGCGCCCGGATCCGGCGCGGCGTCCTCGTACGAGATGTCGAACGTGTACCCGGCGACGGTCGCCGTGCCGATCGGCGTCGCGGAGCCGCCGCACGCGGTGACGAGGGTGAGGGCAAGGCCAGGCAGCAAGACGCGCAGGTTCATATGCCGCAACCCAACAGCAAGTTCGCGGCCAGGTGAAGACAAGGTAAAGGCGCCGGTCGCGCCGCCGGTCGCGCCGCCGATCGAGCGGCGCCGCACAGCAGGCCACAGATGACGCGCACGGTGGGCTCGTCGCCCTCACGTCGAAACGCCTCCTCGCACCCGCGGACGATGCCCGCGCGGCCGCACCTAATCGCTGGGCGGCGCCATCGGCGCCACGACCGGTGCGGTCGCGTCGCGGAGCGCCTTGTCCCGGATCCGCTTGTCCATGAAGTAGTCGCGGCCGCGCCAGAACTCCGCCGACACGCCGATCACCGAGGCGACGGCGGCCGCGATGGCGAACCAGGTCGCGTAGGCCGGCAGGAGCAGCGCCGCGCCGAGGAGCGCGCTGATGCCGAGCACGCGGCTGCCCCACGCGAGGGCCTGCGTGGCGCGCTTGTGGTGCGAGAGCAGGTTGTCGAGGCCACCGACCGACAGCTCGAGCGAGAGGATCGCGAACAGCGGCCACACCGCGCACGGCGTCTCCACGAGCACGGCGAACACGAGGCTCGGCACCGTGAGCGAGCCGACGATCCGCACGAAGTCGGAGCGCGAGAAGTCAGCGCGGCCGCGCAGCTCGCGCCAGCCGATCAGCACGTAGTCGAAGCCGGACAGCCACGTGATGCCCACCACGCCGATCATGATCATGCGGACTGACAGCATCGTGTCGTCGTCCCACGCGTACAGCGCCAGGATCGCGCCGACCGACGCGCTCATCCAGATCGCGCCGCGCCAGAACTTCTTCTTCGCGACCCACAGGCCGAGCATCGCCACGAGCGGCAGCGCCGTCCCCACGATCATGATCGGCAGGATCACGCGCGGGTTGTCGACGAGGGGGAACAGCAGCATCACGCCGATGCCCTGCATCTGCGTCCACGTCTTGGCCTTCGCGAGGTAGCTCGTCTTGAGCGTCAGGTCGCGCTGCTCGTAGGCGGAGCGCAGGGCCGTGACGAAGAACTCGCGCACGAACATGAGCGCGCAGGCCCACGCCGGCACGAGCCCCAGGCTCGCGAACGGCATGTACGCGAACGCGACGAACACCTTGTCCGCGATCGGATCGAGGAGCCCGCCGAGCACGGTCGGCCCGTACTTGCGCGCGAGCATGCCGTCGACCCAGTCGGTGCAGCCGAGGATGATGCCCGCGATCAGCGCGGACCACATGTACGGGTTGTCCTTGTAGCCCGTCTCGCCGCCCTTGTAGATGAGCCAGCTGAGCAGCGGCATCGGGATCAGGCGCGCCAGGGTGACCTGGTTCGCTGTGATCCACGGACGGCCGGGCGCTGGCACGGCCGCACCCTACCACCACTTACCCCGCTACCCGCCGCTGCCCGAGCCGTCGGTCACCTGCGTGACGCAGTTGGCCAGGATGTGCGTGCCAGCCGCGGGCGACACGCCGTTGCGCTTGACCCGCAGCTTGAGGTCGCCGGGGCTCGAGGCGCACTGCGCGGCGTCCGCCACGAGCGCCCAGCACGGCGCGTTCGGCGAGAGGTCCGTGTCCGCCTCGTCGGCGCACTCGTGCAGGATCGTCTCGACCTGCGACGCGCCGGGGTTCTCGATGCTCGAGACCGAGCAGTCAAAGGGAACGACGGGCGTGCCCGTCATGCAGGCGTCGCCGCCGGCCTGCTTGATGAGCAGCGCGATCTGCGTGAGGCCCCCCGTCAGGTCGCTGTCGCAGATCGTGGTGGTCGTCCCGCGGTTCGGGAACGCGTTGATGAACTCGCTCTGTCGCACGCTCGGATCGGCGACCTCCTTGCCGCTGGCGCCGGTGTACTCGCACGCGTGCACGAGCGCGGGGATCGGAGTGGCGTGCTGGGCGTCGGTGCGCGTCTCGGTGGCGACGGGCACCGCGGGGCCGCCGATGAGCGCGACGATCACGCTCTTCGGATCGGCCTTGAGACCCTTCACGAAGTCCACGTAGCCAGAGACCTTGGTCAGGCGGTCGCCGGTCTCGTTGCTGTGGCACTGCGTCTTCGCGCCGACGACGTTCATCTCGTCCGGCGTCGCGCCGCCGACGTCGCACGTCACGCCGTAGCGCGTGCAGCGAAACGACACGAGCGGGCCGAGCGGGCTCCCATCGCCCCCCTCGATGAGCGCGGTGTCGGACATCGAGCAGTCGTCCTCGTCGGCGATGATGATGATGGCGAGGAGGGCCGACGGGCGGATGAACCCGGTGTTGAAGCGGGCGGCGGGGCCGGTCGGATCGAGCGCGGTCTTGATCGCCTCGAGGTGCTGTTCGAAGCCGCAGCCGCCGGTGCCGACGGCGGTCGCCATCGTCGCGAACGTCGTCGCGAGATCCCCGGTGTAGTTGCGCGTGCGCATCAGCGGGTCGGTCGCGCTGACGGTATCGCTGAGGAACTTGCCGGTCACACCCGGCGCGCCGAGGACCTGGAGCTTGCCGCCGCGGCCGGTGCCCGTGCAGCCGCCGCTCGCCGCGCCGACGCCGTTCGTCGCGCTCGTGCCCATGTCGGACGTCGTGATGCCGATGTGGACGTTCGGCAGGCCGCCCTGGATCGTGTTGAGCACGTCGATGAACTGCGGAAAGTTGGCGGCGAGGTTGTCCTGCTTGTCCTTCATCGAGCTCGAGTCGTCGATGAGGAACAGGATGTCGATGTCCCGGTTCACGGCGACGGGGATGTCCTTGGACTCGACGCGCCCTTGCGACGGGTGGACCTCGGCGATGGTGCGATCGGGGCAGCCGGCGAGCGCGGCGAGGGCACAGGCGAGGAGCGGCAGGCGCAGCACGGCGGGATGGGCTCGGGTCATGCGCGTTGGTGTCGCGACGCGCGACGATCCGTCTGCCGAAAATGAAACGAGCGCCCCGGAGGGCGCTCGCATCAGCCGTGGAGAGCCGAGATTAGTTCGAGCCGGAGCCCGTGCCGTTGGTCGCGATCGTCACGCAGTTCGCGATGACGTGGTCGTTGTCCGGGGCCGGCATGCCGCTGCGCTTGACGCGGAGCGAGAGGTTCGTGCCCGTCGGGCAGCTGGTCGTGTCCGCGACGATCGCCCAGCACGCCTGGCCGTTGTTCGAGTTGTCATTCACAGCCTGGTCGATGCACTCCGGGAGGACCGTCTCGTGCTGCGTCGGCTTGCCCGGGTCGGTGACGTCGGAGACCGAGCAGTCGTACGGCACCGCGAGCTCGCCGTCGATGCAGGGGCTGCCGATGACCGACTTCAGGAGCTGCGCGATGAGGACGAGGCCGTCCGAGAGGTCGTTGTTGCAGATCGCCTGGAACGTCGAGCGGTTCGGGAAGGCGTTGATGAACTGCGTCTGGCGAACGCTCGAGTCGGCGACCTCCGTCGCGCCCGTGGCGTCGACGTAGCTGCACGAGTGCGCGAGGGCGGGGACGGCGGCGGCGCCCATGCCCGGCGAGCGGCTCTCGGTGGCGACCGGCGTCGCGGGACCGCCGATGAGCGCGACGATGACGTCCGTCGGCGACGCCTTGAAGCCCTGGAGGAAGTCGATGTAGCGCTGGACCTTCGTGAGCTCGGTGCCGCTCTCGTTCGAGTGGCACATGCTCTTCGGGCCGATCTGATTCATCTCGTCCGGCGTGGTGCCACCGACGTCACAGGTGACGCCGTAGCGCGTGCAGCGGAACGACTCGAACGGGCCAAACGTGTTCACGCTGGACTGGATGAGCTGCGGATCGGCCATCGAGCAATCGTCTTCGTCGGCGATGATGATGATGGCGAGGAACGCCTTGTCGCGAATGAAGCCGGCGTTGGTCGCGTTGTTGTCGAGCGCGGCCTTGATGGCCTCGAGGTGCTGCTCGAAGCCGCAGCCGCCGACGCCGACGCCGGTCGCCATCGTGGCGAACGTGGTGGCGAGGGCGCCCTGGTAGTTCGTGACGCGGGTGTTGGTCGTGGTGTCGAGCGTGTCGCTGATGAACACGCCGTTCACCGACGCGCCGCCCTTGACCTGCAGCTTGCCGCCCTTGCCGTTACCGACGCAGCCGCCGTTGACGCCGGCCGTGCCGATGTTCGGGCCCTGGCCGCCGGTGGCGAGCGAGCCCATGTCCGAGGTCGCGATGCCGATGTGGACGTTCGGCAGCCCGCCCTGGATCGTGTTGAGGACGTTGATGAACTGCGGAAAGTTATCCGCGAGGTTGCGCTGCTTGTCCGCCATCGACGGCGAGTCGTCGATCAGGAACAGGATGTCGATGTCACGGTTCACCGTGACGGGGATATCCTTGTACTCGACGCGGCCCTGCTCCGGGTTCACCTCGGAGATGGAGCGGTCGGGGCAGCCGGTCAGGAGGCCCGCGACGGCGAGAGCCAGGCATGTAGTGGCCAGGGACGTAGTAGTGACGGCTTTGAGCATCGGACAAACCTCCAAAGGCTGGCGGAGCATAGAGCAAGTCTTCCGCCAGGTGCAGTGATCAAGCGATTTCAGGCGCTTACTTTTGTAAAGCTCGTCGGACGGTGCCAACACCGTTGGCGATCTCGATCGTTCGTTGGCGGCCGCGCATGGGCGAGACGCGAGTGATCTTCGTGGGTTGTCACTCGACCTCGCACTGCGCGATCACGTGGTCGTCGTCCGGAGCGAAGTCGGCGCGCAGGACCTCGAGCGCGAGCTGGGACCCGATGGGGCAAATTTCCGGTTGAACCGTGATGCGCCAACACGGGCGCGCGGAGCCGGTGACGTCGCAAGCGGACAGCCGCTGCTCGGTCTGCTCCGGGTGATCGAGATGCTGCACGTCAGACACGGCGCAGATCGGCTGGAGGCCGGGCGCGGTCGGATCGGCGTCGACGAGCGCGCCCTGCATACACGGGCTGGAAATCTTCTCGGTTCCGAGCGAGGGCCGGAACAAGAGAAGCGAGTCGGTGAGGTCTTCGTGCCTGATGTCGACAACCGAGCTGCGATTCGGGAACGAGTCCAGGAACGCGGTCATGCGTGGCGCACCGGGTGTGATGACGCCGGCCACGACCACGCGTGGTGGCCGCGCGAGCAACGCGACCTGCGCGGCGAGGGTATCGATGCTGGCGAGGGAGTGATCATCCGCGGGCGCGATGACGACGACGACGAGATCCGCATCGGGCCGGCGAAAGTGGCCGTTACGCGAGTCGACCAGCGCACGCACCGCGGTGGCGAGGAGCGGCTGATCCGGCGAGCCGGCGGCGCCGAGATCGCCGAGGGAGCGGAACGCCGCGGCGAGGTCGGTGAAGTTTTGATCCGGCGGCCCGACGAGGTGCGGCACCGACTCGATATACGAGCCGGTCACGCCGGAGCCGCCGTGCAAGACCGGATCGTCGCCGGCAATGAAGCCGATATGCGTGTCCGGGAATCCGCCCTGGAACTCGTCCAACGTGTCGGCGAAGCGCGGCAAGTTCTCGCGGACCGCGTCCTCGTACGGTGCGATGGCGGGCGAGTCATCGATGACAAACAGCAGATCGATGTGCTGCGGCCGGGACGTCGGGAGGTCCATGTCTTCCACAAAGCTCGTCGCGCTCGGGCCGAGATCCGCCGGCGCGTCCTTGTAGAGCGAGCACCCGCCGAGCGCGGCGCTCGAGGCGGCGAGCGCGAGGGCTACCAGCGCTGGGCACTGCACTTTCTCCCGGGCGTTCACCTTGTCATTGTCCAGCGCAACCATCCCCAAGCTCGCTTCATGCGCTGCCCTGAGCAAGCCGCTGGCCATCTGGACCCCAAATAATTACAAGCACTTGCTTTATGCGCCAGCCACCTTCGTTGGCACTGCTGCCAACTAACAGGGGCCTGGCCCCTTTGTTAGTGGCCGGCTGCCGGACATCGGCGCAACGACCGCACTTGCGCTTGCACGAGGAGATGGGGACGCGCGGCAGCGGCGGCGGCGGTGCGCGCCAGTTGCACACATGCAGCCCGCAAGCGCGTACGAGATCCAAGCAGTTGAAGCTTCGGCAGGCATTCCTCCGACTTACGTAAGCGACACGGGGACGCGACCGCTCGCGCGATTCTTTGGAGATCGCGGAAGAGCGTCCTACAATTTAATTCGCGCGACCTGGGGCACGTGCCTTCGGAGCGTCAGCAGGGGTTTCATGGCGAAACAGTGCATCGGCCTCGACATCGGCAGCAGCAGCGTCAAAGCCGTCCAGCTCAAGAAGAAGGGGCAGGGCTGGGCGTTGCAAGCGTTCGGCATGCAGCCGCTCGTCCCGCAGACGATCGTCGACGGGACGATCATGGATCAGGGCGCCGTCGCGGATGCGATCCGCGCGCTCTGGCAACGCCTGCGCCTCAAGCAAAAGGAGGTCGCGATCGCGATCGCGGGTCACTCCGTGATCATCAAGAAGATCGCGGTCCCGATGATGGCGCCCTCGGAGCTCGCGGCGAACATTCGCAACGAGGCCGAGCACCATATCCCGTTCGGCAAGGATGACGTCGAGATCGATTATCACGTCACCCAGGCGCAGACGACGGCCGGCCAGACCGAGCTCCTGCTCGTCGCCGCGAAGAAGGAGGTCGTCTCCGACTACATCCAGGTCGTGCGCGACGCCGGCCTCATCCCGCAGGTCGTCGATGTCGCCGCCTTCGCCAGCCAGAACGGCTTCGAGGTGAACTACCCGCTCAACGCGAACGAGACGGTCGTGCTGATCAACATCGGCGCCGCCATCTCGAACATCAACATCGTGCGCAGCGGCGTGTCGCTGTTCACGCGCGACGTGACGATCGGTGGCAACGCGTTCACCGAGGAGATCCAGAAGCAGATGCAGATCGCGGCCGACGAAGCCGAGGCCTACAAGGTCGGCGGCTCGCACGCCGAGGATGGCGTCGTGCCGCAGGACGTGGTCCGGGTCATCGACGGCGTCGCCGAGGTCATGGCGGGCGAGTTCCAGCGCTCGCTCGACTTCTTCCTCGCCACCACCGCGGACGCGAACGTCACGCGCATCGTACTCGCCGGCGGCAGCTCGAAGATCGGCTCGCTGCACCGCGCGATCGAGCGGCGCTCGCGCATGCTGCTCGAGGTCGCGGATTCGTGGAAAAAAGTCGAGGTCGATGGCTCGCTCGATCGTGCGTACCTCGCTGCGCACTCGCCGGAGGCGCTGATCGGCGTCGGCCTGGCGATGCGCTCGGCCGGAGACAAGTGAGGGAATCGTCATGATCAAGATCAACTTACTCCCCGCACGAAAGCCGAAGCGCCAGAGCGATCCCGCGATGCGGCCGCTCGTCATCGGCGTGGTCGGCCTCCTCGCCGCGATCGGTCTCGTCATCACGTTCGTCGACCGGCCGCGCCGCAGCGAGCTCGCCCAGCTCGACCGCGACAACACGGATCTCCAGCAGGAGATCGCCGGCAAGCGCGACAAGCTCCGGGGCTACCCCGAGCTCCTCGCCGCCGAGGCCGAGGCCGAGAAACGCGCGAACTCCATCACCCACCTCGCGCAGGCAAAGGTCGTCCCCGCGCACGTGCTTCACGAGCTCGGCGAGATCCTGACCGAGCACCACCTGCCGACGATGTCCGAGGACATGTCGAAGAAGACGGGCAACGGCCCCGACAGCGATCCGAACAAGCGCTTCCAGATGGACTGGGATCCGACGCACGTGTGGCTGACGTCGTTCGTCGACGCCGGCGGCGCGTTCAAGCTCGAGGGCGGCGCGCAGGGCGAGTCCGACGTGACGCAGCTCTCGAAGCGGCTCGCCGCGTCGGTCTACTTCATGGACGTCACCCCGTCCGGCGGGCAGCGCGTGGCCGATGCCTCGAGCGGCCTCCAGTACTACAAGTTCCAGATCAGCGGAAAGGTGGCGTACTAGTGGCGGCCTCCGGCGCGCTCTCCGACTTCGCGCGGCTCCCGCCCGAGCGCAAGGCGCTCGTGTTCATCGTCATCGGCGTCCTGCTCGGGCTCCTCTACTTCCAGTTCATCTTCAAGTCGCTCAACACGCAGCTCGACGACGCGCGCGCGCAGCACGAGAGCTCGATCACCACGAGCGCGCAGCTGACCAACGACATCCCCAAGTACGAGATCGAGCGGCAGCACATGAAGCAGCTGAAACAGACGATCGACGAGAACCAGAAGGCGCTGCCGACCGAGGCCGAGCTCCCCGCGTTCTACGAGACGCTCAACCGCAAGATCCAGGAGAGCCAGGTCGAGCTGGCGAACTGGGCGCAGAAGCCGGAGCAGCCGGTCGAGACGTTCGTCAAGGTGCCGATCGACATCGAGATCACCGGCACGTTCCTGCAGCTCAAGCGCTTCTTCGCCTCGCTGGTGCAGAAGAACGTCAACCCGTCTCACGACAGCGCCGACGGTGTCGAGGAGCGCGAGCGCATCGTCTCCATCGAGAACCTGAACCTCACGAACCCCACGGTGAAGAACGGCGCGATCGTCCTGACCGCGAAGTTCACCGCCGCGACGTTCCGCCAGGAAGACCAGCCGGCCCCGGGCGCCGGCTCGGGCTCGGGCGCCGCCGCTCCGGGCGCCGCCGCCACGCCGGGCG
>JANXOM010000273.1 GCA_025353585.1 Deltaproteobacteria bacterium
TCCGCAAGCGCGTGCTGCGGTTCGACCTGCGCGTGATGTTCGTCAGCGTCCCGGCGTTCTTCATCGTGTACTACGCGCTGATCGGCACGCTCGGTCAGCGGTTCTCGCCGTCGCTGCTACCGGCGCAGGGTCACCTCGCGAGCGTGATGGCGGGCTACGGCGCGGTCGCGATGGTCGTGCAGCTGCTCGCGAGCCTGTGGGCGCTGCGCGGCAAGCCCAGCCTCGGCGAGCGGCTCGCGGCGGCGAACGGCGTGGCGTGGACGGGCCTGGCGCTCGCGATGATCCCGGCCGGCCTCATGTGGGCGTTCTTTCCCCCGCCGTACACCGCCGTGCCCTCGGCGCTGTGGCTCGTCATGATCCCGGCGATCCAGGTGGCGGTCGCGTGCGCCGCGATCGACGTGGCGCTCACGCTGGGCGTGGAGCTGATCGTGTTCGCCGCGCGGGCCTGGCCGCGGCACGCACCGCCGCTCGCGTAGATCGACGACCTTGGCGTCCGCGTCCTGCGCCGTGGGCGCTCAGAATTCGGCGACGTGGCGCACGTCCGGGCACCCGGACGTGCAGACGAACACGTGCAGCATTCCATCCAGAAACTGGCCGCCGCCATACTGGCAGAGCTGGCGCATCTCGCCGTGCGCGCAGCTCGGCGTCGCGTCGGCCTGGTCCCACGACGGGGCGCCGCCGACGAGGTCACCGCCGCCCCGCGCGGTCGCGTCGAGCCAGTCCTCGACCGCGGCGACGCAATCGTCCTCGTCGGCCAGCGTCTCCGCGAACCCGAAGACGGCGGCCGACCCCGTGTCGGGGACCGTCGCCGAGCGGTACCGGTACCACATCGTCGACGGCGCACGGCGCGACGGCGCGGCGAGCGTCAACGGCTGCGTCGACCGGAGCGGCGAGCTCGACGCGGTCTCGGTCACCGGCGGTCGCCGCACGGCGTGATCGCCGCGCACGAAGCGGACGTACGCGACGGCGGCCGCCTCCGGCTGGGCGACGCCACAGTGAAAGCAAAACATCGCGACGAGGCCACCGCGCCCCGGCACCCACGGCGCGAGCGCGGCCGCCGACAGCTGGAGGCACAGCTCGAACGGACGCGCGCACACGGCGCACGCGGGCCACGTCGCCTCGTCGAGAAACGCGACCGAACCGTGCGCGAAGTCATCGGTGACGGCGGGCGAAAACGCGGTCGCGGCGGGGCGCGGCCACCCCAGGGCGACGACCGTGGGCAGCGTCGCCTCGAGCTCGGCGAACCACGGCGCCAGCTCGGCCGGCATGGAGGGGATGATCGGCGGCCGCGCGGTGAGGGCGGGCACGAGCGTGACGTTGGCCACGTCGCTCCACGTGGCGTGCCGGGCGGCGACCTCGTCCCAGGTCGGCTCGCGTTCGCCCGGCGGCAGCGCTTCGGCGGGGAACACCTTCGTCGCCTTGAGGACGCCACGCCAGCCGGCGACGACCGCGGGCACGCGCACCCGGAGCCCGGCGACGGGGAGCACCTCGCATGACGTGTTGCCGAACCGGACGCGCGTCCCGTCGTCGAGCGCGATCCAGCCGAGGCCATCGCGATCTACGTCGCCGAGGATCGTTCCGAATCGGTCCGCCACGGCCTGACCATACGTCGGAACCCCCGGCGCGAGCGTCTGCGGGCCGGCGGGCGGCGGTCACCCCGGGCGACCGTTCGTCTCCGTCACCACGGCCGGCGCGGCGCTCTGGGCCGGCTGGCCCCCTTCCTGGGGAGCGCGGGCCCGGGCCGTCACGGTCCGATGTAGAGCGGGTGGTCCGTCCCGGACGCGGGCCCGGGCGCTGGCTCGGCGGGCTTGGATCTCAGCCGCCGCTCCACCTCCCGACCTTCGCCACGCGCGAGCTGCTCGACCAGCTTGCCGAGCTGCGCTTCGCGGGTCTCGGTCGTGGATGCGGGGAGATCGATCACCCGCTTCGTCGGCTCGCCGGGAACGAACGCCTCGCCGCCCGCTCCGGTGATGTAGACGTACCGGGCCGCGTGCTGGGCCTCGAGCCACTGGTCCCACAGCGCCGTATGAAGGTCGTGCGCGCACGACCGCGCGTCGGGTTGGCGCCGACACTCGGCGACGCCGCTGGTCCACGCGCCAGACAGCGGGTCGGGCCACCACGCGGGCGGCGGCGTGTCGAGATCACCTCGCCGGAGCGAACCCTCGGAGAAGAAGTTCCCGGTCTCGCGCTCGACGAACCTGGACGCGAGCCCCGCGGCGAGCAGGTCGGTGCGCGCGATCCGGTGAATGATGATCGCGTTCGACCGCGCGAAGCTCGGGTCGAGATCGACGACCACCATGCTGTTCGCGCGCGGGATCGGGCCGTGCGCCGCTGCGGTCGACGTCTCGATCGTATCGACGGTCATGATGCAGGTGGTCCGCCCGAGGTCGTGGCTCATCCAGAGCTGACCGCTCACGCGCACCGGATCGCCAATGCCGAGCAGCTGAGACCCGCGGTCCGGATGAACGTGGATCGCGGAGGCCGCGGTGGGGCGGGCCCCGGTCGCCAGGAGATCGCCATCGGTCGCCACCGCTTCGACCTGGTCCGGACCGCGCCCGACCGAGAACGTCGCCACCATGCCCTCGTGCGAACCGCCGCTCGACGCGATCGTCAGCGCGCAGTCGTCGGCGCACCCGAACAGCAGCTCCGGCATCGCGAGGAAGCCCGACACGGCCACGGTCTGGCCGCTGTTCGCCTCCGTGCACACCGCGTCCGGCAGCTCCGCGGGCGGGGGCCGCGGACCGCGTTCGCACGCAGAGAGCAGCAACAGCAGTCGCACGACAGAGGCCCCCGCTCCTCCGCAGCGTCGAGGGCGCGCGCGCGGGTGCGGCGGTCGAATCATGGTCGAGATCCTACGCTCGGAGCGGACCCGCCGCCCCCGCTCCGGCCCGGCGGCTCGTCACCGGCGGCCGAGCTTGATCGGGCGGTCCGGATCGGCGGGCGGCGGAGCGACGACGAGCTTCGCCCCCGGCTGCGCTTCGGTCGACGTGGCGCACTCGCTGCCGCGGTCCCGCGTGATCTGCGCGCGCAAGGACTCGGCGTGCGCGAGCCAGGTGCGCGCGACCTCGGCGTCGACCGCGTGATCGCGAAACACCTCCCGGAGGATCTGCATGCGCCGCTCGAAGTGCCCGCCGAAAATCGTGTGCTTGGCGTGGGCCGTGCGCATCGGCATGCCGGTGTACTTCACGCCCGGCGCGCCGAGCAGCGCCGCGACGAGCTCCCACTCGCGCTCGACCAGGTGCGCCCGGTCCTTGCCCTGGAACATGAAGCCGATCATCACGTCGGAGAACACGCGCTTGTAGAAGTCTGCGATCACCACGCGCAGCGCGTCCCCGCCGATCTTTTCGAACGGGGTCACGGCGGTCCGGCCTCCACCGCCACGACCTCGACGTGCTGCCCCGTCAGCGCGCTCGTCCCCGACAGCTGATCGAACACCGCCGGATCGAGGATGTCGTTCACGCTGACGCCGGCCACGCCGTTCGCGACGCCGAGCCGCGACCCCTTCCGGCCATGCCCCCAGCCATGGGGCACGCTGACGACGCCCGGCATCACCTCGTCGCTGATCTCGACCGGCAGCTCGATCGCGCCCCGCCCGGTCGAGACGCGCGCCCGGCCGCCATCCACGAGCCCACGGGAGGCCGCGTCGTCGGGGTGCACGAGCACCGTGCAGCGCGACGGCCCCTTCACGAGCCGCGCGCTGTTGTGCATCCACGAGTTGTTGCTGCGCAGGTGGCGGCGCCCGATCAGCACGAGGCCGAGCGTGCTCGCGTCGGCGTACTTCGCGGCGAGGCGCGGCAGATCGGCGAGGTACGCGCGCGGGGCCACGTGGACGCGCCGGTCGGCCGTCCCGAGCCGGCCCGGCAGGCGGCGCTCGAGGGGGCCGAGGTCCAGCCCGTGCGGATGGGCGCGCAGCGTCGCGAGCGACAGGTTGCCGCGCCCGCGCCCGAGGCCGTACGGCCCCATGCGCAGGCCGGCCTCGAGGACGCCCTCGGGGCCGAGCTTGCCGACGAGCGCGGCCGCGGCGCCGCGGAGGAGCTTCGGCAGCCCGAGCCGCGTCCACAGCTCGGCGCAGATCTCCCAGTCATGGCGCGCAGCGGCCGCGCGCGGGAACAGCGCGGGCGAGTACTTCGCGACGTTGCGGAC
>JANXOM010000284.1 GCA_025353585.1 Deltaproteobacteria bacterium
GCGCCCGAGCCGCTGACGGCCACGGAGTTGCCGCAGTCTTCCTCGAAGTCGTTGGGGAAGGTGACGGGGTTGTCCTTCGTGCCGCGACCGCCGATGCCGAAGTGAGCGCCGCCGCCGCCGGAGTCGCGGATGGCGCAGCCGCCGCGCCCGCCGGACGCCGGGAAGGCGGCGGGGCCGCTGCCGTTGCCGCAGATCGGCGTCTGGTAGCCGGCTCCGATCGCGGTGATCTTCGACGTCGCGTCGACGGTGATCGTCTGCGCGCGCAGCTCGAGGTTGCCGGTGCCGACCTTGTCGGTGCCGTCGAACGGGGCGACGGTGATGACGCCGCCGTTCACCACCTTCACGTTCGTGAACGCGTGCACGCCCGAGAGCGAGCACGCGGCGGCCGCGCCATCGACGATGAGGTCGGGGCCGACGAGGGAGCACGTCGCGGCGGCGACGTGCGAGGGGGCGAGAGCGAGCGCGCCGCTCGTGCACAGCACGAGGACCGACGCACGTAGGCGAAGCATTCCGACCAGTCTAGAGGACGAGGTGCTTGCGCAGGAACATCCCCAATGTAGGTGCGGGCGACCGGAGCGACGAGCGCTGGCGCACGGTGAGGAGCTCGCAGGTGATGTCAGACCGGGCTGGTACGACGCCGGCATGCCCGGGTCAGGTGTAGAGGCGGCGAGCTACGGCGATCTGCTCGTGACGTCGCTCGTCGTGCTCGGGGCGGTCTGCGTGGCGGCGTTCGTGGTGGTGCGCGTGGTCGGGCGCTGGCTGCTCGCGGGGCGGACCCGCGGCGCGAGCTTGCTCGACGTGATCGCGCGCGTACCTCTCGAGCCGCGCCGGTCGCTGTACGTGGTCGAGGTGGCGGGGAAGACGCTGCTGGTCGGGACCAGCGAGATGGGCCTGAGCGTGCTGTCGGAGCTGGACGGCGCCCAGGTCCGTGCGCGGGTGGTGGCGCGGCCGACGTTCGCCGACCTGGTGCGCGGCGCGTGGCAGAAGCGCGGGAGGCCCCCCGCGGACGCCGCAACGCCGGGCGGAGGCACGGACGATCGCGAGGTGAGCTGATGGGCGGCAGCAACGCAGCGGTCCTCGCGGTGATGGCGATCGTGCCGCTCGTGGTGCTGACGCTGACGAGCTTCGTCAAGATCTCGGTCGTACTGTCGCTCGTGCGCAACGCGATCGGCGCGCCCGAGGCGCCGTCGGGGCTCGTGGTGACGGGGCTCTCGCTGGTGCTCACGTTCTTCGTGATGACGCCCGTCGCGATCCAGATGGTCGACGCCGGGACCGCGGCGCCGGCCGCGCCCGTGATGGCGCCGGGGCCGGCGCCGGCGACGTCGCCCGATCTGGAGACGGCGCTGCGCAAGGTCGTGCCCGCCGAGTACCAGCCGGAGCTCGATACGGCCGAGCGGGCCTCGGTGCCGCTGCGCGCGTTCCTGGAGAAGCACTCGGCCGAGCGCGACCGCGCGTCGTTCGTGGAGCTGGCGGGCAAGCTCGGTCACCACGTCCAGGGCAACGAGGCGTGGGTGATCGCGCCGGCCTTCGTGACCACGGAGCTGCGCGAGGCCTTCGCGATCGCCGTGCTCGTGTTCTTGCCGTTCGTGGTGATCGATCTGGTGACCGGGCTCGGGCTGTCGGCGCTCGGGCTCAACACGACGAACCCGCAGATCGTTGCGTTGCCGCTCAAGCTATTGCTGTTCGTGGCGGTCGATGGGTGGCGCTTGCTGATCGACGGGCTCCTGCGGGGCTACGCGTGAGCGCGAGCCTGGCCGGGCTCGTGCGCGAGGCGATCTTGCTCGCCCTGCTCGTGGCGGCGCCGCTCTTGATCGCGGCGCTGGTCGCGGGGATCGTGACCGGGCTCGTCGGGGCCTTCACGCAGGTGCAGGACCCGGCGATCGGCCAGGTCGCGCGCGTGCTGGCGGTCGGGCTCGCGCTCGCGAGGTTCGCGCCGTCGATCGCGCATCAGGTCGAGGCGTTCGCCAAACGGATGTGGCCCGCGATCACGGCGATCGGCGCGGGCACCGAGCCGGGTGCGGGCAGCGGTAGCCGCGCCGGTAGCGGCGGCGGCTGACGTGCTGGTCGCGATCCTGGCGCTGCGCGGCGCCATCGCGATCCTCGTGCTGACAACGCTCGTCGGCGGCGTCCCGCGCGTGGTGCAGGCGGCGCTCGCGGTCACGCTCGGCCTGTGGGCCGGGCTGCTGGTGGCGCCGCCGGACCCGGCCGCGGCGCTGCCGGTGGGGGCCGCGCTGGTCATGGCGGTGCGCGAGGCGGTCATCGGCGCGTCGCTCGGCGTCGTGGCGGCGGTGCCGCTGCTGGCGGCGGTGGCGGCCGGGCGGCTGGTCGACGCGGCGAGCGGCCAGACGCGGGGCCCGTACGCGACGATGTTCGGCTTGCTCGCGGCGGCGGTGTTCGTCGGGATCGACGGCCACGTCGCAGTGATCGCGGCGATCGTGGACAGCTACCGCGCGGCGCCCGCGCTCGGCATCGTCCGGCCAGCGGTGCTCGGCGCGGTGGCCGCGCTGGTTCCGGTGGCGGTCCGGCTCGCGGTGCCGTGGCTCGTCACCGCCGCCGTCATCGAGATCGCGGCGGGCGCGGGTGCGCGCGTGGCGGGACGGGCCGGGATGAACGCGCCGCTCGGCGCCGCCGTGCCGGCCGCGCTGGCGATGATGACGGCCACGCTCGTCTCGACGCTGGCCGTGGCCCTGGCGCACCTCTTCAAAGCCTGACGCGCCCGGCCGCCGCCGATGTCCGAAATCCGGCCACCTAACCGGGGCCTGGCCCCTTTGTTTTGGCCGGGGGCCGGACAGGGCATTGGGGTCGGGCCCGTCAGCGGAGGGCGGCGATGATGGAGGCCAGCCGCGCCCAGGAGGCCTCGGGCACCGGGCCCTCGTGGGCGGCCAGCTCCGTGACCAGGGCCGCGTCGCGGTGCACTGCGATCCGCGCGCGGCGCGCCAGGCCGACGAGCTGGCTGGCCTTTGCGCCGTGCCCCACCGCCAGCCGCACCGGGATGGGCCGCGACCGCGGGTCCCACGCGATCGCGACCGCGGCCTCGTCGCCGAGCAGGACGACCGCCGCCGCGGCGACCGCTTCGGCGGTGCTCGGACCGCGCGCCGCGGCCTCACGCCGCGCCCGCCATCGCGGATCGGCCGCCGCCAGCCGCGCGTCCTCGCGGCGCTCGCGATCGGTCATGCCCAGCGCGCCGGCGACCTCCGCCGAGCGGGCGAGCGCGTCGAGTACGCCGATCGCGAGCCAGGCGATCGCTAGCGTCGCCCCGAAGCTGCCGAGCAGGGCGCCGACCGCCAGCACCGCGTCGCTCGCGGACAGGTCCGGGAGGCGCGCCAGCCGCGGCGCCATCTGCCAGAGCCAGCCAAACGCGACGCCACCGAGCACCACGGCGCCAGCGAGCTCGCGCGCCGTCGCGGTGGCGCGCCCCACGGGTCCACGATCGACCGCCGGCGCGCCGGCCACCGTTCGACGCGGCAGCCACGGGGTGCGCGTCTGCGCGAGCTGCGCGGCCAGCGCCGCCACCGCGAGCACCGCGAGCACCGGCAGCGCCAGGCTCGACACCGCCGACGGTACGTCCGCCACCGCCAGCGTCGCCCGCTGATCACACGCCGCCGTGATCCAGGCGCCGATCCGCGCCGCTCCCGCGCGCGCCACGAGGGGCAGCGCGAGCGCGGCCGCACCCCACGCGACCGCGGCCACGACCTGCGGGCTCGCGGCCGTCAGGCCCGCGCGCCGGGCGAGCCCCAGGCGGCGGGCCGATGGCGGGAACGGGCGGTGCTCGGCCATGTCCGATGCCGATGGTAAGGTCCGGTCGTCATGGCGGCCTTGCAGCGTGTCAAAAAAGCAGTGATCCCGGCCGCGGGCCTCGGGACGCGATTCCTCCCGGCCACGAAGGCGATCCCGAAGGAGATGTTGCCGATCGTCGACATCCCCACGATCCAGCTCGTCATCGACGAGGCCGTCCGCGCGGGCATCACCGACGTCGTCATCATCAACGGCCGCGGCAAGCATGCGATCGAAGATCACTTCGACCACGCGTACGAGCTCGAGCGCACGCTCCGCGACCGCGGTAACAGCGAGCTCGCGGACGCGATGCAGCGCGTCTCCACGATGGTGCGCCTCATCTCTGTTCGCCAGAAGGCGCCGCTTGGCCTCGGCCACGCGGTCCTGTGTGCGCGAGAGGCGATCGGGGACGAGCCGTTCGCGGTCCTGCTCGGCGATGACCTCGTCGACAACGACCCCGACCCCGGCATCGGCCAGCTCGCGCGCGTCCACGCCGAGACCGGCGCCGGCGCCGTGATGATCATGGAGGTGCCGCCCGGCAAAGAGCACATGTACGGCATCGTGGCGGGCGACCTCGACGCGGCCACGGGCCGCATGCGCATCCGCGACATGGTCGAGAAGCCGAAGGCCGGCACCGCCCCGAGCCGCTGGGCCATCGTCGGCCGATACGTCCTGCCGCCGACGATCTGGGGCCACCTGGCGGACACGAAGCCCGGCGCCGGCGGCGAGATCCAGCTGACCGATGCGCTCCACCAGCTCGTCGGTTCCGCGGCCGGCCTGTACGGCGTCGTCGTGCAGGGCGTTCGCCACGACGCGGGTGACAAGCTCGGCTACCTGCGCGCGAACCTCGCGTACGCGCTCAAGCGGCCCGAGCTACGCGCGGCCGTCCTCGAGCTATGCCGCGAGCTCGTCGCGGCCGAGAGCTAGCGCGCGGGACCCATGACGGAAGACGTGCGCTTCGCCGAGGTCGCGGTGCAGCTCGCGGTGCCGGGCCGCTACCACTACCGCGTGCCGGACCGGCTGGCGGCGCGGGCGCAGCTCGGCGCGCGCGTGCTCGTATCGTTCCGCAACAAGAAGGTCGCGGGCGTCATCGTGAACGAGGACGCCGGCGCGCCGCCGGACGGCGTCACGGCGATCGAGCTGGCCGAGGTGAGCGACGACGTGCCGTCGCTGACGCCGGATCTCGTGGAGCTCTGCCTGTGGCTCGCCGAATACTACGAGGCGCCACCGGGCGAGGTCATGCGCGCGGCGTTGCCGGGCGGCATCACGGGCGACGTGTACGAGGTCGTCGAGATCACGGACGCGGGCCGCGCCGCAGGGGAGGGCGACGGCGGCGCGCTGCCGGTCAAGCTGCGCGGCGGGCTCGCCGAGATCGCGGCCGCGGGCGCGCTCGCGACGGCCGGGCTCACGGCCGCGGAGAAGCGAAGCGTCGAGGCGCTGGAGCAGCGCGGGCTCGTCGCGCGCCGCGAGCAGCGGGACGCGGCGCGGGTGCGGTTGCGGCGCGAGCGCGTGGCGGCCCTCGCCGACGGGGTGGATGTCGCGATCGCGCGGGCGGCGCTCAAGAAGGCGCCGAAGCGGCTCGCGGTGTTCGACGTGCTCGTCGCCGGTGTCGACGCCAGCGACGGCGTGATGACGGTGGCCGAGCTCGCGGCGATGGTGCCGGGCGCGTCCGCCGTGCTGCGCGACCTCGAGCGGGCCGGCTGGATCACCACGAGCGACCGCGAGGTCGCGCTCGGTGCCGTCGCGATCGACGAGGTGATGCAAGGCGGCGGCCCCGTCTCACCGCCGGTCCTGACCGCCGAGCAGCAGGTCGCGGTCGACGTCATCACGGCCGCGATGGTCGAGAAGGCCGCGTTCATGCCGTTCCTGCTCCACGGCGTGACCGGCAGCGGCAAGACCGAGGTCTACCTCCGCGTCATCGCCGAGACGCTCGCCGTCGGCCGCACCGCGCTCGTGCTCGTTCCCGAGATCTCGCTGACGCCGCAGCTCGCGGCCCGGTTCCGCGCGCGCTTCGGCGACCAGGTCGCGATCCTGCACTCCGGCATGTCCGAGCCGCAGCGCTTCGCGGAGTGGTCGCGGCTGCGGCGCGGCGCGGCCACGATCGCCGTCGGCGCGCGGTCCGCGGTGTTCGCGCCGCTCCACGACCTCGGCGTCATCGTCGTGGACGAGGAGCACGACGGCTCGTTCAAGCAAGACGAGGGCGTGAAGTACCACGCGCGCGATGTCGCCCTCATGCGGGCGCTGCGCGCCGGCGCCGTGTGCGTCCTCGGCTCCGCCACGCCGAGCCTCGAGAGCTACGCGCACGCCGAGCGCGGCACGTACCGCCGGCTCGCGCTGACCGTGCGGCCGACCGCGCGCCCGATGCCGAGCGTCGAGATCGTAGACCTGCGCACGTACCTGCCCGACGGCGAGGCCATGTTGAGCTCGCCGCTGCGCACCGCGCTCGCCGAGACGCTCGCCGCCGGCGACCAGGCGATCATCTTCTTGAACCGCCGCGGCTTCGCGACGTTCGTGATCTGCCGCGCGTGCGGGCACTCCTTCCGTTGCCCGCAGTGCTCGGTGTCGCTGACCTATCACCGCTTCAGCGACGTGATGAAGTGTCACTACTGCGGCCACCACGAGCGCGTCCCCGAGGTCTGTCCCGGGACGCCAGCGGACGCTGGCGCCCTCCATCCCCGGCCCGGGACGCCCGCGGACGCTGGCGCCCTCCATCTCCGGCCCGGGACGCCCGCGGCCGCTGGCGCCCCCCGTCCCCGGCCCGGCAAGGGCTGCGGCAAGACCGGTACGATCGAGCGCAAGGGCCTCGGCACCGAGAAGGTCGCGGACGCCATCGCCGCCGAGTTCGCGCCGGCCCGCGTGGCGCGCCTGGACCGCGACGTCGCCTCCGGCCCGCGCATCGAGGCCGTGCTCGCGCGCGTCGCCCGCCGCGAGGTCGACATCCTCGTCGGCACGCAGATGGTCACGAAGGGCCACGACTTCCCGGGCGTGACGCTCGTCGGCGTGCTGTGCGCCGATACCGGCTTGAACCTGCCGGACTTCCGCGCCTCGGAGCGCACGTTCCAGCTGCTCGCGCAGGTGGCGGGCCGGGCGGGGCGCGGTGAGCGCCCGGGCCGCGTCATCGTCCAGACGTACCGCCCGACCTCGACGGCCGTCGTCGCCGCGGCCGCCCACGACTACGCGCAGTTCTTCGCCGCCGAGACGCTCGAGCGCGAGTCGCTCGGCTACCCGCCGCATGGCCGCCTGATCGCCATCCGCATCGACGGCACGAACGCCGGCGAGGTCCAGCGCACCGCCGAGCGCCTCGCGCAGCTCGCCGAGCACATCGCGCGCGAGCCGGAGAACGCCGGCGTGGAGATCCGCGGGCCGGTCGCCGCGCCCCTGGAGAAGCTCCGCGCCCGCACGCGCTGGCAGATCTGGCTGCGTGCGGCCGACCGTCACGCCCTGCGCCGCGTCGCCCGGGCGACCGTGACGGCCGAGGTCGCGTCCGCGATCCGGATCAGCCTCGACGTCGACCCCATCTCCGCGATGTAGCCCGCGCGTGAGCGCGCCTCGCATGCGATAATCGCCGCGGGCAATGCCGCATCCGTGCGTCCTCGTCGTCGCCGATCCCGAACGGATCGCCGAGCTCGTCGCGACGCTCTCCGAGCCGTTGCCGAGCGGGCCGATCGACGTGCTCATCAGCGCCGGCGGCGACGACACGCTCGACCTGTTCGAGGCCCGCACGCCGGCCGTCATCGTGGTCACGGCCACGCTCGACGCCGGCGACTGCAAGTCGCTCATCGATGCCCTGCGGGCGTCGGCCCCACGCGCCGAGGTCTCGATCGTCGTCGTCGGCGACGACGCGCAGACGGGGCCGATTCGCACGGCGCTCGACGCGATGGATCTCGAGCCAGATCGGTTCGTCAACCGGCCGCTGTCGGGCAAGGCGCTGCGCTACGCGGTCGCGAGCGCCCTCGAGGCTGTCGCGCGCGTGCGCGGCAGCCCGCCCGCGTCCGACGAGCCCGCCGCGGTCCACAACACCTCCCCCGGGGTCACCGCCGAGCCGGCGCGCACGCCCGCGCCGCCGCGCGCGCCCACGCTCGTCGGGATCGCGGCCCTGCCGGCCCGCGCCGCGCCGCTGCCCGTCGACGACGAGCCCACCGCCTCCACCCGCGCCACGTTGCGCGCGCGCTGGTCGACGCTCGCCGACTCCATCGTCGAGACGATCGAGAGCGGCGCCACCGACGACGAGCGGCGCGCCGCCGCGCCGGAGCCCGAGGCGCCGCCGCTGTCCCCGCCGCCCGTCACGATCCACCCGCGCCGCGCCATGCCCGCTCCCGAGCAGGCACCGATGGCGGCGTGGACGCCGGGCACCACGGCCGAGCTCGACGGCGAGTGGCCGCACGAGGACTCCGCGGCCCACGAGGCCGCCGCGCCGCTCCGCGAGCCGACCCTGATCATCCGCGAGGACCCGTCGCTGCGCCTCGAGTCCTCCGAGCTCTCCACGCCGACGAGCGAGCACACGCGCCGGCCCGGCGACCAGACGATCCTGCGCGCCGACATGCGCCGGCCGACGGAGCCGCCCGCGCTCCGCGGCCTGCCCCTGCCCCTGGCCCAGATGGTGCCCGCGCGGCCCCGCCCGCCGCCCACGCCCGCGCACGCGCGCGTGGACACCGAAGAGAACTGGCCGGTCCAGCCCGTCGCGCCGGCGCCCTCCGGCGGCATCCTGACCTCGGCCCTTCATCCCCCCGCGCGCCGCGTCGTCCGCGAGACCGGCGAGCCGCCGCCCGGGTCGCCCGCGCTCGCGCGCACGAACACGCTCGACGGCCTCGGCGCCGAGGCGCCCGACGCGATGGACAGCATCATCATCGCCGAGCGCGGCCTCGACGAGGACTGGTCCGCGCCGCAGGCCCTCCCGCAGATCAGCGAGCGCGAGTCGCGACGCGATATCCACCCGGCCTCCGTGGACGAGCTCGGCCTCGACGACTTCGACGACGAGCTGGTCCTCGGCCGCGAGCCCGGCGAGGGCAGCGACCTGTCCGCGCTCCGCGATATCCCGAGCAGCGCGATCCACCTCTCGCCGCCGACCCGGCCCGCCGAGCGCCCGTCGGGGCCCATCATCGATCGTCGCGCGCCCCTCGAGCGACCGGCCGCGCCGTCCGCGAACCTCGACCGCCCCGACGGGGCCGGCCGCGGTCCCGACGAGCGCATCGGCGGCCGCGACTTCGCGCGGCAGCTGCGCGCGAAGATGTCCCAGATGGCGCAGCGCCTCTTTCAGGGCGCCGACGACGCCCCCGCGCCGACCGCCGCCGACCACGCGCCGCGCCACGATCACCACACCGAGATCGATCTCGCGTCGCTCGGCGAGGAGCAGGCGCTCGGCCCGCACGGCGTCACCGAGATCGAGGTGCGGCACGCGCGCGTCGAGGAGGTGCGCCCGCCGACGTCGCCCGGGTCGTGGGACACGCACGTCCGCGAGCGCGGCATGCCGGACGCGGGCGAGCTCATCCGCGGCGTGACCGACGCGGCGATGCTGCTCGCCAAGCTGTTCGCGCAACGCTCGACGGGGCGCGCGTCGTTTCGCAGGGGCGACGTGGAGAAGGTCGTGTACTTCGACCAGGGGCGCCCGGTGTTCGCCTCGTCGAACGCGACGAGCGATCGCATGGGCGAGCTCCTCGTGCGCGAGGGCAAGATCACCGCCGCGCAGTACGAGCGCTGCCAGACGCACGTCGCGGAGTCCGGGCGCCGGATGGGCGAGATCCTCGTCGATTTCGGCTATCTCAAGCGGCGCGAGCTCCTCCCGGCCGTGCGCCGCCACGTCGAGGACATCATCTACTCGCTGTTCGGCTGGGGGAGCGGCGTCTACCACGTCACCGTCGATGCGGTGCCGAGCGTCGAGCGGATCCGGCTCTCGCGTCATCCCGCCTCGCTCATCCTCGAGGGCATCCGCCGCAAGCTCGACCGCACCAGCCTCGAGAAGCTCGTCGGCTCGGCGACCACGGTCATCGAGCTCGGCGACCGCGAGCGGCTCGGCGGCATCGTCAACCTCGGCGACCTCGCTACCGAGGAGCGCGCCGCGCTCGCCGCGTTCGACGGGCAGGGCGACCTGACCGCCGTGGCGCGCACGGCCGGCATCGACGTCGCCGACGTGCTGCCGCTCGCGTGGGGCCTGTGCGTCCTCGGCCTCGCGACCGCGCGCCGCACCGAGACCGAGGTCCCCGACGAGTCCGGCGCGCTCGTCGGCGAGACCGACCTCGCCATCGATCGCGAGCGCGTCCGCGCGCGCTGGCAGCTCGTGACGGAGGCCGACTACTTCGCGCTCCTCGGCGTCCGCCGCGATGCCACCGGCTTCGAGATCCGCCGCGCGTACCAGGGCGCGCGCCGCGACTTCGCGGCCGATTGCTTTCCGACGGATCTGCGCCGCGAGCTCGCGCAGGAGCTCGAGGACATCGCCCACGTGCTCGACGAGGCCTTCCGCGTGCTTCGTGATGACCGCCTGCGCTTGACGTATCTCCATAACCTGGTGGAGTAGCGCCCGTGAAAGTCGCGTTCATGGGCTCGCCGGCGTTCGCGGTGCCGTGCCTCGAGGCGCTCGCGGGCGCGCACGACGTCGTGCTCGTGGTCTCGCAGCCCGACAAGCCGGCCGGACGGGGCAAGGAGCTGGCACAGCCGGCGGTCGCGGCGGCCGCGGTCGCGCGCGGGTTGCCGCTCGTCCAGCCGCGGTCGGCGCGCACGGGGGAGCTGGCCGCCGCGCTCGCGGCGTCGGGCGCGGAGCTCGCCGTCGTGGTGGCGTACGGCAAGATCCTCCCGCTCGCGGTGCTGACGGCGACGCCGCGCGGCTGCATCAACGTGCACGCCTCGCTCCTGCCGGCGTACCGCGGCGCCGCGCCGGTGCAGTGGTCGGTGATCCACGGTGACCGGGAGACGGGCGTCGCGATCATGCACCTCGATGAAGGCATGGACACCGGGCCCGTGTACCTCGAGCGGCGGGTCGCGCTCGACCCCGACGAGACCAGCGGCGAGCTCCTCGCGCGCCTCGCGCCGATCGGGGCGGCCGCGATGCTCGAGGTCGTGGCCGCGCTCGCGGCGGGGACCGCGCAGGCCGTGGCGCAGGATCACGCGCGCGCCTCGCACGCGCCGATGCTCGCGAAGCAGGATGGCGCGATCGACTTCACGCAGCCCGCCGCCGCCGTGGCCGCGCGCATCCGCGGCGTCGACCCGTGGCCGGGCGCGCACGCGAACCTGCGCGGCCAGGTCGTGAAGCTGTTCCGTGCGCGCGCCGTCGACGCCTCCGGGGCGCCGGGCACCGTGCTCGCGATCGACGGCAGCGGCGCGACCATCGCCTGCGGCACGGGCGCCGTCGTCATCCGCGACCTCCAGCTCGCCGGCCGCAAGCGCCTCGCCGCGACCCAGGTCGCCGCCGGCCGCGGCATCACCGTCGGGGACGGTGTCACACCTGTCACCCCCGACTCCAAATGATTCATCATTATATCAACCGGTTACCTGGGGACGGTGTCACACTTGTCCGCCTGCACCGCGTGGCGGCATGAGCGGCCCGAGCGGCCCGAGCGGCCCGAGCGCAGATCGCGGCGCGCGCGCGGTGGCGCGCCGGGTCCTCGAGCGCGTCGAGCGCGGCGGCGCCTGGGCCACGCTCGCCCTCGACGGCGAGCTCGCGCGGGCCGGCCTCGACGACCGCGATCGCCGCCTCGCCTCCGAGCTCGTCTATGGCGTGCTCCGCCACCGCGCGCGGCTCGACCGCGCCGTCGGCGCCCACGCCGATCTCAAGCGCACGCCGCCCAAGGTCCTGCAGGCGCTGCGCATCGCCGCCTACCAGCTGCTGCTCCTCGACCGCGTCCCGAACTACGCCGCCGTCGACGACGCGGTCAACGCGGCGCGCGCGGCCGGCGGCGCCAAGCTCGCCGGCTTCTGCAACGCCGTCCTCCGCAAGCTGATCGCGACCGGCGAGCCCGCGCTCCCCGCCGACCCGCGCGCGCGCCTGCTCGCCGAGTTCTCGCTCCCCGCCTGGATCGCCGACGAGCTCGCCGCCGCCGCCGGCCCCGAGCGCGTCGCCGAGATCGCGGCCGCCCTCGCGCAGCCCGCTCCCCTGATCGCCCGCACCAACATCCGCCGCACCACGCGCGACGCGCTCGCCGAGCACCTCGCCACCGTCGGCGTCACCGCCACGCCCGTCGCGTCTGCCCCGAGCGCGCTCCGCCTCGAGGGCCTCGGCGATCCCGGCCGCAGCCCGTCGTTCCTGGCCGGCCAGTGGACCGTGCAGGACACCGGCGCGCAGCACGTCGGCCACCTCGCCGCGCCCGCCGCCGGCATGCGCATCCTCGACGCGTGCGCGGGCGTCGGCGGCAAGGCCACGCACCTCGCCGAGCTCGCCGGCGACGCGGCCCCGATCGACGCCGCCGACCAGTCGCGCACCAAGCTCGACCTCCTCGGGCAGACCGCGCAGCGCCTCGGCGCCACCTCCATTACCCGTCATGTCGTCGACCTCCTCGATCCGAGGTCGCCGCTCGGTACCGCGTACGACCTCGTCGTGCTCGACGCGCCGTGCTCCGGCCTCGGCGTCCTGCGCCGCCACCCCGACGCGAAGTGGCGCCTCGTCGCCGACGACGTCCCGCGCCTCGCGCGCCTCCAGGCCCAGCTCCTCGACGCCGTCGCGCTTCGCATGGCGCCCGGCGGCGCGCTCGTCTACTCGGTCTGCACGTTCACGCGCGCCGAGGGCCCCGATCAGGTCCGCGCGCTCGCCGATCGCGCCGGCCTCGTCCTCGAGTCCGAGCACCGCACCTGGCCGCCGGACGCCGACGCGTTTTATGTCGCTCGCCTCGTCCGCGCGTAACGGCTACCCTCTCGGCGCGATGGAGTGGCTCCTGGGGCGGCGGGCGTACGGTCGGGTCGACGCGCGCGGTGGCGAGCACGCCGAGACGCACTTCACGCACCTCTGCTGCGTCCCGATCTTTCCGGTGGAATCGAGCTGGGTGACGCGTGCCGTCGGTGCATCTGGCGCGTCGCTCTTCCCGATCCCGTTCCAGCTCCGCAGCGTCATGGCGGCGTACCTGCGCTGGTGGCTGCCGATCTTCGCCGCCCTGGTCCTCGCGCGCGAGCCGTTGCCGCTCGCCCTCGCGATCGCCGTGCCTCTCCTCGCCGTGAGCGCGTGGTCATGGACGTGGCGCCGCGTTCGCGGCGAGCTCGCGCGGTGGCGCAGCGACTTCAATCGCCTCGCCTACGGGACGCGGTGGACCCCGCAGACATGCACTTCGCGCTGCGCGAACAGCTCGCGGCGCAGCTCGCGGCCACCTGGGACGCGCGCGCCCCCGTCCGGACCCCCGACGACGTCGCCCGCCACGGCGCGACGGACATCGAGGAGGCGGTGCTCGCCTACGGGATGTTGCGTCTCGAGGGTCTCGCGGTCGGCGGCGGCTCGTCCGCGGCCGCAGCGGATCGCGTGCTGCGCGGCGACTTCGAGCCGCCCGTGCGCACGCTGGGCGGCGGCCCCTATCGCGCGCCGCCGGCCCTGACCGCGGCCGACGTTCATGGCGGCATCAGCGCCGCCGCGGCCGAGCTCGCCGGGGGCACGCCCGCGTGCAGCGCAGACGAGATCATCTCGGCGATGGCCGTGACGCATCAGGCCTTCGCGCAAGCGCGCGCCGAGCGGCGGCGTGGCGTGCGGAGCCCGGGCGTCTTCACCGTGGGCATCCCGCTCGCGCTCGCCGTGACCGCCACCTGTGCGGCGCTGGTGCTCCGGTACGCGCCCAGGTGCGAGACGCCGCCCGCCGTGACGCTCGCCGCGCTCGCGACCGGCGATGTCCACGGCGCGATGGTCACGGTGACGTGCGATCGCGTCGTGCATGCCGGTCGGCATGCCGACGAGAAGCACCAGACGCTGGACGAGGCGTACATGTGCGTCCAGGGCCACCACACGCTCGCCGTGATCGCCAGCGCGGGGACCGCGGAGCTCGATCCCGTCATCGCCGGGGAGGTTCGCTCTGTCGGGACGGACGGATGGATCGGACGCGTGATGGCCGAGGACCGGGGGATCCCGGTCCTCCTCGACACGGAGGCGCTGACGTTCGCGCGGTCGTGCGCGGCGACCGCGACGGGCGTCGGGGCGCTGGCTCTCTGCTTCGTCGCCGGCATCCTGTCCTGGCACGGTCGTCGTCGCCGCCGCCGCTGAAACTGATGCCGCGAGCGCCGCGGTCGGGCATACTCCGGGCGCGATGATCATCATCTTTGGTCGGCGGTCTTATGGACGCGTGGATGCGCACGGCTCGGAGTACGCGCAGACCACGTTCGCGCACATCTACTACGTGCCCCTCATCCCGACGGGCTCGTTCTGGGTGACGTCCGAGGTCGGCAACCAGCGCACCGGCTTCAGCATCCCGCTGCACGGCAAGAGCGTCGCCGCCGCGTACCTGCGCGTGTGGGCGCCCATCGCCGCGATCGCGACCCTGTCCGCGGCCCCGCTCGTCGCCGGCGTGCCCATCGCGCTCGCGCTCCTCGGCCTGTCGGCGTGGGCCTGGTCGTGGCGCTCCGTGCGCGGCGAGCTCGCCGTGCGCCGCAGCGACTTCAACCGCCTCGCGTACGGCATGCGTTGCGAGCCGTCCGCCATGTCGCCCGAGGTCCGGGCGCAGGTCGGGGCCAACCTCCGCGCGCGCTGGGACCGCTCTGGCGCCCAGCGCTCGCCGAACGACGTCGGCAAGTTCGGCGCGACCGACCCCGGCGAGGCCGTCATCGCCTACGGCCTCCTCTCGCTGTCCGCCCTCGAGCACGGCGGCCGGGACGAGCGCGACGCCGCCGAGCGCATCCTCCGCGGCACGCACGATCCGCTGCCCGCTGCCGAGGACGGCCCGTATCGCGAGGGCACGCGCCCCGCGCCGGCCGCCGTGCACGACCAGATCGCATCGGCCGCGGCCTCCGTGGAGGCCCACAGCACCGGCGCCGTCCAGGCCGCGGTCGCCGGCCGCAAGCGCGTCCAGGCGCCTGTCGTGCGCGCCAAGAAGTTCGGCGTGGCTGGCCTCGTGCTCGGCCTCGTCTGCTTCGGCGGCGTGATGAGCACGACGCGCGCGCTGCGCCCCGTCGCCGCGGGCACGGTCTCCGAGGTCGTGGCCGCGCGTGGCGATGGCGACTTCGCCACGCTGACCTGCGCGCACTCCGACTACGTCGGCGATCTGCAGGAAGGCTCGCGCACCACGCACCACGTCTTCTTCTGCGAGCAGGCGGACGACGGCGCCCAGGCCGGCGCGAGCGCGCACAAGATGGCCGTCCTCGCCGGCCCCGACGTGACCGATCTCGACACGCTCGGCCCGATCACCGGCAAGCTCGCGCTCCCCGGCTACGAGGATCGCCAGTGGCGCGACGAGATGCGCAACGAGCCCGGCATCGAGCGGCTGTACCTCACCGTCGAGTCGGTCTGCGAGGCGCGTGCCCTCGCGATCGGCGCGTGGCTCGGGCTCCTCGTCGCGCTCGGCCTCGGCGTGTACTCGATCCGCGGTGTCCGCTGCGCGCGCCGCGCGATGGCCGCCACGCCCGTCGCCTAGTCCGTGCCGATGGCGTTCACCGGCTACCGCGCGTACGGGCGCGTCGATGCGATCGGCGGCGAGTATGCACAGACCGTGTTCGTGCAGTTCCAGTTCCTGCCCATCATCCCGAAGGGCTCGGTCTGGGTGACCGCGCACCACGGCGCGTTCGCGATCCCGCTGCACAAGCGAAGCATCGCGGCGGCGTACCTCCGCTGGTGGGCGCCGACGATCGCCGTGCTCGCCCTGGCCGCGCCCCTCGCGATCGCCGTCCCGCTCGTCGTGGCGCTCGCGACGGCCTCGGCGTGGGCCTGGACCTGGCGCTCGCGCCGCGGCGCGCTCGCCCAGCGCCGCTCGGTCTTCAATCGCCTCGCGTTCGGCACGCGCTGCGAGCCGGAGTGGATGTCCGTCGACCAGCGCGCGCGGCTCCTGCGCTCGTTGACGGCGCACTGGGACCGGCTCGGCACGCCCGGCACGCCGCGGGACATCGCGCGCGATGGTGCCGCCGATGCGCACGAGGCCGTGATCGCGTACGGCGTCCTCAAGCTGCGCGCGCTCGAGAGCGGGACGCGCGCGGATCGCGAGGCCGCGGAGCGCGTCCTGCTGGGGGCACATGCGCCGCGGACCTCGCGCGAGATCGCGGATCCCGCCGAGCTGTTCGCCACGCTCGCCGCCGCCGCCGAGCGTCCGGTCGCGCCCGATCTCGATCCGCCGCGCGGCAGTGACGCCGGCCCTCTCGCGAGCCCGCAGGTCGAGTCGCCGCTCGCGGAGGCGTCGAACCTCATCGCGGGTGGCTCGCTGCTCGCCGTCGCCGCGCTCGTCCTCGGGTGGGTGGCGTGGCGCTCGCCGCTGTTCCCGCCCGAGGCCTACGCGATCATCACGGCGCTGATCTTCGTGCTCGTCGGCGGCGGCGGCGTGATCGCGGCGATGGGCGTGATGGGCCGCCGCCGTGCCATGCGCGCGCAAGACGAGCTCGACGCCCGCGACCCCGACGACCTCAGCTTCAACTGACCCGCCGGCTCTCCGCCGCGAGCTTCACGCGGCGCGCCGGGTGGCTAACCGCGAGCCGCTTCGCCGCGGCGCCGCATCTCCGCGATCGTGTTCGCGTAGTTGCCGGTGCCGAAGATGCCCGAGCCCGAGACGAGCACGTTCGCGCCGGCGCGCACGACGGCGTCGATGTTGTCGAGCTTGATGCCGCCGTCGACCTCGATCTCCACCGCGAGGCCGCGCTCGGAGATCATGCGGCGGAGCTGCGCGATCTTCGGCAGCGTGGTGCCGATGAAGCGCTGGCCGCCGAAGCCCGGGTTCACCGACATGACGAGCACCTGCGAGACATCGCCGAGGACCCACTCGATCGCCTCGACGGGCGTCCCCGGGTTCAACACCACGGACGCCTTCTTGCCGAGCTCCTTGATCTGCCCGAGCGTGCGGTGGATGTGCGGGTTACCCTCGACGTGGACGCCGATGATGTCCGCGCCGGCCTTCGCATAGGCGGCGACCCAGCGGTCGGCGTCCTCGATCATGAGGTGCACGTCGAGCGGCAGCTTCGTCGCGCGCTTGACGGCCTCGACGACGAGCGGGCCGATCGTCAGGTTCGGGACGAAGTGCCCGTCCATGACATCGACGTGCACGTAGTCGGCGGAGCCGATCGCGCCGACCTCCTCGGCCAGCTTGCCGAAATCGGCGGACAGGATCGACGGCGAGATACGGATCGGAAGCGGCACGTGCGCGAGTATAACTAATAGCCGCCGAACAGATCCGTCAGCGGGACGTCGAGCGCCGTCGCCACCTTGAACAAGCTCGAGACCGACGCGCTCGACTCGGCCCGCTCGATCTGCGAGAGCAGCGACACCGAGAGGTTCGTCCGCCGCGCCATCTGCTTGAGCGTCAGCCCGCGCGCCTTGCGCAGGTCGCGGATCTGCCGACCGATCGCCGCGTGCAGCTCGTCCTCGCGCCGGAGCACGAGGCCCTTCTTCTTCGCGATCCGCGCGATCACGTCGCGGAACTCCGCCGGGGTGAACGGCTTGTGGATGTACGCCGAGACCTCGTGCTGGATCGACGCCGACGCGCTCTCGAGCGACGGGTAGCCGGTCAGGATGATCACGGCGATGTCGTCGTCGACGGCGCGGATCTGCACCAGCAGGTCGAGACCCGACACCTTCGGCATCATCAGGTCGAGGACCACCAGATGGAACACCTCGTCGCGGATGCGATCGACGGCTTGCTGGGGGTTCGACAGCGTCGTCACCTCGAAGCCCTCGGCGCCGAGGAAGTCCGTCAGGTACTCCAGGATATCGGGATCGTCATCGATGACGAGCACGGACAGCTTCGCCGACGTGCGCAGCGCGGTCCCCGTGGGAGCCGCGGCCGCCGGAGAAGAAGGAGTCCCTGTCGCCACCACCTCGACCACAATAACCGAAAAAAGACTGCCACGGAGACCGACTCTCGTCGACTCCGTGGCTCACGTCGGGGCGACAGGATTTGAACCTGCGACCCCTTGGTCCCGAACCAAGTGCGCTACCAGGCTGCGCTACGCCCCGTGAGAGCGCATACCTATCGCAGCGGAGCGGGCCTGTCAACCACGTCGGATCACCGACGTCAGCGCCGAAACACGGGCAACGCCACGCGGACCCCGAGCTCGACGAACGTCCCGGATTCGTTGACCAGGCCGACCCGGACGAACGGCGTCACGCCCACGAACGCCCAGGCGCCGACGGACGCGCCGGCCCGCGGGTGCTGGAGATCGGAGACCTCGAGGAGGGGCCCGGCGGTCAAGCCGACCATGGTCCGGCCCGCGACGCGGGTCCCGACCACCCCGTCGAGCCACAGCTTCCCGCCCGAGCTCGCCGTGTACTTCGAGAACCCGAAGTCGCCGCCAAGCGCGCCCACGAGCGCGTGCTCGCGGATGCGTAGCGCCGCGAGATCGCCGCCGAAAGCGCTGTCCCAGCGGGCGTCGAGGTGGGTCGCCGCGCCGGTCGGCCCGAGCCAGAGATAGAAGCCGTCGAGGTCCGACGAGGCGCGGAAGCCGGACGGGCCGCCGGACACCGGGGGGCCGCTCCGGGGCGGCAGGTCCGTGGTGATGGGCGGGATCACGTGCGGCATTCCGACGCTGGCCGAGCCGTCCGCGCGGGCGCCCGCTCCCCCTCCGACGGAAATACCGACGACGATTGTGGTCAGCAGGCCCAGGCGAGCGCCTCGCCCCGAGGACAACGCCCCCCGGTGATGCCGGCTCACCGCGACACCTTTATGCGCATCCTGCTAGAATCAGCTCGCAAACGGGGAGGGGGCCCAGCGGGCTCGACCCTTGCTTGCGTAGTGAGTCGAACTTGGCCATCCAGCAACATGCCCCGGTCGGAATGGGCGGGATGCTACCACCCGGGATGGAGGGGGAGTACGCGGTCATCCGCGCGCTGCCCATCTTCGATGGGATTCCCGACCAGGACCTGATCGCCGCCGTCGCGCAGGGCGGGATCCGTCACCGGATGGTCGAGCGCGACGCCTTCGTCCTCGACCCGATCGGCCTCGCGAACGGCCAGCCCGCGCCGGTCGTCTATGTGGCCGAGGGTCAGGTCGCCGCCGCCGTGTTCATGGAGAACGAGCTCCTCGACCGGCACAACGCGCAGGTGGCCCACGAACACGCGAGCAAGGAAGAGCGGGACGCGGAGTCCCTCATCAAGCCGCCGCCGCTGGCCCGCATCGCGCTCAAGAACATCGCGCTGTTCATGCAGGGCGATCTGTTCAACTCCGGCGCGCTGCAGGCGGCCCGCGGCCAGCCGATCGCGTTCTACACGGCCGCGCCGTCCAAGCTCCTCGACCTCGACCAGCGCTGGATCGCCGAGCTCGCGGTTCGCCACCCCGTGTTCGAGGGCCGGCTCCGGCGCGCGCTCGGCGTGTCGCGCGAGCGGCTCGCGTGGGTGTCCGGCGTCAAGCAGGAGCTCCTCGATTTCTTTGTCCGCCACGGCATCAGCGTCTCGGGCGAGATGGTCCGCGTCCGCCAGCTCGGCCTTTGCATCGACTGCAAGCTCTGCGAGGAGGCCTGCGAGGATCGCTACGGCGCGCAGCGGCTCACGCTCGGCGGCTACCAGCTCGGCATGCTGGACTTCATCTTCACGTGCCGCACCTGCACCGACCAGCGCTGCATCGATCCGTGCGCGTACGACTCGATCAAGTACGACGAGAAGAAGAAGGAGGTCGTCATCAACGAGTCGACGTGCACCGGCTGCACGGCGTGCGCGCAGAGCTGCCCCTACGGCGCGATCGACATGGTCGAGGTCGAGCCCGACGCCCCGACCTTCAAGAAGGGCTTCAAGGCGCGGCTCGACAAGAAGAACATGCTGCAGCACGGCGCCGGCACGCCGCGCATCGCGAAGGCGCGCCGCATCGCGAGCAAGTGCGATCACTGCATGGCGTACGGCGATCAGGCGTGCGTCTCGGCGTGCCCGACCGGGTCGCTGATCGAGATCAACGCGTACGACCTGTTCCGCGAGCGCTCGGCGGGGATGGCGCGCCTCGCGAAGAACGGCTTCGACGTCGAGCTCACGAAGAAGGACCGCAAGGAGGTCCTGCCCGTGATGCCGTTCACCGAGGGCCTCGCGATCCGCTCCGGCGGCATCGCAAAGGTCAAGCGCGGCCGCTACGCGCCGCTCCTCATGTGGATGATCGGCCTGCTGGTGTTCCTGATCGCGAGCGCCGAGGCCGCGCTCCTGCACTACCTGCCCGAGGCGTCGTATCGGTTCTTCCAGCTCCGCCACTCGTTCAAGTTCTCGGACTCGACGAAGGAGAACCTCCTCGACAGCCTCGACATGAAGTTCCACGCCGGCGATCAGCTGTCGACCTGGGCGGGCGCCATCGGGACGGGGCTCATGATCATCGCGGCGATCTACCCGATCTTCCGCCGCATCAAGGCGTTCCGCTTCATCGCCTCGAACACGATGTGGTTCGACTTCCACCTGATGGCGGGCACGGTCGGCCCGATGTTCGTGGCGCTGCACTCGGCGCTCAAGCTCGAGGGCTGGGTCACGGTCGCCTTCTGGACGATGGTGATCGTGGTGATCTCCGGGTTCCTGGGGCGCTACCTCTACACGCAGGTGCCGGAGATGTCGTCTGGCGTCGAGCTCGAGCAGCTCGACCACGAGCGCGCGTTCCAGGCGGCGCGGTCGCGCCTGACCGTGCCGATGGCGGAGATCGACCGCGAGCTGGCCGTCGCGGGGCAGCGGGCACAGCACGTGGCGCAGAGCCCGAGCGTCGTGCGCGCGCTGTGGTGGCTGTTCGCCGAGGACATCGGACGCAGCTTCCGCACGCTCGCGCGGCGCGGCCGGCTCAAGCAGCTCGGCGTGACCGAGCGCCGCACGCGCAAGGATCTCGCGCGCCGGGCGGCCCGCATGATCGTGATCACCCGGCGACAAGTTGTCGCGCCCAAGGCGCAGCTGCTCCTGCACTCGTGGAAAAAGGTTCACGTCCCGTTCACGGTGATCCTCACGGCGGTCGCGACCGCTCATATCTACCTGAGCTGGGCCGGCGCGAAGTGGTAGCATCTCATCCGATGAGACGCGCGGTTGTGGTCGCCTGTACGGCGATCCTCGTCTGGCTCGGGCTCGGCGTGCTCCGCCCCGCCGCGGCGCGTGCTGACGATGACTTCTTCGGGACCTCCCCGGGTGCACTATCGGCGAGCCACGGCGCGCTCGACAACGCGCAGCACTGCGCGGACTGTCACATCAACAACGGCAAGGAGCTGTCGAACGACAAGTGCCTTGGCTGCCACGACCACCAGAACCTCGCGTCGCGCATCGGCGCGGGCAAGGGGTTCCACGCGTCGCCGAAGGTCCGCGGCAAGAAGTGCGAGTCGTGCCACCACGAGCACAAGAGCCGGAGCTACGACCTCATGGGCTGGAGCTCGCTCCAGGGCGGTGAAGCCGGCTTCGATCACGAGCTCACCGGCTGGCCGCTCAAGGGCAAGCACGCGAAGACGGACTGCAAGGACTGCCACAAGAGCGCGGACAAGCAGGGCCTGCGCCGCTACATGGGCACGGACCGGCTCTGCGGCAGCTGTCACAACAAGGATCAGCCGCACAAGTTCGAGCGCAAGGACATGCTCGCGTGCGAGCGCTGCCACACCGAGAGCGTGTGGAAGCCGGCGAAGCCGGAAGGGTCACGCCAGTTCAACCACGACGATCGCAAGGACGCCGCGATGCCGCTCCTCGGCAGCCACCGCGACGTCTCGTGCAGCAAGTGCCACCCGAAGAGCGTCTTCAACCTGCCGTTCCCGAAGGCCGACGCCTGCGGGAACGCCGGCTGTCATCAGAGCGTGCACGACGGGCAGCTGTTCGGGACGAAGGACTGCGAGCTCTGCCACTCGCCGACGTTCAAGACGCTCAAGCAGCAGAACTTCGATCACACGGCGAACACGCGGTTCGACCTCGGGCCGACGCACTCGAAGATCAAGTGTTACGACTGCCACACGAAGGCGCTCGGCACCACGAAGCCGAGCGGCGCCTGCGAGGTCGCGGGCTGCCACGCCAAGGACAACAAGCACGGCGACCGGTTTAACGAGTACGGCAGCCCCCCGCGGTGCAACGTCTGCCACCCGTCCGGCGGCACGAAGTTCATTGCCAGCGTGTTCAACCACAGCCGCACGAAGTTCCCCCTGGAGGCCAAGCACGCTCAGGTCAGCTGTCGTGCGTGCCACCGCGGCACCGGCCCGGCCGACTTCGAAAACTTCAACGGCGACATCGCGTGCATGGACTGCCACGAGCACAAGACGGTGCACTCGGATCCCGAGCACCCGAAGGGCAAGTACAAGAGCAACCAGTGCACGCAGTGCCACAAGCAGCCGGGCAACATCAAGACGGACCCGACGAACAACTTCGAGTTCAAGGCCGCGCACGGCGGCCCGAGCTCCACGTTCCCGCTCGTCAAGAAGCACAAGGACGTGGCGTGCGCGCTGTGCCACACGGGCCGCGACAAGAAGGGCAAGACGTCGTTCAGCCACATCGATCCGCAGTGCAACGCCGGTCACTGCCACGAGGACTCGCTGCACAAGGGCAGCCTCGGCGACGACTGCGCGAGCTGCCATCCGTCCGGGTCGTGGGGCGCCGAGAGGTTCGACCACCAGCAGAAGAAGTTCCAGTCCACCGGGGACCCGGGCTTCGAGCTCAAGGGCGAGCACAAGAACAACAAGTGCGAGTCGTGCCACCCCACGAAGCAGTTCAAGGACACCCCGCGCAACTGCTCTGCCGACGGCTGCCACGCCAAGGACGACGCGCACAAGGGCCGCCTCGGCGACAAGTGCGAGCGCTGTCACGTCGAGACGGGCGACAACACGTTTAACCACAACACGATGTCGGCGTTCCGCCTCGACGGCAAGCACCTCACCGTCCGGTGCGCGGACTGCCACCCGTCGGTCACGTTCAAGCCGCGCCCGACGAGCTGCTTCGGCTGCCATCCCGAGCCCAAGGTCCACAAGGGCCAGTACGGCATCACGTGCGAGACCTGCCACAACACCCGGACGTGGGAGGACATCAAGCCGCTCCACGACGTCGGCGATTTCTCCCTCAAGGGCGGTCACGACAACATCGCCTGCGAGCGCTGCCACCGCGACAACCGCCCGCTCGCTGGCAGCGGCAATCTCTGCATCAACTGCCACCGCCAGGACGACATCCACAACAACGGCCTCTCGCCGCGCTGCGGGGAGTGCCACACGCAGTGGTCGTTCGCGCCGGCGCGCTTCGATCACGGCCGCGTCGGCTGCAACCTCGCCGGCGTCCACCGCACGATCGCGTGCTTCGATTGCCACAAGGGCGGCAACTTCCCCGGCATCGCGCAGACGTGCGTCAGCTGCCACCACGATGACGCCGTGCGCGCCGGCCAGACGGGCGGCGTGCCGCACCCGCAGACCGGAACCTGCTCGCCCTGCCACGGGGTCAACTCCTGGCTCGGCGCGACCAAGATGTTCAACAGCGGCATCGGCCGCGAGTCGGTGTGTCGGTGAAGCGGCTCGCGTGGATGCTCGTCGCCGTCAGCGTGGTCGGCGCGGCGTCGCCCGCGTCGGCCAAGAAGAAGAAGGCGGCGCCGGCCGCCGCCGAGGACGACGAAGCCACGGCGACGGACGCCGATGACGACGACGCCACGCCGGCCCCGAAGAAAGGGACCCCGAAGCGGGACAAGACGCCAGCACGAAAGGACAAGGCCGAGCCCAAGAAGGAGGCCAGGGCCGAGAAGGCGGCCGACGGCGACGACAGCGCCGGGGACGACGGGGACGACGGTGGCGGCGGCAAGGGCAAGAAGGGCGGCAAGTCGACCGACGACGCCGACGAGGACTTCAAGAAGCAGGACCTGACCGGCCACGACCTCGGCACGAAGAAGAAGACGAACGAGTTCGAGAAGGACCGCTTCTACGTCGACAAGCAGGACAGCGCGAAGACCGAGACGGGCACGCTGGTCCAGGGCAGCATCGCGTCGACGTCGATGATCTACACGGAGAAGGGCGGGGCGTACGACCTGCCGCTGCCGACGGCGAACAACGTCGGCACCTCGAACTCGAACCTCAGCCGGATGTTCACGGACCTCCGCCTGCAGACGGACTTCCGGCACATCGGCGGCGGCAGCTGGGACGCCCGCATCGACGCGCGCATGCGGCTCGTGGCGTACCCCGGCCAGAACACGACCGGCGTCGTCTATCCGAACCCCGGCACGAGCACCGAGAACAAGATCCAGTCCGGCCTCACGGGCGGGAACGAGTACGACATCCGCGAGCTGTGGATCGTCCGCAACAGCGCGCGCGCAGACATCTTCATCGGCCGGCAGTTCATCCCCGACCTCGCGGCGGTCAAGATCGACGGCATTCGCGTCGACTACGCGCAGTCCAACAAGTTCACGCTGCTCGGCTTCGGCGGCCTGTTCCCGCTGCGCGGCTCGCGCTCGATCACCACGGACTACATCTCCGACAACTTCGTCGACGCGGCGGGCACCCGGCAGAACGTCGGCCGCTTCACGGGCACCGGCGGCTTCGGCGCGGCGTACCGCACCGTCAACGCGTACGGCTCGTTCGGAGGCGTGGTCGAGGCGCCCCTCGGCGGTGGCGAGCAGCCGCGCATCTTCGGCACGTCGACCGGCTACTGGCGGTACGGCACGAAGCTCGACCTGTATCACTTCGCCGTCATCGACCTCATCGGCACGAACGCGCAGGCCAGCAACTTCACGAACATCTCGGTCGGCGCGAACTACAAGCCCAGCCCGCGCCTCCGCCTGACGGCGAGCTTCAACCGGGTCGACAGCGAGACGCTCAGCGTCCAGGCCGGCGCGTTCCTGAACAGCGCCGACAACAGCCTCAACTACATCGACAACGAGGTCTATCTGCAGCGGCTGTCGACGAACTCGGCGCGCGGCAGCGCCTCGGCCGGGCTCGGCGAGCTGCAGCGCTTCGAGCTGACCGGCGCGCTCTCGTTCAAGTACCGCCCCGACGTGACCCTGCAGGCGATCGGCGGCGGCATCGCTTCGACGCCCGTGGTGCTCAAGGCGGAGGAGGGCGTCGAGGTCTACGCATCGCTGACGGACCGGCACTCGATCAAGGACGCGCGGCTCGCGCTGGACGTGGTGCAGACCTTTGGCGTTGGCTCGATCCAGTACCAGCACACGGACATCTTCGGCCTGCGCGCGTCGGCCGCGCACGACATCAAGAACGGGCGCGGCGAGTGGGAAGCCGAGGTCGCGTATACGAAGACGAGCGACTCGAGCGTGGGGCAGACCTGCTCGCCCGGCACGCTCGACGCGTGCTTCGGATCCGCGGCGACGTCGATGGTCTCCGTTGGCGGTACGGTCTACTACCGGCTCGACCGCGACTGGATGGCGATGGGGAGCGCGTGGATCACGCGGACCAACATCCAGAGCTCGCGGACGGCGGGCCAGGTGGTGACGGATCCGGCGATCACCGGCCTGACCGGCTTTTTTCGCATCGCCTATCGGTTCTGACGGCGGAGCCAATTCGCCAGGGCGCCAGGACGGCGCGCCCGATGCGCACGCGCGCGCATCAGTCATCTCATCGGCTGCGAGCAGCGCGGCGTATCGGCGGCGCGGCGACCTCGGTACGGTCGGCCCATGTTGATTCGAGCTGCGCTGGGGATGGGCATGCTGGGGCTGTTTGCCTCGATGGTCGGCTGCGGCGGCGATGACGGCAACAGCGTCGACGACGGGCCCGCGGCCGACGCGCCCCCGCCCGCGTTCGCCGGCGTCACGATCCCCCTGCAGAGCTTTGGCGGCATCGAATACACCGCGCCGCTCACGGTAGGCGGTCAGTTGTTCTCCACCCAGATCGACACCGGCTCGACCGTGACGGCCGTCGCGTCCACCACCTGTACGGCGTGCGGCGTGACGCCGGAGTACGCCCCGGGCAGCGGCGCGACCGACAAGCTGAAGACCGACGACGCCCAGTACGCCGACCAGAGCGGCTGGCATGGCGAGGTCTTCGAGGATCGGGCGGGGCTGTCGGCGGACACGATGGTCACGCTCGACTTCGTCTCGATCACCTCGCAGAGCAACAAGTTCTTCACGGACAACAGCTACCAGGGCATCCTCGGCCTCGGACCGGCGGCGTTGCTCGATCCGGGGACGAGCGCGTATCCGGACGTGCTCGCGGCCAGCGGCACGACCGAGATCATGGCGTTCCAGATGTGTCCGGATCGCGGACAGATGTTCATCGGGGGCTACGACAAGGCGGCCGCGCGGACGGCGCCGGTGCT
>JANXOM010000314.1 GCA_025353585.1 Deltaproteobacteria bacterium
GGCCCGGCGGCAACGACGGCGGGCTCGCCGAACGGCGGCGCGGGCCGGACCGCGAACGGGGGAGCCACGCGCCGAGTTCAGCGGTTTTTCAACGACCTGTTAGGCCGCTTTCATTGCGACCTACCGCGATCCTTCCGCTCCTCGACCACATCCTCGCCGCGGGTGACGGGCCGTTGCGGATCACGGACGTGACGGCGCAGAATCAGGAGGCGCTGCGAAGCTACGCATGGCCAGAGAACCTGCCGAGCCTCCGCCTGGCCGCCACCCGCCTCGTGGCGATCGCGCGGGCGGGCTCTTTGCGCAAGGCGGCAGCCTCCCTGGGCACGAGCCGGTCGTCGTTCCACTTCTGGTTCCAGCAGCTCGGGCTCTCGCTGCCCCTCGCACTCGCACCAGGCTCAGCTTGAATCCTCGTGGTGGTTTGGGCACACTCGGCGCGGGGTCGGAGAGATGAATCGTACGAGTGATGCGCGCGGTAGTAGCGATCCACTGATCGGGACCCACATCGGCCGGTACGTTCTGAGGGAGCAGCTCGCTTCCGGCGGCATGGGCGCCATTTACGTCGCGGTTCACGAGCGACTCGAGAACACGAAGAAGGCTGTGAAGGTGCTGCTTGGCGAGCACGCCAAGAACGAAGGAATCCGGACTCGCTTCGAGCGCGAGGCGACGGCCGTATCCAAGCTGCGCCACAAGCACATCATCACGATCGACGACTTCGGGGCGCTCGCCGATGGCACGCCGTTCTTGATGATGCCATTCCTTGAGGGCAAGCCACTCGACGAGTACATCCGCGCGCACGGCCGGTTCACGACTCACCGGACGCTCCACATTGTGGTCCAGATCTGCAGCGCGTTACAGCACGCCCACCAGCTCGGGATCGTCCATCGCGACCTCAAGCCCGGAAACATCTTCATCACGGCTTCGGACGACAACCCGTATCACGTCACGCTCATCGACCTGGGCATCGCGCGCGATCTCTCCGAGCTCGACGGCAAGACGCACACCGGCATGTCGGTTGGAACGCCGGGCTACATGGCCGTGGAGCAGTACGGCACGGCGGCGGATGCTTCGCCGCTCGCCGACGTCTACGCGCTCGCGATCGTCATGTGGGAGATGCTTACCGGTGACCTGCCGTGGGGACGCCAGGATCCGCGTGTCCTCTACTTCAGGCAGATGACGGAGCGGCCGGCACCGCTACCGGCCGGTTCGATGCCCGCGGAGTGGGAGACGATCCTGCGAAGCGCGCTCGAGGTGAAGCTCGCCGATCGCCCACAGTCGATGCGCGCGCTCGCCGTCGCGCTGGCGTCCGTAACGCCGGCGATCCCGCCGCACGTACCGAGCGGCGCCGACATGCTCGCGAGCCTCGCCAAGGATCTGGTCGAGAAGGCGCCGCCGAGCGTCGAGACAGTTCGCAACTCCTCTGGGCAGGACCTAGCCCCGCGGATGTGGCCTCCCCGCGAGACGCAGATTCCGGCCGTGACGACTGGCGAGACGGTGCGGCGATCTGCGCAGGCGGGTCCCGACGACCTGCTGGAGACCGCGCGGTCGACCAAGCCGACCTCCCTGATCGACGTTGTTCATGCGCCCGCCGGGCGCACGGAGCCTGGCGCCGTGGTGGCGCGCTACCGACTTGGAGCGAAGCTCGGGGCAGGCGGGATGGCCGAGGTGTTCGCGGCCACCGCGGTCGGCGCCGAAGGATTCGAGAGACCGGTCGCGATCAAGCGCGTGCTCGCGGGCTACTCGAATCAACCAGCATTCGCGGCAATGTTCGTCGAAGAGGCGCGCATCGCCTCGCGTCTTGGCCATCCGAACATCGTCGGCGTCTTCGACTTCGATCGAGATCCCGAGGGCCGCCTGTTCCTGGCGATGGAGCTCGTCGACGGTATGGATCTGGCGACGCTGATCGCGAGTGGCGAGATGCCCGTAGGCGTCGCGATCTTCATCGCGTCGGAGATATTGCGCGGCTTGGGGTTCGCGCATGATCTCCACGATCCGGTGAGTGGGTTGCGCGGAGTGATCCACCGCGATGTCGCGCCGCACAATGTGCTCCTGTCGTGGGAGGGTGCGGTGAAGGTGTCCGACTTCGGACTCGCCAAGGTGCTCGACGCCGACGGCAGCGCTACGACGCGAGCCGTCAAGGGCCACCTTGCTTACATGAGCCCCGAACAGGCCAATGGCGAGGCCCTCGATCCGCGCGCCGATCTATTCTCGCTCGGCGTAGTGCTTTACGAGCTCCTGACCGGCCGGCCGCTGTTCCAGGGGGACCCGTCCGGCGTCGTCGCCCAGGTGTTTTTCCAGACCATCGTTCCGCCGCGTATGGTCCGGCCCGAGATCCCGGCCGAGCTGGATGCCGTTGTCATGATGCTTCTTGCTCGTGACCGCAATGTTCGCTTCGCGACGGCGGAAGCCGCGATCCTCGCTTTGGCCCGCTGTGCCGACGCTCCGACGAATGGTCGAAGCGACCTCGCGCGGCTCATCGCGGGCCGGTTTCCACGCGCGGCACGCGAACACGCGGGTCGCCCGCCCGAGCGTCGAGAGGCGGAGCATTTTGCGGCAGCCCGACCGCCATCGACGCTGAGCGGTGAGACGCGCAGCCCCATCGCGACGCCAAACCGGCGCCGAAGGATCCTGGTCGGGATAGCATCCGGCCTCGTGATCGGCGGAATCGTAGGAGCGGTCGTGGTCGTGCGTTCGCGTGCGTCGCATGCCACTTCTGTCGCGGACGCGAACGCTGGGGATATCAGCCCGAGCGACGCTTCCACTCTAGCCGCGGTGCCGGTCGACGCGGGGCGGCAGCCCGACGTCGAGGCCGCCGTGGTCCACGATGCGGCGTCCGTACGTCCAGTACGCGTCGATGCTTCGTTCGTAGACGCCTCGACGAGCCCTCACGCACCGGACTCGAATGTGGCCGGTCACGCCAAACCTGCCGAAGCGGGCTCGCTCGCGATCTACGTGAAGCCATGGGCGCAGATCTGGCTCAACGATCGTTCGGCCGGGCCGACGCCGTATACGGCGGCACTCCCGGCCGGGCGCTACCGGGTTCGGCTTGCGAACGAGGACCTCGGCAAGGACGAGACCACAACGGTCGTGGTGCAACCGAACAAGACCACGACACTCGAAAGGAAATGGTGACCTGGATGCGATCGATGTGGATCAGCGCGGGACTCTCCGCGGCGTGGCTCGTGGGGGCCGGGGCGGCTCAGGCCGAGAGCGGCGTCGTCGTCGTCGGGGCGAGCGCTGAGCGTCATGAGCGCGTCGCGATCAGCGGCGCCGTCGAGGCCGCGACGCGGAATGCCGGGTGGACGCTGCCGCCAAAGCCGCTGACGGACAAGGAAGCGGACGCGATGGTCACTTGCACCGGGTCGTCCTCGCCATGGGCGTGTCTCCCGCCGTCCCTAAACACGTCCACCGAGCACGTTCTCGTGGTCGGGGTCGAGCACCAGCGCGAGAACGGCACACCGATGACTGTCCTCTCGGGGAAGCTCATCGCGACCAGCTCCCACACGGTCGTTTCGGCGCAGCGGTACTGCGATCATTGCGCCGACGACAAATTGACCGAGGCGTCGACCGACCTGACCCAAGAACTCCTCAAGCGCCTCGCCGTTCGAGACGGCCGGACCGTTCTGTCTGTTCACTCGGTGCCTACCGGCGCGCGCATTACGCTGGACGGTGCAGCAATCGGCGCGACCGATGGCACATTCAACATCGCGCCAGGTTCCCACGTGGTGTTACTCGAGAAGGACGGTTTTCAATCCGAGACTCAGACGGCAACCGCCACCGAGGGAAAAACCACGGAGGTCTCGCGCACGTTGCGGCCGGTCAAGGACAAGGGCGGTACCTCGCCGACGCCGGTGGTGCCGCACGGACCAGAAAGGTCATGGCTGGTCCCTGCGGTGGTGGTCGGTGGTGGAGCGGTCGCCGTGATCGGTGGTGGCGTGTTGCTCGCCATCGATGAGGATCCGAGCCCGGGACACGCTCAGAAGCCGACATTTCATCAGACGGCGGGCCTTGGCACAGGATTCGTCGGCGTCGGCATCGCCGCGATTGGGGTAGGGGTCTACCTCGCGTTTCGTGGCGATTCGGCGATGGTCGCGCCGACCTCGGTGCCGACCCTGTCGCTGGTACCATCCGGCGCTACCGTTGGCTGGGCCGGGCACTTTTGAGGAACTCCACATGACGAACACTTCGTATCGCTTCGCACTGCTGCTCTGGATCCCGGCGGGCTTCGTCGGGTGCAACAAGACGAATCCATTCTACTGCCCGGGTGCGAAGGACAACGACTGCTCGCAGCTGGATGCCGCACCGGATAGCCCGCCGGCCGGTTGCACGAGCAACCAGACGTGCTCGGGGAGCGATGCGGTCTGCAACCTGGTGTCGGGTGCCTGCGTTCAGTGTCTGGGCTCCGACGCCACGGCGTGCGTTGGAACTACGCCGACGTGCGGCAACGATGATACCTGCCGCGCATGCGTGGCCCACAGCGATTGCGCCTCGGAGGTGTGTCTACCCGACGGCTCGTGCGGTGATGATGCAAACGTCGCCTATATCGATCCCGCCGGCACGGACAATGCGACGTGCACCAAGGCGGCTCCCTGCATCAGGGTCTCAAAGGCGCTTGCAACCGCGCGTCCGTTCGTCAAGTTCACTGGGACGACCGATGAGGCGACTACGGTGAGCGGCGGACGAATCGTGACCTTCCTCGCTAATCCGGGTGCAGTCCTCACGCGAACTGCCGCGAACGGCGCCATTGTGACAGTGAGCGGGGACGGCACCGCATTGACAGTCTACGATCTTTCTATCAGCAATGCTCCCAATGGTTCCAGCGGGATTGGGCTGGTCATCCCAGCGGCGGGCGGCTCGCCAAAGTTGATTCTCACCCGCGCGAAAGTCTCGAACAATCCTGGCGGCGGGATCTCGGCATCGGGTGGCACGCTTACCGTCTCGCGGTCCACCATCTCCGCCAACGCCGGCGGCGGCCTCTCAATTTCCGGTGCCCAGTTCGACATCACCAATTCTTTCATCACGCAGAATGGTGCTGCGACAACGTCGTTCGGTGGTGTCTCCTTCGCCCAGCTCGGTGCAGGCTCGCACCTGTTCGATTTCAACACGGTAACCGGTAATGTCGCAGCGACAGGGACGACCACCGGCGTCGTTTGCTCGCTTGTAACGCAGTTGCAGACGTTCTCGGACAACATCATCTTCGGCAATCAGGGCGCTGGTTCTGGAACGCAGATCAGCGGCAACAACTGCGCGACCACTTTTTCCGATATTGGGCCGGACACGGCTTCCGGCACCGGCAACATCAACGCCGATCCGCTGTTCGTTAACGTCTCGCAGAGCAACTTTCACATCATGACCGGATCGCCTGCGAAGGATGTGGCCGACCCCGCGGCAACGCTGCATGTCGACTTCGACGGCGACGTTCGTCCGCAAGGAGTTCACAGCGACATGGGCGCGGACGAGACGCCGTGAGGACGGCGAGCATCTCCATCCTGTTGGCTGCTGTCGCGCTGGTCGCGACGGCCTGGAGCGCGGCCGCCGCCGCGCCGGAAGCGACGGCGCGGATCATCGTCGTCCAGTCCGCCGTCGGAACTCGGGCCCCGAGCGCCGGCGCAAACGCGGTGCTGCTCGATGACCTCGAAGTTCATGGATTCGCAGCTCATCCCGAGACCGTCGTGCGCCAGCTGTCGGGACGCGTACCACGGCCGGGGGTGGTCGACGAAAGCCTTACGCCAGCATCGATCGCGCAGGCTGTAGACGACGGGTATGACCTGTTCACGCATGGCAAGTTCAGCGCTGCCGAAGCCATGTTGCGTGTCTCGCTCGAGCAGATCCACCGCAACCCAGGTCTGCTTGTGATTGACACGACCAACGCCAACATGATGTTCAAAGCGCTCGTCGGAATCGCCCTCAGCGAGGCTCATCAGGCGAATGGCGCCGCACGCAGCACCGACACAATGATCGAGCTCATCCGAACGTTTGGGACGCAGCCGGTGTCACGCGCCGAGTACGGGCCAGAGGCCGAGCAGCTATATCGCGCCGCGTCCAAACAAATTCAGTCGCTGAAGAGCGGCGGCCTCTACGTGCGGGTAAAATCAGACAAGGCAGTGGTCTTCGTCGACGGCCAGATCAGGGGGATCGGCAAGGCTTCGCTCGCCAACCTCGTGCCGGGCACGTACCGCGTGTTCGTGCAGGTTCCCGGGACCGTGGGCCGACAGTATGAGGTCGAGGTGAAGGCGAACGAGGACAGCAAGCTCGACGTCGCCTGGGACGTGGATTCCTCTCTTTGGGTATCCGACGCATCGATCGGCCTCGTATTTGCGACCGAAGCCGAGCGAGGAAGCAAGGAGGGTGCGTTCGCGAGCTCGCTCGCTCGCCGGTGGGGCGGCGCGCAGCAGCTCGCCGTCATCGGGGTCACGCAGCTCCAGGGCAAGCCCGCGACGATCGGTACCCTGTACTTCGCCAACGGCGAAATCGCCCGGAGCGGGGTTGTGATCCTCGACGGTAACGACACACGCAAGCTCGAGTCGCTCGCTCAGTTCCTTACCGATGGCACCAAGCGCGACGGTGTGAACGTGGTTAGCATCGGACCGAAGCGCGGCACTCCACCCGCTCAGCCAGCACCCGCGTCACCCCAGAAGGGCGCGCCGAACGACGATTCGATCGTTTCGCTCGTTCCGGTCGTCTCCTTCGGCGCCGGGGTCGGTGCCATCGGCATCGGGGCCTATGCGACGTTACTCACCAACGGCCGCAAGTTCGGCGAGCCCGTCGAAGGCCCCGAGAAGTACAGCCAACGGAACCTCGGCGTCGGCCTGATAGCGGGCGGCGTCGTCGCCGTCGCCGCCACTCTGTACTACTGGCACCGGACGTCGCGCCCGGCCTCGATGCCAATGCTCAGCCTCGCGCGTGACGGAGCCAGCGTCGGCTGGGCTACGACCTTCTAACCCGAGGCCCTTGCGCCGGTACTGTAGCGATAGCCAGAGCTTTCATCCAGCTGTCGTCTCGCGGTAGAAGACGGTGATCGCGATGAAGTAATATTTGCATCGCTCGATTTAGGTTATGATGCACTAGTCCCCCGGAAACGGAATCGCTAGCAGAACTTTCGGTGCCATGATCTAACGGGGCATGGGCCGACCGAGGAAGCTCGCGCTGACCGTCACGGAAGAAGAGCACGCCGAGCTGATTCAGCTCACAAAGCGGTCGCGCGTGAATCGTGATCTCGCGTTTCGCGCGCGGCTTATTCTCGCGTGCGCGTGAGCGTCCGGTCTACTGCACCGGGATCGCCCACTTGCTCACTCCCGGTGACCGTGGCAGCGCTATGCGGCGTTCGCGGCCGCGCGAGCGGCGGCCCAGCGGGCCGGTAGCAGCGCAGGCAGATCGATGAGGCGGATGCGGCGCGTGAGCCGAGGGAGGACGTCCGCAAGGTATGCAATGGGATCCACGCCGGCGAGCCGGCAGGAGCCGAAGATCGTGTATGCGATCGCCGCGCGGTCGCCGCCGGAG
>JANXOM010000322.1 GCA_025353585.1 Deltaproteobacteria bacterium
CCGGTCACGCTGACGCCGCTGTCCTTTGCGTGGAGCGGCGGCGGGTTTGCCGGGTTCATCTGGCCGATCATTTCGGGCGCGGCGTACCTCCTCGTCACGGCCGCGCCCGCGGACCTGCGCGCGAAGGTGCCCCCCGTGGTCCTGCAATGGATCCCGTTCGTGGTGTCGTACTCGGGCGTCTATCTCATCGGTGAGCTGCTGGGCGGCGGGTACCCCGTCAGCGGTCTCTATCCACTTGCGTACGCGACGTTGTGCTTTGGCCTCCTCGCGCGCATCGCGAAGCCGGAAGATCAGATCGCGCGCATCATCATCGGCGTCGGTGCGGCGCTGATGATCCTGTCGTTGCTGAGCGCGCTCAGCTTCGCGTTCTCGTTCGGCGGCGAGTACGGCCTGCTCGGCGGCATCGGCGGCCTCGGCAAGATCGTCAGGATCATCTACCAGCTGATCTGGTTCGCGATCATCGTGCTCGGCTCGCTCTGCATCTTGTTCGTGGTGCCCCCGCAGAAGCTGCCGCCGGCCCTGCGCGCCGTCGACGCCTTCGGTCCGATGATCGCGGCCGCGCTCCTCGTCTGGCTGGTCCTCGGCCCGGTCCTGCTGTTCCTCGCGCTCGTCTTGTCGGCGCCCGCGCACATCCTCGACTTCGTCCTGATCCTGGCGCACATGCTGCTGCCCGTCCTGGCGTACTTCGGCATCCTCATGATGACGGCGCCGGGTGCGTATGAAGAGGCGCAGCGCATGTTCGCAAAGAACAAGTCTGGTGGCGCCTCGCCGCCGCCAGCCGCCGGCGGGTATCCGCCGGCCGGCGCAGGTCCCGGCCAGCAGGGCGGTGGCTACCCGCCGCAGGGCGGCGGCTACCCCCAGCAGTAGGCTCGGTCCCCGGTACGACAGTGCGAGCCCGTCTTTGACCGACGGGCTCGTCGCTTTTTCGGGCTAGTATCGGACGCATGAGGGCAGCCATCGCGTTTGTCGCCTTGCTCGTCGTGGCGTGCGGCAGCCCGTCGCTCAAGGCGAACGGCGAGCACTGCGTGTCGTCATCCGAGTGCGACCCCGGCCTCCTGTGCGACCTCGCGCAGAGCTCGCCGATCTGCACCGGCTCTGGCGTCACGCCTGCCGAGGTCGACGCGCCGCCGATCGATGGCCACCCCCTGATCGATGGCGGCGGCAATCACCCGGATGCGGCGCACCCGGATGCGCCGCAACTCGACGCGGGCTCGGGGTCGGGCTCGGGGTCGGGTTCGGGTAGCGGTAGCGGCTCCGGCAGCGGCGTCTAGCCGATCGACATGGCGCGCGAACGGGGGCTCGAGTTCCGCGTCGGCCTGTTGATCCTGATCGCCGGCGGGATCCTCGTCGGCTTCCTGTTCGTGCTCGGCAACTTCTCGCTGCGCTCCGGCTTCACGATCGATATCGACTTCGACTACGTCGGCGCCCTCCAGCCCGGCGCGCCGGTCAAGGTCTCCGGCATCAAGGTCGGCAAGGTGCAGAGCGTCGAGTTCAAGGGCGGCGAGCTCGATCCCAAGCTCGGCCAGCGCGTCCAGGTCCGCGTCACCGCGTGGATCGAGGACCGCGCCCACGACAGCGTGCGCTCCGACTGCGAGACGTTCATCAACACCGCCGGCGTGCTCGGCGAGCAGTACCTCGAGATCGTGCCCGGCAAGGACTGGGAGCACCCGCCGCTCGCCGCCGGCACGGTCCTCCACGGCGCGCCGTGGGTCCACGATCCGCCGCGCACCGATCTCGTCGTCGCCCGGCTCTACGAGGTGCTCGACGGCGTGGCCGCGGTGCTCCGCGACGACCGCGTCGACATCAAGAACCTGATCGGCAACAGCGCGAGCGCGGTCCACGAGCTGAACGACCTCCTCGTCGCGAACAAGGCGCAGATCGGCGACCTCATCACCTCCGGCGCCGACCTCGCGAAGCAGGCAACGACCACGCTCACCAAGGTCAACGCGGGCCTCGGCGATGGCCGGCCCGTCGCCGCGCTCCTCTCCGATGCCGATCAGACCCTCCAGGCCGCGCGGTCCACCCTGACCACGCTCGCGCCGCCCGCGAAGGACCTCATGACGGACGCGACGCGCGTGACCGGGCTCGTCACCGAGGCGCGCGTCGACAAGGCGATCACCGCGGCCGACACCGCCGCCACCGCCGCCGGCAAGGCGGGCGGCCTCATCGATAATATCAACGGCCTGGTCACCGACCTGCGCGCGGGCAAGGGCACCGCGGGCGCGCTGCTCTCGCGCGACGACGTCTACGCCGACCTCCGCGAGATGATCCGCGACCTCAAGCGGAACCCGTGGAAGCTGTTCTGGAAGGAGTAGCGGCGGGTGCTCGCGCAGGCTGACCGGCTCGCCACGTGGGTCGGCGCGATCGCGCTGCTCGTCCTCGCCGCGACGATCGGGTTCGTCGTGTTCGTCTCCGGGCGGATCGAGTGGACCGACCATGTCCGCGTGCGCGTGTACTTCCACGAGATCGCGAACCTGCACGAGGGCGCGGCGATCACGATCGCGGGCCACGCGATCGGGACCGTGGAGACGATCGCGCGCTCGCCTGAAGGCGCGGCGACGCCCCTGCATGGCGCCGAGGGCGTCGAGGTCACGGTCGCCCTCGAGGCCCACGCCGCGGCGACCGTCGCGCGCGGGGGGGATGTCTTCCTCGCGTCGAAGGGCACGTTCTCCGAGCGCTACCTCGAGATCGGGCCGTCGCCGCAGCCCGGCGCCGTCCTCGCCGAGGGCGACCAGATCCTCGGCTCCGATCCGCCGAGCCTCGATCGCGTGCTCCAGAACATGTGGGAGAATTTACAGATCGCGTCGCGCTTCACGGACGCCATCCGCCCCGAGCTGACCGCGCTGCGCGCCGAGCTGACGGCCTTGTCCGGCACGCTCGGCACGCTGCCCGCGCCGGTGCCCATCCGCGCCGACCTCGCCGCGCTCCTCCTCGAGGCCGTTCGCACGCGCGACGTCGCGCTCGGCGGCGACGCGGGCCTCGCGCGCATCCAGGCCACGCTCGCCCTCGCGCGCGCCACGCTCGCCGAGCTCCGCGTCACGCTCGCGGAGCTCGATGCGAGGGCCCAGGCGTTGCGTGCCGGCGTCACCACCGCGCAGATGCGGCTCGGCACGCAGGGCGTGGTCGCGCTCGCCCACATCGAGGACGCGATCGCGCGCACGCGGGCGGCGGTGGCGAAGATCGATCCGATGCTCGCGACGGCGCAGGACCTCGCGGACCGCCTCGCGCGCGGCGAGGGCACCATCGGCAAGCTCGTGCACGACCCCGAGTTCCCCGAGGACACGAAGGAGCTCGGTAAGATCATGAAGCGGCGGCCGTGGCGGATCATCGCGCACCCGATCGAATGAGCCCTCGTGCTATGAGGAGCCCATGCAGGGCGAATGGTTCTACGGTGTGGCCGCAAATCGTCTCGGGCCGGTCTCGGCGACCGTGCTGCAGCAGATGGCGCAGTCCGGGCAGATCAACCCGTTGACGAACGTCTGGTCGGAGGGCACGCTGCAGTGGGTGCCCGCGGGCACGCTGCCGCTGCTCTACCCGCCGGGTACGATGCAGCGCTTCGCGCCGCCGCCCACCGATGGCGGCGCGCTCAATCTGCTGTTGCCGATGGGCCCGCAGAGCGGCTTCGCCATCGCGGCGGGCTACCTCGGGCTGTTCGGGCTGGTCCTCGCGCCGCTCAGCATCCTCGCGATCATCTTCGGCGTGCTCGCGCTCCGCGATCTGAAGACGCACCCCGAGAAGCGCGGCAAGGGCCGGGCGATCACCGGCATCGTGCTCGGTGCGCTCGTGATCGTTGGCATCGCCGCGGTGCTGCTGCTCGTCAAGAAGTGAACAGCGGGATCACGAGGCGGGCGACCCAGATCGCGCCGATCGCCCCGAGGATCCACGGCAAGCGCCGGCCGCGGCTGAGCACGTCGCTCCGGCCGATGATGATCATCGCCATCAGCGCGAGCATCGCCGCGATGACGAGCGGCGCCAGCGGGTGAAAGCCGAGCGCATCGCGCCAGTGGCCGCCGCCGAGCGCCACCGTCGCGTGCGTCATGCCGCAGAACGGGCACGGCAAGCCGGTCACCGCGCGGAGCGGACAGCCGGGCCCGTCGTTGACAAGCGTGCCCTGCGTGGCCGCCGAACCGGCCGCGCCGACGGCGAGGCCGAACAGGATGCAGCTGGCCCACAGCGCCGCGGCCAGCCGGGCCGCGACGTCGTGGATGCGATGGGTCCGCGCCATCGCTGGCTCCATGTCAGCGCCTGGAGGAGGCGCCGAGGACCATGGCGAACATCATGAACACGAGGACCAGCACGAGAAGGCTGCTGCTGATGATGCCGCAGACGCGACCGGCTTGCGCCGACCCGCGCCCGTCCGGCGACGTGAGTCCGCCGTCGATCCGGCGGAGCTCCTCGGAGCCCATCGACCACGCGAACGGCCCGAGGGCCGAGCACACGACGAGCGACAGGATCCCCAGGACGAGCACGGTGCTGTGCCGCGACGGCAGTTGATACATGCCGCCGTAGCCGCCGTACGCGCCCTGCATCTGCTGCATCCGACCGCCGAGCTGCTGGAGCGCCTGCTGGGTGGCCGCGAGCTGGTGCGTGAGCATCGCGATGTGCTGCTGGTCCTGCACACCCTGCGACTGAGCCGTCGCGAGGTCGCGCTGGATCGTCTCGAGGCGGGCCTGGGCGGCAGCGAAGTCGTCGCGATACACGAGCGCTCCTTAGTGCCGGCCGCCGGCCATCAGGGCGACGCCGAGCAACATGCTGATGATGGAGATGATGATGCCGGCCAGGGCGAGCCCTTCGCCCTTCACCATGCCGCCTGACTTCTTGCACTCGTTGTAGCCGATGATCGAGAAGATCAGGCCGAGGAGGCTGCAGAGGAACGAGAGCACGAAGCCCGCGATCGCCATGCCGGACGTGCGCGGCGGCTGCATCATCATCGGGTCCATCCCGCCCATGCCCATGCCCGGCATCCCGGGCATGCCCGGCATCCCAGGGCCCATCCCGGGCTGCATCTGACCGGGCATGCCGGTCAAGTTGGTGCCGCACGTCGAACAGAACGGCGAGCCATCAGCCAAAACAGTTCCGCACTTCGGACAGTTCATCTAGATCCCTCGGTAAGTGGCCGGATGGTCGCCAGATCGCGGCGACCGGTCAACGGTGAAAGAAAGCGTGAGCCGGGTCTGTGGAAAGAGCTGACTAGAAGTGGCTGCTGTGGCTCGAGACAGCGGCGATGACGACGACGATGTAGATGACCTCGATCACCAGGCGGATGATCGAAATCACGATGCCGGCGGTCGCGAAGCCGGAGCCCACGACCGTGCCGCCGGAGCGCTGGATCTCGTTCTTGCCCATGACCGAGAAGATCAGGCCGAGGAGACCGCAGAACACGAGCGAGAGGACGAAGCCCGCGATCGCGAGACCGGAGGTCCGCGGCGGCGCCATCATCGGCATCATGCCCTGGCCGTAGGGGTTATAGCCGTAGCCACCCTGCATCGGCATCGGTTGCGGCATCGGGTTCCCACCCATACCGGTCATGCTCGTCCCGCAGGACGCGCAAAAGGCGGCGCCGGGCGCCACGCTCGCATTGCATTTCGGACACGTCATCGCATTCCCCCCGAGGTCACGACCCTATCAGAAGCCAGGCGTCTCCATCGGCCCATTCGACTGCCCCGACATGAATTGCCGGACCACGGGATCGGGGGAGGCCTGAAGTATTTGTGGTGTGGCCAACGCATGGACGCGCCCCTGATAGAGGAAGGCGACGCGGTCCGCGACGCCCAGGATCGATGGCAGATCATGTGACACGACGATCGCCGTGATGCCACGCGCGCTCGCCGACCCCGCGAGCTCGCGGATGAGGCGGTCGATGCGACGGGCGCTGACAGGGTCGAGCCCGGTCGTCGGCTCGTCGA
>JANXOM010000331.1 GCA_025353585.1 Deltaproteobacteria bacterium
CGCGCTCCGCCGCGGCTGGGGGCACTCCCCGGCGCGGGCGGGCGTGGTCGTCGCCGAGCGCGCGGGCGCGAAGCGACTCGCGCTGTTCCACCACTCGCCCGACGCGACCGACGCCATGATCGACTAGGTCGTGGAGCGCACGGCGGCCGGCACGGCGGTCCCCGTCTTCGCGGCGGCCGAGGGCAGCTACCTCGACGTGTGACGGCGAGCGGGCGACGCACGCGCGCGTTCGGCGCGGTCATCCTGGCGCTCGTCGCCTGCGCGCTCGGCGCGCTCTGGTACCTGCGCGCTCCGGTCCCGGCACCGCCGTCACCCAGCGCGCGTGGCCCCGCGCCGAGCCCGCGCACCCGGCTCGCCGAGCTCCGGCACCAGCCGGCTGGCTCCCTCGCCGGGCGCGTGACGTCGGCGGGCGCGCCGGTCGCGACGGCCACGGTCTGCACGCGCGCGGGCGACGCGGGCGATCCGCACTGCACGCCGGTCGCCGCCGATGGCACCTGGCAGCTCGCCGAGCTGCCGCCCGGCGACTACGCGGTCTGGGCGTCAGCACCCGAGCTCGCCGGCGCGGCGTGGCGGGGACCGGCCCCCGAGCTCGCGCCGACCGTCGCGCTCGCCGCCGGGCAGGACCGCGCCGGCGTCGATCTCAGCCTCGCGCCCGGCGGCGCGCTCGTCGGCGGCGTGGTGCGTGACGTGCGCGGCGCGCCGATCGCCGGGGCCCACGTCGACGTCGCTGTCGACGCGCACGCCCCGGTCAGCTCCACGATCGCCGGCCCCGACGGTGCGTTCACGACGTGGACGGCGGCGGGCGACGTGACCGTTCGCGCGTCGGCCGACGGATACGTCGACAACGACGTCACCGTGCAGGCGCCCGATGCAGCCGTCGTCGTCGCGCTGACGCCGGGTGGCGCCCTCGCGGGCACGGTCGTCGACGCGGCCACGCACGAGCCGGTCGCCGATGCGGACGTCGAGGCCGGCGGTGAGCACGCGCGCACCGATGGCGCCGGCGCGTTTCACATCCCCAAGCTCGCGGCCGGCCGCTACAAGCCGACCGCGACGGCGATCGGCGGCTACGGCGAGACGGCCGAGAGCGTGCGGCTCGACCTCGGCGAGCGCGTCTCCGGCCTCGTCATCGCGATCCATCCCGTCGCCGTGGTCGCCGGCCACATCATCGCGGACGCAGCGGCCGGCCCGCAGCCGTGCGGCGCGGGCGAGGGCGAGGTCTGGCTCTCGCGCTACGGCGGCTCGACGTTCTACATCGGCCGCACGCTCGACGACGGCCAGATCCTGCTCGAGGGCGTGGTCCCCGGCACGTACGAGGTCAAGGCGCGCTGTCGCCACTGGCTGTCGCGCGCGCCGTACCCCGATGTCGTCGTCGGTGACTCGGACGTCGATGACCTCGCGTGGCATGTCTCGCCGAGCGCGCGCGTGGCCGGCCGCGTGCGGGCGCGTAGCGGCGAGCCGATCGCCGGCGCGAACGTGAGCCTCAAGGCGGCGGACAGCGTGTCCTTCGGGCAAGCGGAGACCGGCGCCGACGGTACGTTCACCGCCGACGGGCTCCGGCCGGGCGCGGTCACCGTCGGCGTCATCGCGGAGGGCTACCTGGCCCCGGCCGCCGCCGTCACCGCCCTGGCCTCGGCGACGCCGCCATCGTGCGAGGTCGTGCTCGATCGGGGCGGCGAGATCGCGGGCCTCGTCGTCGACGCGCTGGGCCAGCCGCTCGCGGGCGTGCGCGTGGCGGCGGCGCCGGGCCCGGACACCACCGGCCTCGACGGTGGCGGCGGGCGGAGCGACCGCGTCGGCGCCTTCAAGATGGGGCCGCTGCTCCCCGGCGCATATCGCGTGCAGGTGGACGCCGAGAACGACGACGTGTTCGCGACGAGCCCCGCCGTCGACGTGACCGTGGCGCGCAACGCGACGGCCGATGTCCGCCTCGTGGCGACGCGGCCGGGCGGGGGGCTGGAGGGCCGCGTCGTCGACGGGCGCGGCCGGCCGGTCACCGACGCTTACGTCACCGCGCTCCTCGAGGCGATCGACGACGACGGCCATGCGTGGCGGCCGCACTACACGTGGACCTCACCGAAACGGCTCGTCGGGGCGGACGGGAGCTTTCGCCTCGATGCGCTCGCGGCCGGCACGTACAGCGTGCGCGCGGCGCGGTCCGGGGGCGGCGAGGCGACCGTCGCGCACCTGGCGCTCGGCGCGCGCCAGACCATCGTGATCCAGCCGACGGGCGTGCTCGCGGGCGTCGCGGTGTCGGCGAGCGGCGCGCCGGTCACGGACGTCGTGGTGACGGCGACCGACCGCGTGCGCGATCTCTCGCGCGAAGAGCGCGTGTACTTCACGGGGGGCGCGTTCGCGCTGCGCGATCTGCCGGCCGGCGAGTACAAGCTCACCGTCAACAACGACCCGCGCTCCGCGCTCCACGTGACGCTCGCCGACGGCGCGCAGCGGCTCGATCTGAAGCTCGTGGTGCAGCCGCGCTACGAGCTGCGCGGGCGCGTGGTCTCCGCGGGGCGGCCGCGGGCGGGCTGGAAGGTCGAGGTCCCCAAGCTCGAGACCGAGGAGCACTCGTCGTCCGGCGCGTCCATCGAGACGAGCTCGGTGGAGTTCGCGGTCACCGCCGCCGACGGCACGTTCGTCGTCCACGATCTGCCCGCGGGCACGACGGAGGTCGCGGTGTTCGACGCCACGCGCCCGCCTGACAGCGACGCCGTCTTGAAGCAAGACGTCATCGTCGGCGGCGCGGGCCCGGTCGTCGACGCGGGCGACTTCACCGTTCCGTAGGCCGCGCGGCCGACTACGCCGCGGGCGGAAACAGCGCGCGCTCGAGGAACGCGACGAGCGCCGCCTTCGCGCGGGCCGGGCTCAAGGTCGGCGGCCCCACGTGCCCGGCCAGCGTGTACGCGCAGTGCATGCAGGCGCCGTAGAGGACCGACGCCGTCGCCTCCGGATCGGGGATCTCGGCGCGCGGGGTCACGGTCGCGACGAGCTCGGTGAGCCGCGCCACGGACGCGTACTCGAACGCGCGCCGCATCTCGGCGACGGCGGGGTCCCGCAGCGACATCTCCATCATGCTGCGCGACAGCTCCGGGCGCCGGAGGATGTGCTCGAACAGCAGCGCCACCGCGTCCTCGATCGTCTGCGTGCGCGCCCGGCCGACGAACCGCATCGGCGTGAGGCCGGCGAGGATCTCCGCATACGCCGTGGACAGCATGCGCCGCACGACCTCGACGTACAGGACGTGCTTGTCGGCGAAGTAGCGATAGAACGTGCCGACCGACACGCCGGCGCGCTCGGCGAGCTCGGGCGTGCCGACCTTGTCGTAGCCATCGCGCTCGAACAGCTCGACCGCCGCGTCGACGAGCGCCTGATGGCTGCGGCGCGCGCGCTCCTGGTGCACGTCCGGCGCAGGCGGTGGTCGCAGCAACACCGACACGTCGATCGAACCGCACCGCCCTGCGGCGGCGCTGCCGTCGTGGGGCAGGCCCACGCCGTCCGGCGAACCGCACCGCCCTGCGGCGGCGCTGCCGTCGTGGGGCAGGCCCACGCCGTCCGGCGAACCGCACCGCCCTGCGGCGGCGCTGCCGTCGTGGGG
>JANXOM010000351.1 GCA_025353585.1 Deltaproteobacteria bacterium
TCGCCCCGGTCGTCGAGGCGCCGCTGGAGCCCGACGAGCTCCGCTCCGCCACCGGCTGGGTCGTCCGCCACGACCTCCGCCCGTACGCCGGCTACGACCCCAAGAACATCGACATCATGGCGTTCCTGGCCTTCGCGACCGCCGAGGCCAAGCGCGAGATCCCCGACGCCGAGCTCGTCCGCTTCGACATCGACGGCGTCGACGCTACGGGGCATGCCGACCTCACCGCGCAGACCCACATGGGCATGCCCGGCAACCTCGACGTCCGCTTCGTCTCGAAGGCCCACATGCCGCCGAACCCGCGGGAGCACAAGCCGTTCGGCTTCAAGTGGGAGTGCGAATTCCGCGTCATCGCCGAGCCCGACGAGATCAACCTGCGCGCGATCGACATGTCCTGCGACGACCCGGCCGTCCGCCCGCCGCGCTGCTCCGTCTCCGACCTCTGGGCCCGCGCCGCCGCGAAGATCCCCGCCGGCAAGCGCCTCGAGCTCGACTATCGCGTCATGGGCGGCCAGCCGACCTGGAACGTCGCGATCTTCGGCGTGCTGGAGGAGATGTACCGCGACGACTGCAAACGCTAGCGCGACGGCTCGCCGGTGCGCAGCGACGCCATGTCGATGACGTAGCGGAAGTCAGGCTCGCCCTCGTCGATCGCCTTGAACGCGTCGTTCACCTCGTCGATCGGGATCACCTTCACGGTGCAGACGATGCCGTGCTGCGCGCAGAAGTCGAGCACCTCCTGCGTCTCGGCGATGCCGCCGATCAGCGAGCTGACCACGCCCTTGCGGTCGATGATCATCTTGCTGAGATCGAGCGGCGCCTCGAGCGGCGCGATGCACCCGTTGATCGCGTAGAGCCCATCGCGCTTGAGGAGCGCGAGGTACGGGTTCGGGTCGTGCGGCTGCGGGATCGTGCTCAGCAGGAAGTCGATGGTCGCCTCGTTCGCTGTCATGTCGGCCGCGTCCGTCGACACGATGACGTGGGTCGCGCCGAGCGCCAGGGCGGCCTGGCGCTTGTCCGGGGACGTCGTCACCACGGTCACGCGAGCGCCGAGCGCGCGCGCGAGCTTCACGGCGATGTGGCCGAGCCCTCCGAGCCCTACGATCCCGACGTGCGACTGCGCCCCGATGTTCCAGTGCTTCATCGGGGAGTAGGTGGTGACGCCGGCGCACAGGAGCGGCGCCGCCGCCGCGAGGTCGAGACCGGCGGGGATCTTCAGCACGAAGTCCTCGCGGACGACGATCGCCTCCGAGTACCCGCCGTACGTGTGCTGCGCCGCGCTCGGCGCGCGCTGGTAGCTGTTGTACGTGCCGAGGAAGCCCTCCTTGCTGCTGCAGTACTGCTCGAGGCCTTCGGTGCAGCTCGGGCACGCGTGGCACGAGTCGACCATGCAGCCCACGCCGACGGTGTCGCCGACCGCGTGGCGCGTGACGGACGCGCCGACCGCCGTGACCCGGCCGATGATCTCGTGCCCAGGCATGCACGGGTAGAGCGTGTTCTTCCACTCGTTCTTGGCCTGGTGCACGTCCGAGTGGCACACGCCGCAGAAGAGGATCGCGATGCTCACCTCGTTCGCCGCGGGGGCGGCGCGCTCGATGGTCATCGGGCGCAGCTCGCTGAACGAGTGCTTGGCGGCGTAGCCGAGGGTCTGGGTCATGCCGCCGCCCGTTGCAGCGACCATGCCGCCGCCGATGCTACTGCTGGCCGAGCGCGCGGCGCAGCTGGGCCCACTCGTCGGCGAGCTGGAACTCGGCGAGCACGAGGTTGCCCTCGGCGGTCGTGACCGCGGTCTGCGCGTCCGCGAGCTCGATCTGGCTGCCGAGGCCCTGCGCGTACCGCGCCTCCGACAGCTTCAGCTGCACCTGCGCCGCCGTCACGGCCTCGTTGGACGCATCGACCGCCGCGCGGTTCGTGACGATCTGGGCGCGCGCCGAGTCGAGCGCGGACGTGACCGACACGAGCAGCGCGTCCCGCTGCGCCGCGACGTTGAGCGCGTTCGCGTTCGCCACGCGGACGTCCGCGCGCGACTTGCCGCCATCCCACAGCGCCCATGACAGGTTCAGCCCGGCGCTCCACGACGGCTGCGGAGACCAGTCGTACTGGTTCGGCGTCCACGCCGTCTGCGCGCTCGCGGATAAGACCGGCCGGCGCTCGGCGTGCGCGGCCGTGACGCTCGCGTCCGCCGCCTGCAGCTGCTTGTCGAACGCGACGATCTCCGGGCGGTGCTCGCGGGCGCTCTCGACGAGCGCCTCGAGATCCGGCGGATCCTCGGCCGGCGGGACTGGCCAGTTCGGGTCGACGACGAGCGCCTGCTGGAGCTGCACGTAGCCGATCGCGGCGCGCAGGTTCGCCAGCGCGGTCGCCTCGTTGCCCTGCGCTTGCGCCATCGACGCCTTGGCGTTCGCGAAGCGCGCCTGGGCCTGCGCGACCTCGATCGGATCGTGGGCCTGCGCCGCGACGAACCGCCTCGCCTGGTCGAGGTGCTGCGCCTCGCTCTTCACCGTGGCCGCGGCGACCTTGACGAGCCGGTTGCGCGCGACCGCCTCGAGGTACGCGGCCTCGACGTTGAGGCGTACGTCCAGCGCCGACGCGGCGATGTTCGCCACGTTCGATTCGGCGGACAGCTCGGCCGCGGCGACGTTCGCGTCGGTCAGGCCGAAGTCGTACAGGCGCCAGCTCGCCGAGGCGCCGAGGCTCGTCGACAGCGCGGGGTGAAAGTAGCCGCCGCACGGCGTCTGGCCGTTGACGGTGGTCTGCGCGCCCGTGTTCGGGTCCGTCTGGACGAACGACGTGCATTGGGACGTCGAGCCGACGTTCACCCCGCCCGCCAGGTTGACGACCGGGTGGCGCGCGACCCGCGCCGCGTCCACGCGACCGAACGCGGCCTCCGCGCTGGCCTTGGCCTCGCGCAGCGTCGGCTGCGTCTTGAGCGCCAGCTCGACGGCGTGGTCGAGGGTCAACGTCACGACGCCCGACGGCGTGTCCGCCTTGGTCAGATCCGTGACGCCGGCGAGCCAGTCGACCGGCGGTGGCGCGCCCGGGGGCGGCGCGGCGGCCGTGCCCGTCGGGGCCGGCGTCGGGGCCGCCGGAGCCGCCGGAGCGGCGGGTTGAGCGAGCGCGGTTGGGGCGGCCAGGAACGCAGCGAGCAGGGCAGGGCGGAACAGCTTCATGACTCGTACCTCAGCGCGGTGATCGGATCGAGCTGCGACGCCCGGATGGCGGGATACAGCCCGAACAGCACGCCGACGCCACCCGACACGCCGAACGCGATCGCGGCGGTCGTCGCAGGGAAGAACATCTTCCACTTGAAGATCCAGTGCGCCATGCCGTAGGCGCCCAGGTAGCCGACGCCGAGCCCCAGCACGCCGCCGACGGCGGACAGCGCGAGCGCCTCGACGAGGAACTGCGTCATGACGTCCTTCGGCGTGGCCCCGACGGCCATGCGGATCCCGATCTCGCGGGTCCGCTCGATCACGCTCACGAGCATGATGTTCATGACGCCGATGCCGCCGACGGCGAGCGACACGGCGGCCACGATCGCGAGCAGCCACGAGATGCGCTTCGTCGAGTCCTGCTGGCCCTTGGCGAACTCGGCCGGGTTGCGGACGCGAAAATCGTCGTCCGCGGTCGCCTTGAGCTGGTGCTGCTCGCGCAGCAGATCGGTGATGCCGGCGATCGTCGAGTCGGCGGCCTCGTCATCGGTCATCGACACGAGGACGCGTCCCTGCACGTACTTCGCGAGGCCCTTCGCGAGCTTCTGCTCGTAGGTCTTGTACGGGATGACCACGATGTCGTCGTTGTCGCCCATCGGGCCCTGGCCCTTGGACTCGAGGACGCCGAGCACCTCGTACGGCTGGCCCGCGATGCGGATCGCCTGGCCGACCGGGTTCGCGTTGGGGAAGAGCTGGGTCGCGACGGTGCTCCCGAGCACGACGACCTTCGCGCTCGCCTCGCCGGTGTCCTGGTCGAACGTGTCGCCCTGGGTGGTCTTCCAGTTGCGGATCTGGAACCAGATCGCGTTCGTGCCGGTGACGCTGGTATTCCAGTTGCCTTGCTCGGACGCGACCTGCGACTTCGTCGTCAGGAGGGGCGCGACCCAGCGGATCGTGGGGATCTCGCCGCTCTGCAACGCCGCGAAGTCCTTCCACGTCACGGAGGCGCGGGAGCCAGCGCCGCCGGACGCGCCGAACGACGTGGCGCCGCCGCTCTCGACGGAGAGGACGTTCGTGCCGAGGCTGTCGAAGACGTCCTTGACCGACTGCTGCGCGCCCTGACCGGCCGCCACCATCGCGATGACGGCGCCGATGCCGAACACGATGCCGAGCATCGTCAGGAACGTGCGGATCTTGTTGCGCCACAGCGCGCGGAACGCGAGGCGCAGCGTGGTGAGGAGGTTCACGGGTGGGCTCCTGCCGCCGCGGCGGCGGCCTGCTCCGCGGCGTGGGCCGCGGCGTCCCCGGCCATGCTGCCACCGGCGATGACCGGCGTCTGCGTGCGGTCCTCGGTGACGAGGCCATCGCGCAGCGTGACGACGCGCCGCGCGTACGCCGCGATGTCGGGCTCGTGCGTGACGAGCACGACGGTGATGCCCTGGGCGACCAGGCCCTGCAGGATCGCCATGACCTCGTAGGACGTGCGGGTGTCGAGGTTGCCGGTCGGCTCGTCGGCCATGATGATCGGCGCCTCGCACACGAGCGCGCGCGCGATGGCCACGCGCTGCTGCTGGCCACCGGACAGCTGGTTCGGCGTGTGATCGCCGCGGTTGTGGAGGCCCACGCGCTCGAGGGCGGCCTCGGCGCGCGCGCGGCGGACCCTGGACGAGAGGCCCTGGTAGAGGAGCGGCATCTCCACGTTCTCGAGCGCGGTGGTGCGCGAGAGCAGGTTGAAGCTCTGGAACACGAAGCCGATCATGCGGCCGCGCACGGAGGCGAGCTCGGCGCGCGAGAGGCGAGACACGTCGCGCCCGTCGAGGGCGTAGGTGCCCTTGGTCGGCTGGTCGAGGCAGCCGAGGATGTTCATCATCGTCGACTTCCCGGACCCGGACTGGCCCATGATCGCGATGGACGCGCCGCGCTCGATGGTGAGGTCGACGCCGGCCAGCGCGCGCACGACGTTGTCGCCCATGTAGTAGGTGCGCTCGATCCCGCGCATCTCGATGAGCGCCCCGGGGCGATCCGCGCGCCGCGGGCTCGGGAGGCTCGCGCCGGGATCGACGAGGGCCATGACTAGAAGGCCCCCATCTTGCGCGTGGCCGTCGGGACGCCGTCCACGGCCGTGATCAGGAGGTCGCCGGCCTGCAGGTCGCCGTCGAGCTGCTCGGTCGTCGAGCCGTCCGTCAGGCCCGGCTTGACGATGACCATGTGCGGCTTGCCGTCGACGAGCTTCCACAGCATCTTCTTGTCGCCGAGCTTGCCGGCGAAGCCGCCCGGTCCGCCGGGGCCCATCGGCGGGCCGCCCATGCCCATCGGCGGGCCACCCGGACCCATCGGGGGGCCGCCCGCGCCCATCGGCGGGCCGTCGGTGTCGCCGCCGCTCCCGGAGCCGCTCCCGGAGCCGCCGCCGGAGCCGCTCCCGGAGCCGCCGCCCGAGCCGCGACGATGACCGCCCGAGCCGCCGTGGCCCGAGCCCATGCCGCTCATCTCCCGCATCGCCATCATCGCCTCGCGCGACGGCTTGAACCGCAGCGCGGCGTTCGGGATCTTGATCGCATCGGTGACCTGGGCGAGGACGAACGTGACGTTCGCCGTCATGCCGGGGCGCAGGAGGTGCTCGGTGTTGTCGACGTCGATGACGGCGTCGTACGTGACGACGCCCTGCGTGGTGGTCGGCGAGTTGCGAACCTGGCGGACCTTGCCGGGGAAGGTCTTGCCGGTGAACGCGTCGACGGTGAACTGCGCGTCCATGCCGTCCTTGAGGCGACCGACGTCGCTCTCGGCCACGGCGGTGTCGATCTGCATGAGCGACAGATCCTCGGCGATCGTGAACAGGGTCGGCGCGGACAGGGACGACGCGACGGTCTGGCCGACGTCGACGGCGCGCGAGAGCACGATGCCGTCGACGGGCGAGTAGATGGTGGAGTACGTGAGGTTCGTGCGCGCCTGCGCGAGGTTCGCGTACGCCTGGCTGACCTGCGCCTTCGTGGCGGCGAGCGCGGACTTGTTGCTGAGGTCGGTGACCTCGAAGGTCTCGAGGGTGCCGACGGCGATCAGCTGCTGCTCGGCGAGGCCCTGGTTGCGCTTGAGCTGGCGGCCGGAGTCCATGAGGGCGACCTCGGCCTTCTTCTCGTTGGCGACGGAGAGGTCGTAGCTGGCCTGCGCCTGGTCGATCTGCTGCTGGAGGAGCGTCGGATCGAGCTTCGCGATGACCTCGCCCTTCGTGACGTGGTCGTTGAAGTCGGCGTGGAGCTCGACGATCTTGCCGGAGACCTGCGCGCCGACCGTGACGGTCCGGCGCGCGGACAAGGTGCCGTTCGCCGTGACCTGCGCCGCGATCGTGCCCTTGCCGACGGCCACGGTCTGGAAGGTGATCGCGGTCTCGGAGACCCACGGCTGCGTGATCGCGAGGTACGCGACGCCGCCGCCGAGGACGGCCAGGACGAGGAGACGAGGGATCCAGCGGCGGAGGTTCATGGCGTCACTCGGCAACTTGATACCTCGCTACGAAGCAGCTGTTGCCCGCACACTACGAAATATGCCCCGCGCGATGCGCCAACCATCTCGCACGGTTAGATAGCTCACGCGGCGGTCCGGGGCACGACCAGGCGCGCCGTCGTGCCCGTCCCGGGCGCCGAGCTCAGCGTCACGTCACCGCCGTGAGCGCGGGCGATGCGGCGGGCGAGGGCCAGGCCGAGGCCCACGCCGCCGGTCTTGCGGGTCCGTGACATGTCGGCCCGCCAGAACGGCGTGAACGCGCGCGCGAGCTCGTCCGGCGTCATGCCGATGCCGCGGTCGACGACCTCGAAGGCCACGCTGGCGCCGACCGGGGTGACGACCAGGCGGACGGGCGCGGAGGACTCGCTGTACTTCGCGGCGTTGTCGAGCAGGTTGTCGAGAGCGCGGCGGAGGAGGAGGGGATCGCAGGAGATGGCCACGTCGGTGTGACCGGCGACCTCGAGGCGCTCCAGCTCGCGCTTCGGGTGGCGGGTGGTGAAGCGCTGCGCGGCGCGGTTGGCGACGTCGTCGACCGCGGTCTCCCTGCGCTTGATGGTGGGCTCGGCGTCGAGGCGCGCGGTGGTGAGGATGTCCTCGATCAGCTGATCGATCTCGTCGAGATCGATGGTGACGTCGGAGAGGACGTCGCGGGCGGCGACCGGGTCCTCGCCGACGAGCTCGAGCGCCACGCGGATCCGGGCGAGGGGCGTGCGCAGCTCGTGGGAGACGTCGGCCATGAGCTGGCGCTGCGAGTGGAGGAGGGTAGCGGTGCGGTCAGCCATGTCGTCGAACGCGCGGCCGACGTCGCCGACCTCGTCTTCGCGGTGGATGTTCGCGCGCGCGGTGGTGTCTCCGGCGCCGAACGCCTGCGCGGCGTCGGAGAGGCGGCGGAGCGGGAGCGCGAGGCGGCGGGTGAACCAGATCGACGCCGCGCCGACGACGACCAGGATGATCGCGCCGATCGGGAGCACCCACGACCACGGGAAGCCGGGGCGGTTCGGCGAGTAGACGGCCAGGAGCTTGCCGTCATCGCTGCGGACGACCATGCGGGTCCAGTCGAGGGACCACTTCTCGGAGTTGAGGGCGGCCAGCTCGTCGGCGGTCGGCGGCTCGAGAGGCGCGGCGCTGCCGGTGGTGCGGAGGACCTGATCGTCGGTGGTGTAGAGCGTGAGCTGGCCGCGGAGGCGCGGCTCGATGCGCGCGAACGCGATCTCAAGGTCCTTCGCGTCCTTGAGCGACCAGCGCTCGACGAGGAACTGCACCAGCGCGGCCTGCGGCTCGAGATAGCGCGCGCTGCGCGTGTAGCGCGGCAGCACGAGGAGCGCGACCATGATCGCGACCGACAGCGCGGCGGTGAACGCGTAGACGCGGAGGACCAGGCGCCGACGCGGGCGCGGCGTCACGGCGTCAGGCCTCGCCGCCCGCCAGCAGGTAGCCGGCGCCGCGGACGGTCTTGAGGATTTTCGGGTTGCGGCTGTCGTCGCCGAGCTTCGCGCGGAGGCGCGAGACATGGACATCGATCGAGCGGTCGAACGAGAGCTCGGCGGATCCCTTCGCGAGATCGAGGAGCTGCTCGCGCGAGAGGACGCGGCCCGGGCGCTGGGCGAGGGCGCGCAGGATCGAGAACTCGTACGCGGTGACGTCGACGGTCTTGCCCTCGAGGACCACGGTCATGCGCTGCGGATCGAGGACGAGGCCGCCGACCTGGATCGTGGCCTGGGCGGGACCGACCTCGCCCCGGACGCGGCGGACGTTGGCGCGGATGCGGGCGAGGAGCTCGCGCGGGGAGAACGGCTTGGTGACGTAGTCATCGGCGCCGACCTCGAGGCCCATCACGCGATCGGCCTCCTCGCCGCGCGCGGTGACCATGATGATGGGGACGTCGATGCGGCCGCGGAGCTCCCGGCAGACCTCGAGGCCATCGCGGCCGGGGAGCATGAGGTCGAGCACGACGCAGTCGTACTGGCGGCGGAGGGCCTCGGCCTGGCCTTCGATGCCGTCCGCCGCGATGGTGACGAGCGCCCCGTGGCTCTCGAGGTAGCGCGCGGTGAGCGAGGCGAGCCGCTCGTCATCCTCCACGAGGAGGATCTTGATCGTCGGTACGGCGGCGTCGGTCACGCGCCCAGCATACTCACCTCACCCGGCCCCGGCTCGGCTTTAACAGTTCGCAACTTTTGACGAAGGTCGTCGCCTATTCCCCTCTCACGACAAAGCCGAGCGATGCCGAGAACGCCGGTCCGGCGAAGCCGACCCCCAGGCTACCTTCGGGATCGAACGGGTACACGAGTCCAACTTGCGGCTGGAGCCGGAGCCACGGGCAGACGCGAATCCCGACTCCGACGGCGATGCGCCCATAGATCACGTGGTCGTGACGAGTCTCGCCCGTGAAGGTCCGGGTGACGAAGCGGGCCACGAAGCCACCGATCGCGATCCATTCGTGGCCATGAACGCGGTAGCCCACCAGCGCGTCGCCGTGAAGCGAGGTGCTGTGCAGGTTCTCCGTTGGTTCGCCCTCGAACGAGACGGCCGGGTTCGCCGAGATCGAGACGCCGCCCTCGCGCGTGCGGGACCGGACGATCGCCACCTTGACGTCGGTCTGGACCCCGAGCGCCCAGAGCTTCGCGCCGAGCTCGAGCCGGTCACGGAGCCCGTAGCGGATCCCGGTCTCGAGGGCGGGCACGGCCTGGGTGCTGCGCGCTTCGGTGGCGTCGGCGACGGGATCGCGAATCGCCATCGCGCCGAGCCCGGTGACCCACTGGAGATGACCCCGGTCGATGGTGCGGGCCGAGCCGACCGTCGTGAACGATGGGCACCCCGCGATGAGCGAGAGCGCCGCGATCACGAGCCCGCGTTCAAGCTGCCGTGAGCTCATCGAGAAGTCCCTGCTCGAGCTGGCACCTGGAGGTCGCGATCGCGTCGAGAAGCGCGGCCAGCGCGCTCGCGGCCTCGGCCGGGGTCGGCCGCCGAGAGAGCTCCGGCGACACGAGGTACGTCAACAGCTCGCCCCACGCTGCGGGCGGCGTGAAGACCGCGGCGGCGGGATAACCCGTGATGACCCGCCGCTTGTACGTCCAGAGGGCCCAGCCGATGTGTTCGGTCTCCACGAGGTGGACCATCGCGTGCTGCCACTCGAGCGAGTTCTCGCCGAACTCGCCGAGCCACAGCGGCAGGTGGTCGCGGTTCCGCAAGGCCACGTAGGGCGCGATGCTCGCCTCGTCGGTGGCGGTGAAGTATGCGTGAAACGAGTACACCTGGTTCGGGTCGAGCGGAGCGGGAAACGCCGAGAAGTCGCGCGCCTGCTTGTCGCCTTCCGTGATCACGAGGTGGTCCGGATCGACTTGCCGGATCGCCGCGATGACCTCCGCGTAGATCGCTGGCAATGCGGTGGGCGAGACGTCGCCAGGGACGTCGGGCTCGTTCATGAGATCGTAGCCACCCACGGCGGCCGCGGATGCGAAGTGCGCGGCGAGCTGACGCCACACGCTGACCAGCTGGGCCTGGTTCGCCGTCGCGGTCGGGCCGTCGAACAGACGTGGTGTCACATCGTTCGACGGCACGTCGGAGACCGAGGCCGCCTCGCTCTGCCCGCCCGGAGCGGTATGGAGGTCGAGGATCACGTACATGTCTTCCTGCGCGGCCCAGCGCACGGCGTCATCGAGGGGGGCGAGACCGCCGGCGAGGAGCGGAGCGTCGGGGCGAGCTGGGTCGCCGACCAGGGAGCGCCACTCGAAGGGCACCCGCACGCAGTTGAACCCGAGGCGATGGAGCTGCGCGAAGTCGTCCGCGGTGACATAGCCCGCGCGATAGGCGGACCAGAACGCGATGGCCGGGTCGGCGCCGACGAGGTTGGCGAGCCGCGCGCGGAGCTCGCTGGCCGACACGAGCAGGTTCAACGCGCCCTCGCCCAGGAGATACGCCTCGGGATGGAGCCAGGCGCCGAGGTTCTCGCACCGCAGCTGGACTGGCTGACCGGTGCGGTCGACCAGCTGGTCGGCGGCGGCGTGCAGATACCGCGGTGACGGGACGCCCCCGCCGTCGGCGACGTCGATTCGCCACGGCGTGGGGCTCGAGCACGCGGGGAAGGCAAGCGCCACCGCGGCGAGGCTGGTAGTCACGAGCAACGGCCTCATCCTGGCCGCTGTTACAAGTTACGAGCCAGTTCCAGCGCCTCCCCGGCGGGGCTTGCGGCGGCCTGTCTCCGAACACGACAGCCCGACCGTCGCAAAACGCGAATGTTCGGTCCGCGACGCCCGGCACGCCGGAGCCGCCGCGCCGGGCCGCCGCGTCCGACGACCCCTCACGACGCGCGGTGCGTCCGCAGCAGCGCGGCCAGCGTCGTCTCCAGCGCGTCGAGGCGGAACGGCTTGGGCAAGTACGCGTCCGCGGCCACCGGGCCCCGGCGGTCGCGGTCGTAGCCGGAGCAGAGGATCACCGGCAGCGTGGGGTTCGTCGCGCGCAGCGCCGCGATCACCTCGCGGCCCGTCATGAGCGGCATCGTCATGTCGACGAGCACGGCGTCCACCGGCTGGGCCGCCACGATCGCGAGCGCCTCGGGGCCGTCGCTCGCGGTGAGCACCACGTAGCCGAGGTCCTCCACCATCCGCGCCACCACCTCGCGCACCAGCTCCTCGTCATCGACGACGAGCACGCACCGCGCCTGCACCACCTTCGAGGCCGAGCCCGCGGCCAGGTCCTCCTCGGGCACCGCCGCTGGCCACAGCACCTGGAACCGCGCGCCGGCGCCGGGCTCGCTCGCGACCCGCAGACCGCCGCCGTGCGAGCGCACGATGCCCATCACCGCGGCGAGGCCGAGGCCATGGCCCGCGTCCTTCGTGGTGAAGAACGGCTCGAAGATCCGGCGGCGGGTGGCGGCGTCGATGCCGGGGCCGTCGTCCGCGACCTCGAGCATCACGTACGCCCCCGCCACCGCGGTGAGCGCGTCGTCGGGGTCGGCGACGCCGTCGAGCGTGATGGCCCGCGCGGAGATCGCGATGGCCCCGCCGCGCTCGCCGATCGCCTCGCGCGCGTTGCCGATCAGGTTCAGCACGGCCTGGCGCACGGCCGTCGGATCCGCCCGCAGCTCGAGCGTCTCGGGGATGTCCACGCGCGCGCTGACGTTGTCCGGCATCGTGGGCGCCGCGATCCGCAAGAGCTCCTCGACGAGCGGCCCGGGCGCGACCGCCACCGTCGAGCCGGCGCCGCGCTTGCCCGCGTACGCGAGCAGCTGGTCCGTCAGCTCCGCCGCGCGCAGCGACGCATCGCGAACGTTGTCGAGGTAGTGGCGGCCGGGAGTGCCCGACGGGATGTCGCGCAGCGCGAGATCCGCGTTGCCGAGGATCGCCACCAGCAGGTTGTTGAAGTCGTGCGCGAGCCCGCCCGCGAGCACGCCGAGGCTCTCCGCGCGCTGCGCATCCACCATGCGCCGCTCGAGGAGCCGCGCCGCCGTGACATCGACGCCCGTCCCGATCGCGCCGACGATCTCGCCACCGACCCGATAGGGCCCGATGGTCGTCTCCATGATCCGCCCCTTGTACTCGCTCGTGTACTTCACGAGCTCGCCGGCCAGCGCGCGGCGGTGCGGCGGCAGCGGATCTCGCGCCTCGGGGTCGGCGTCCCGGATCACGTGCAGGGGGCGGCGGGCCTCCGGCGGCGGCTCCACGCCCACGATCTGCTTCACGGCTCCGCCCGTGCGATAGACGACCAGGTCGCGGTCGACGACCCAGTACATCGCCGGCATCTGCTTGACCACGAGGTCGAGCGTCGCCGCCGTGCGCCCGAGCTCCTCGTGCTGGCGGCGGAGCTGCTCGGCCGCCGCGACGGTGTTCGTCGCATCGAGCACCGAGCCCTCGCACTGCACGCCATGCTCGTCCTCGATGACATGGGCCCACACCGCGACCGTGATCGGCGTGCCATCGGCGCGCTTCCACACCAGGTGCACGCCGTCCATCACGCTGCCCGGCGTGTAGAGCGCGACGTTCTTCGCGCGATCCGCGGCATCGACGTAGATGTCGCGATCGAGGTTCTGCTCGCACAGCGCCGCCGCGCTCGCGTAGCCGAGGATGCGCGCGAGCGCCGGGTTCGCGTAGAGCAGGCGCCCGTCCTTGTGAGAACGGAAGAGCCCGATCGGCGCGCGATCGAAGATGCGAGTCAGTGAATCCCCTGTCGCCACCGCGGCCCTCCTTATACAGGTATCGACCACGACGGCTAGAGCAAGAGGGCGTCCTGCGCGTCCTCGACTTGCCCGAACGCACCCGCGCGCCAGCGCGCGAGTGAGGACTTCCCGGCCAGCAAGTGGTCGGTCTCCTCCAGCACGGCCTTCAGGTCTACCAACCAGCAGTAGGGATCCGCCGCGGCGCGCTGGCCCACCTCCGGTGGTAGCTCGACCGGCGGCATCCACGCCGCCATCTTGTGGCTGACGCCCGCGACCAGGGCGCGCGTCGCCACGTTCGCGAGGCGGCTCCCGAGCAGGCGGTCCATTGCCGATGGCCGCCCTCCTCGCACCACGTGCCCGAGCACCGTGACCCGGATCTCGATGCCGGCCGGGTCGGCGTTGGCCGTCGTCGCCCGCAGCCGCTCGTCGACCGCGGCCTTGAGCCGCTCCACCGGCACGGACACGCCCTCCGCCTTGATGATGATGACGCGCCGGCCCCGCCGCGTCTTCGCGCGCTGGCGGACCGCGATCACCGTGCTCACGATCTGCTCGACGACGTCCGCCTCCGTCTTGCCCGCCTCGGGGAACAGCGCGAGATCCGCGCCGACCGCGATCGCGGAGGTCATGGCGAGGTAGCCGCAGTCGCGGCCCATGACCTCGATGATGAACGTGCGGTCGTGGGCCGTCGCCGTGTCCGCGATCTTGTCGCACGCCTCGACGATCGTGTTCATCGCCGTGTCGACGCCGATCGAGAGCCCCGTCAGCGCGAGGTCGTTGTCGATCGACGCCGGGATCCCGACCACCTTGAGCCCCGCGCCGGTGCCGATCTCCATCGGATCGGCGAGGTGCAGCGCGCCGGTCAGCGATCCGTTGCCGCCGACGACGATCAGCCCGTCGATGCCGCGCTTCGCGAGGATCGCGCGCGCCTGATCGCGGACCGTACGGATGTGGAATTCCTTGCAGCGCGCCGACCCGAGGATCGTGCCGCCCTCGCGCAAGATGCCCGCGATCTCGCCCGGCTCGAGCGAGACGAACGCGTCGTCGAGCAGGCCGCGATAGCCGCGCTCGATGCCCAGCACCTCGGCGCCCAGCGAGCGTCCGACGAGCGTGGCGGCGCGGATGGCGGCGTTCATACCCGGGGCATCCCCGCCGCTCGTGAGGATCGCGATGCGCTTGCAGCCAGCCATATCTCACGATGGTACCCCGGCTTTTGCGGCTACACTGCGGGCCGATGCTGCGCACCGAACGCGACGGGCCGGTCGTCATCGTGACGCTCGATCGCGCGTCCGCCCGCAACGCCGTGGACCGCGCGCACGCCGAAGAGCTCGCGGCCGCGTTCCGCGCGTTCGACGCCGACGCCGAGGCGCGCGTCGCCGTCCTCCACGGCGACCACGGGACGTTCTGCGCGGGCGCGGATCTCAAGGCGTTCGCGACCGGGCAAGGCAACCGCGTCGCCCCCGACGGCGACGGCCCGATGGGGCCGACGCGCATGCTCCTCGGGAAGCCCGTCATCGCCGCGATCGCGGGGCACGCCGTCGCGGGCGGCCTCGAGCTCGCGCTGTGGTGCGACCTCCGTATCGCCGAGGCCGACGCGATCCTCGGCGTGTTCTGCCGGCGCTTCGGCGTGCCGCTGGTCGACGGGGGCACGATCCGCCTGCCGCGGCTGATCGGCCTGTCCCGCGCGCTCGATCTGATCCTCACCGGCCGCGCCGTGGGCGCGGACGAGGCGCTCGCGATGGGCCTCGTGAATCGCGTCGTGCCAGCGGGCCAGGCGCGCGGGGCCGCGGTGGCGCTCGCGCACGAGCTCGCCGCGCTGCCGCAGGCCGCGCTCCTCGCCGACCGGGCCTCCGCCTACGCGCAACACGATCTCGATCTCCCGACCGCGCTCGCGACCGAGCTCCGGCTCGGCTCGGCCGCGCTGGCGGAAGGCCTCGCGGGCGCGGGCAAGTTCGCCGCGGGCGCGGGCCGCCACGGGAGCAAGACCTCGTGAAGAGCGTGGCCGTCGCCCTCGCGCTCGCCGCCGCGCTCACGGGCTGCATCGTCAAGAACATCGTCCGCGGCGAGACGCAGCGCCTCACCGGCACGTGCGACGGCGCGTGCGATCACTACGTCGGCTGCAAGCCCGGTCACCTGCCCGCGGACGCGCAGCGCTGCCGCACCGAGTGCCCCGAGGTCTTCACCGACAGCGACTCGCTGATGCTGTTCGAGAGCCTGTCGTGCCAGGACGCCGTGGAGTTCGTCGACGGGACGAAGTCCGCGACGGCGCGCAGCTCCCCGATGCCTCAGCAGCCGTCGTAGACATAGCCGGTGTCGGTCGGGGTGACGAGATCGAGGTCGCGCAGGACGATCGACAGCTCGGGGTACGCGCTGCAGCCGGTCGTGAAGTCCTGCCGGCGGTACTCGATGACGAGCACGTGGTCGCCGTACCCGGCGCGGTACGTGTCGCACTCGCTGTAGCGGTCGCATTCCTCGCTGACGACGAAGTCCGCGCCGAGCTCGGCCTTGCGCGCGACGAGCTCGGACGAGTTCTTCTGCGCGAGCGCGAGGCCCTCGCCGTGCGTGACGTCCGCGATCGCGTGCAGCATCAGCACGGCCTCGTCCTCGGTGAGCAGGCCCGTCGAGCGCGCGTACGAGTCGAGGTTGTCGATCTCGATCGCGTCGAAGCCGGCAGTGTGGCAGCCGGTCAGCCACGGCCTCTCGACGGCGAGCACGGCCGCGCGCTTCTCCGGCGTGGAGATGTCGATCAGCATCTCGTTCCACTCGGTGTCGATGATCGGCGCGCCGCCCGCATCGCGCAGGATGAGATCCGGATGATCCGTCATCCACATCGCGGCCTCCTCGGGCTGGATCTGGAACCCGTTGACGTAGCAGATGTTGTAGAGCCCCGGCGCAGTCGCCGCGTTGCGGTCGCGCGAGACGATCTGCACGCCGGTCGGCGGCGTGTACGCCCCGCCGAGCTGGTAGTCGAGCTTGCCGCCGACGGGCGGGAGCGCGGCGAGGCTGGCGCCGCCGCTGCCCGTGTCCGCGCCCGCCGCCGCGTCGACATCCGTCTCGCCCGTGCCGCTTCCGCCGCAGCCGGCGAGCACGACCGCCGCACCAAACATCCACGGGCGCATGCCACCAGTGTATCAGGCCTTGGTCGGCGTCATGGTCGCCGCGTAGGATGCGCCCGTCATGGCCCCGGCCGAGGAAGCAACGCTCGACGGCACGATCCAGCGGATCGTGTTCAAGAGCGAGGATACGAGCTTTCTCGTGGCGCAGGTCACGAGCGACGGCGGGCTGCCCGTGACGATCGTCGGCGAGATGATGGGGGTCAGCGAGGGCCTGCCGCTGCGGCTCAAGGGCCAGTGGGTCGAGGATCGCAAGTGGGGCCGCCAGTTCAAGGTCGCGACCTACCAGCTCAAGTCGCCCGAGACCCTCGTCGGCATCGAGAAGTTCCTCGGCTCCGGCCTCATCCCCGGCATCGGGCCCGAGATCGCGCGCCGGCTCGTCGACAAGTTCGGCCTCGAGACCCTCGACGTCATCGACAAGGCGCCCGCGCGGCTGTCCGAGGTCGCCGGCATCGGCGCGTCGCGCGCGGCCAAGCTCGCGGCGGCGTTCGCGGCCACGAAGCACGTGCAGGACGTGATGGTGTTCCTGCAGGGGCACGGCGTCTCCGCGGCGTTCGCGGCGCGCATCGTCAAGCGGTACGGCAAGGACGCGATCGCGGTCGTGCGCGCGAACCCCTACCGCCTCGCCCACGAGGTGTGGGGGATCGGCTTTCGCACGGCCGATGGCATCGCGGAGAAGCTCGGCATGGCGCGCGACGCGCCGGAGCGCCTCGAGGCGGGCCTCCTGCACGCGCTCGAGTCGAGCGCCGAGGACGGCCACTGCCACCTGCCCGACGACGAGCTGATCGCGAGCGCCGTCGAGCTCCTCGGTCCGGCCGTGCCGCCGGACGCGCTACCGCCGCGGCTCGGGGCGCTCGAGGCGCGCGCGCTCGTGATCCGCGAGGTCCTCGGCCACCGCGGGCCGTGCACGGCGCTGCCGGCGCTGTGGGCGGCCGAGACCGAGGCGGCGGCCAAGCTCGCGGCCGTGGTCCGCACGCCGGCGCGCGGCATCGCGCTCGATGTCCACGCCGCGATCCACGCGTTCGAGGCCGTGACGTCGGTGACCCTCGCCGTGCAGCAGCGGCGGGCCGTCGAGGCCGCCCTCGTGGACAAGTGCGTCGTGATCACGGGCGGCCCCGGCGTCGGCAAGACCACCATCGTCAAGGCGATCGTGCACCTCGCGCGGCTCGTGAAGCGCAAGGTTGCGCTCGCGGCGCCGACGGGGCGCGCGGCGAAGCGGCTCGGCGAGGCCACCGTCGCGGAGGCCATCACGATCCACCGGCTCCTCGAGTATCAGCCGCAGAGCGGCGGCTTCCAGCGCGACGAGGAGAACCCGCTCGAGGCGGACGTGCTCGTCATCGACGAGGCGTCGATGGTGGACGCGGTGCTGTTCCGCGCGGTCCTCGCCGCGCTGCGGCCGGGCGCGCAGCTCGTGCTCGTCGGCGATGTCGACCAGCTGCCGTCGGTCGGCGCGGGCGCGGTGCTGAACGACGTCATCGCGTCGGAGGCGGCGACCGTGATCCGGCTGACGGAGATCTTCCGCCAGGCAGCCGCGAGCAAGATCGTGGTCTCGGCCCACGCGATCAACGCGGGCGAGCTGCCGGACCTCGACGCGCCGGCCGGCGCCACCTCCGACTTTTACTTCATCAGCCGCGAGGATCCCGAGGCGGCGCGCGCGACCCTCGTCGAGATGGTGGCGGAGCGCATCCCGGCGCGCTTCGGGTTCGACCCGATCATCCAGGTCCAGGTGCTCTCCCCGATGCACCGCGGCGAGCTCGGCACGGCCGCGCTCAACAAGGCCCTCCAGGAGAAGCTGAACCCGATCGAGGTCGGGCAGCCGCAGATCACGCGCGGGGAGCGGACGTTCCGCAAGCGCGACAAGGTGATGCAGCTCCGCAACGACTACGACCGGAACGTCTTCAACGGCGACATCGGCGTCGTCGCGGGCGTCGAGCCGGAGGCGGGCACCATGCGCGTCGACTTCGACGGGCGCGTCGTGCCGTACGAGCGCAACGAGCTCGACCAGCTCGTGCACGCGTACGCCGTCAGCGTGCACAAGAGCCAGGGCAGCGAGTACCCGGCCGTCGTGATCCCGATCGCCACGCAGCACTTCATGATGCTGCAACGCTCGCTCCTCTACACCGCCGTCACGCGCGGCAAGCAGCTCGTCGTCCTCGTGGGCTCGCGTCGCGCCGTCGGCCTGGCCGTCCGCAACGCCGACGCCCGCCGCCGGTACACGTGGCTGGCCGAGCGCTTGCGCCTCGCCACGGCAGACGTGACATCATCCGCCGATGGCGGATGACGACACCGAGACGTTCACGGCCCTGTGGCAGACCAGCGACCGCGCGCGGCACCAGTACGGGGCGGGGGCGCTCTCGCAGGTCCAGATCCTGACCCAGCGGAACTACGAGCTGACCACGCTCGTCACGACGCTCGTGGATCTGCTCGCGACCACGGGCGCCATCGACCCCGCGGTGCTGATCGAGCTCGTCGACAGCCAGCTCGGCGATCCGCCGATCGCAGCCGTGCCCGCTGCCGCCACGCCGGTGGTTGGCCACGGCCCGATGATCCATTGCGCGCGCTGCGGCAAGGACGTCCCGCAGACCACCGCCGAGATGATGCCGGGCGGGCTCATGTGCGGTCCGTGCTCGGTCGCCGCCTGACCTGCGGGAGCCCTGCTCCATGGCCCCCCTGATCGAGCTCGTGGACGTCGCCCGCTACTACCAGATGGGCGACCAGCGGATCGCCGCGCTGGACGGCGTCGGGTTTGCGATCGAGGCCGGCGAGATGGTCGCGATCGTCGGGACGTCCGGCTCGGGCAAGTCGACGCTGCTCAACATCCTCGGCTGCCTCGACACGCCGTCGCGCGGCGCGTACCGGCTCGCGGGGCGCGACGTGCAGGCGATGTCCGACGACGACCTCGCGCGGGCGCGCAACCAGCTCATCGGGTTCGTGTTTCAGAGCTTCCAGCTGCTGCACCGGGCGACGGCGCAGAAGAACGTGGCGCTGCCGCTCGTCTACCGCGGCCTGCGCGCGCGCGAGCGCAACCGGCTCGCGGCGGAGGCGTTGACGCGGGTCGGCCTCGGCGAGCGGATGCACCACCGGCCGTACCAGCTCTCGGGCGGCCAGCGTCAGCGCACGGCCATCGCGCGCGCGCTCGTCGGCACCCCGGCGCTGCTCCTGTGCGACGAGCCGACCGGCAACCTCGACTCGGCGACGAGCGAGGACATCATGGCGCTGTTCCACACCCTCCACCGCGAGGGCAACACGATCCTGATCGTGACCCACGAGCCGTCGATCGCCGCGCGGTGCCCGCGGGCGATCCGGATCGTCGATGGCAAGATCCTCGCGGACGGACCGGGGCGCGAGGTCGCGTACCTCGGCGTCACGGCGGGAGCCGCGTGACCCGCGCGGGGGCCCTCGGGCTCGTGATCGGCCTGGCCGCGTGTGGCGGGGCGAGCGCCCCGGGCTCGGAGCCCACGCCCCACGCCGGCCCGGCCCCCGCCGTCGCCGTCCGTCGCGGCGATCTCGTCGATCGCGTGGTGCTCACCGGCGACCTCATCCCGGCGCCCGCGGGCACGATCGACCTCCAGGTGCCCGCCGTGGACCGCGACGTCTCGATCCGCTGGCTCGCCGAGGACGGCGCGACCGTCGCCGCCGGCGACCGCGTCATCGAGTTCGATAACGCCGCGTTCACCGAGGGCCTCGAGGGCAAGCACCTCGCCGCGCTCGAGGCGGAGACCACCGCGCGCAACGCCGAGGCCATCGCCGTCATCGCGCTCGCGGACAAGGAGTCCGAGCTCAAGCAGCACGAGATCGAGCTCGTGAAGGCGCAGCTCAAGGCGGAGATCCCCGCCGACCTCCTGTCCGCCCACGACGGGCAGCAGAACCAGCTCGACCGCAGCCGCGCCGCGTCCGCCGTCGAGAAGGCGAAGCGCGACCTCGTCGCCACGCGCGACAGCGACGCGCTCGAGGGCCACGTCCGCACGCTGGCGCGCGACAAGGCCAAGCGCATCGTCGACGACGCCGAGCACGGCATCCACGCGCTCGTGATCACGGCGCCGCGCGCGGGCGTCGTGGTGATCGCCGATCACCCGTGGCAGGGCCGCAAGTTCCAGATCGGCGACAACATGTGGCCGGGCTTCACGATCGCGCGGCTCCCCGACGCGACCCACGCGATGGAGGTCCACGCGGATCTGTCCGATGTCGACGACGGCCGCGTCGCGATCGGCATGGCCGGCACGTGCACGCTCGACGCGTATCCGGCCGATCCGGTCGCGTGCACCGTCAGCGAGCTGACGCCCGTCGCGCGCGACAAGAGCAAGGTCTCGCTGCGCCGGGTGTTCGCGATCACGCTGACGCTCGCGAAGCTCGACACGACGCACCAGCGGCCCGGCATGTCCGTCAAGGTCGTCCTGACGCGGCCGCCGCTCACCGGCGCGCTCCTCGTGCCGCGCGGCGCGCTGGTGTTCGCCGACGACGAGGCGGGCAAGGTCGCGCGGGCGCACATGGCGACGGGCGAGCTGCGCGAGGTCACGCTCGGGCCATGCGACGCGCAGACCTGCGCCATCGAGACGGGGCTCGCCGAGGGCGAGCCGGTGAGCCCGTGACGCGGCTCGTGGCCCTCGTGCTCGGCCTGACCGCGTGCACCCACGCCGTCGCCGACCTCCAGCTGGCTGACATCAAGCGCGGCGACCTCGTCATCGGCGTGGAGGTCATGGGGGAGCTCGCCGCCGTCGATTCGACCGACATCAAGCCGCCGGCGCTCCCCGACTTCTGGGACTTCAAGATCGCGAGCGTCGCGCCCGAGGGCATGGACGTGAAGGTCGGCGATCCCGTCGTCAGCTTCGATCCGAGCCAGCTCGAGCGCGACCTCGAGAACATCACCGCCGACGTCGAGGCCGCGCGCAGCAAGCTCGCGAAGAAGCGCGACGACGCCGCCCTCGCGCGCCGCGACGCCGTGCTCGCCCTCGCGACGGCCGAGGCCGACCTCCGCAAGAAGACGCTCAAGACCGCGACTCCGAGCGACCTCGTTGGCTCCATCGAGATGAAGAGCACCGTCCTCGACCTCGAGGCGGCCAAGCTCACCCTCGACCGCGCGAAGCACCGCGCCGACCAGCAGGAGCACTCCGACGCCGCCGAGATCACCAGCCTCACCGACCACCTGACGTACGCCACGCACCGCGTCGAGCAGCTGCAGCACAACATCGCGCGCCTCCATGTCACCGCGCCGCGCGCCGGCACGCTCATCTACGCGACGAGCCGCTACCACCCCGAGAAGGTGAAGATCGGCGACTCGATCTGGCGCGAGCTCGTGATGCTGCAGGTCGTGGGCCTCAGCAAGATGGTCGGCAAAGGGCAGGTCGACGAGGTCGACAGCTCGCGCGTGGCCGAGCAGCAGCCGGTGTCGCTGCGGCTCGACGCGCTGCCCGACGTGCAGCTGCGCGGCAAGATCGCGCGCATCCTGCGGAGCCTGCACCCGAAGTCGCCGACGGATCCGAGCAAGATCGTCGACCTCGAGATCACGGTCGACCCGACGGAGGGCGCGCCGCTGCGCCCGGGCATGCGCTTCCGCGGCGAGGTGGAGATCGAGCGGGTGCACGACGTCGTGCAGGTCCCGACCGAGGCCGTGTTCGTGACGCCCGACGGGCCGGTCGCGTACGCCGCGCGCGGCGGCGGGCTCGAGCGCGTCCGCGTGGAGCTCGGGCGGCGTAACGCGACCGCGATCGAGGTCAAGGCGGGGCTCGTCGCCGGCGACCGCGTCTCCCGGAGCGCGCCGTGATGCGCGGGCTCGTCCGCGGCGCGGTGGTCGTGCTCGCGCTCGCGGGCGTGGGAGGCGTCGGCGGCGTCGTCTACGCGCGCCTGCGCGACCGCGGCGACCAGACGGCGAGCGTGCCGACCTACACCGTCGCGAAGACGAGCTTCGTCCGCCGGGTCACGGCCGAGGGTGCGTTGCGCGCGGTGGAGGCGACGCCGCTGTCCGCGCCCCAGGGCTCCGAGGGCGGCGGCGCGCTCAAGGTCGCGTGGATCGCGCCCGATGGGTCGCTCGTGAAGACGGGCGAGGTCGTCGTGCGCTTCGATCCGACCGAGCGTACGAAGGCGTTGCGCGATGGCCAGCGCGACCTCGACTCCGAGAGCTCGCGGCTGCGCGAGGAGAACATCAAGTCGACCGCGCTCGTGGAGGACCGCGACAACGACGCCGAGGTCGCGGCGAGCGAGCTCGAGCAGCAGCAGCACTTCCAGGCCAAGGACGAGCAGATCTTCTCGCGCAACGCGATCATCGAGGCGCAGGTCGACGGCGAGCTGGCGAACGCGAAGCTCGAGCACGCGCAGCAGGCCAAGGTGATCGAGCGGCGGCTGTCGGCGTCGAAGGCGCAGCTGATCGCGGTCGAGCAGCAGAAGGCGACCATCGCGATCACGCACGCGAGCAAGGACCTCGCGAGCATGGAGGTCCACGCGCCGCACGACGGCATCCTCGTGCTCCAGCGCGCGCGCAACGGCGACATGACGAAGATCGGCGACCAGCTGTGGCCGGGCCAGCGCCTCGCCGAGCTGCCGCTCCTGTCGGCGATGGAGGCGGAGCTCTTCGTGCTCGAGGTCGACGGCAGCGGGCTCGCGAACGACCAGCCGGCGGAGATCGTCGTGGAGGCGCGGCCCGACCTCGTCTACAAGGGCAAGATCCGGCTCGTCGACAAGCTCGCGAAGCCGCGCGTGCCCGGCGTGCCGGTCCAGTACTTCGCCGTGGTCATCAAGCTCGACACCACGGACGGGACCGTGATGAAGCCCGGGCAGCGCGTCCGCGGCACGCTGATCCTCGACCAGCAGGACGCCCTGGTGGTCCCGCGCGAGGCGCTCGTGAACCTCGACGGCAAGAGCTTCGTCTGGCGGCGCGGCGCGCACGGGTTCGAGAGCGTGCCCGTGGAGCTCGGGGCGGCGACCTCGGGGCGCGTGGTGGTCAAGAGCGGGCTCGCCGCCGGTGATGTCATCGCGCTCCGCGATCCGACGCGCGCGCTCGACGCGACAGGGACCGGGAGCGGCAGCAGCAGCGCGGGGTCGGCGAAGTGAGGCGCCTGCTCGACGCGTTCGTGACCGCGCTGGAGAGCCTCGCGGAGCACAAGCTGCGCACGACGCTGACGATGCTCGGCATGATGTTCGGCGTCGGCGCGGTCATCGCGATGCTGTCGATCGGCGCCGGCGCGGAAGGACGCGCGCTCGCGCTGATCGATCGGCTCGGCGTGCACAACGTGGTGATCCACGCCAGGACGTTCAAGCCCGAGGAGCTCGAGGAGATCCGCAAGAAGACGCCGGGCCTCTCGCAGCGCGATGTCGACGCGATCGGCGAGGCGGTGCCGGGCGTCGCGTTCGCCGCGCCGAAGATCGAGATCGAGCCGTACAAGGTCCTCGCCGGCGCGAACAAGACGATCGCGCAGGTCTACGGCGTCGGGCATCGCCACCGCGAGGTCACGCCGTTCCGGCTCGCCGAGGGCCGCTTCCTCGACCGCGGCGACGAGTTCCACCACGCCCAGGTCTGCGTGATCGGCGCGGGCGTCCGCCGCGACCTCTTCGGCGCGGACCCGGCGCTCGGCCGCGACGTGAAGATCGACGATGTCTGGTTCGAGGTCATCGGCGTCCTCGAGCCCGAGCCGCCCACGACGGCGGCCGTGCAGGGCGTCGCCGTCATCTCCACCGAGCACGAGATCTACCTGCCGTTCACCACCGCGCTGCGCAAGCTCGACCGCGATCCCATGAAGGCGCCGTTCAGCGAGATCGTCGTGCGGCTCGAGCAGACCGCGCCCGCGGCGGAGACCGGCGCCGTTATCGGCACGCTGCTCGACCGGCTCCACGGCGGCGTCGTCGACTACGACATCGTAGTGCCCGAGGCGCTGCTCCGCCATAGCCGCGAGACGCAGCAGCTGTTCAACCTCGTCATGGGCCTCATCGCCGGCATCTCGCTGCTCGTCGGCGGCATCGGCATCATGAACATCATGCTCGCGTCCGTGCTCGAGCAGACGCGCGAGATCGGCGTGCGGCGCGCCGTCGGCGCCCGGCGCGCGGACATCCGCTTCCAGTTCCTCGTGACCGCGTTCACGCTGGCCATGCTCGGCGGCCTGCTCGGCGTGGCGCTCGGCCTCGGCATCGCGCGCGGGGTGGCGGCGTACGCGGACTGGCCGACGGTGGTCACGACGTCGTCCGTCGTGCTCTCGCTCGGCGTGTCGGTCGTCGTGGGCGTGGGCTCCGGGCTCTACCCGGCCGTCCGCGCGGCCCGCCTCGATCCGATCCAGGCGCTGCACGCAGAATAGCGCGCGGGATTACCGCCGCATGTCGAGCTCGACGTGCCGCTCGGCCAGCAGCCGGCCCGTCGCGCGCAGGAGCGACGAGGTCGCCTTCTTGTGCGCGAGCACGGCGCCGAGCTCGGCGATCTGCGCGTTCGCCAGCTCCTCCTGCTTCGCCGCCACGTTGATGTTCGACGAGGTGCCGTTCAGGAACCGCCGCTGCTCGATGGCGAGCGTCTGCTCTGCCAGCTCGCGGGCCGCGCCCGCCGCCGCCACGAGCCGGGCCGCGCTCCGCTGCGTCCGCACCGCCTCGCGCACCTGCAGCCAGATCGTCTGCACGAGCTGCGTGCGCGCCACGAGCGACTGCTGGTGGCGGTGTTGCTCGATCTCGGCCGCGGCCCGCGTCGCGCGCATGAGCGGCGTCCACGACATGTTGAGCGTCACCTGCCACGCGTGCGCGTCCGCCTCCGCCGCCTGCCGGACGGCCTGCCCGTAGCCCGCGTTCTGGCCGAGCACCGCCGCCGTCACGCCGAGGTCGAGCTGCGGCCGCTCTTCGTTCTCGGCGACGCGCACGCCGAGCGCAGCGCCCCTCACGTCCAGGTCGGCCTGGGCGAGGTCAGGCCGGTTCGCGAGCGCGAGGGCGAGCTCGTCCTCGTCGGTCGTGGGCGCGGCCGTGAACTGCGGCATGTCCACGGGCAGGATCGGCCGCGCCCACTCCTCGTGCGGCAGGTTCAACACGCCGCGCAGGACGTCCCAGCTCTGGCGCACGCTCTCCTCCGACGAGACGACGCTCAGCTCGTGCTGCGCCACCGTGCTCTGCACGCCGATCAGATCGGACGGCGGCAGCGTGCCGGCCGCGATCTGCCGTTGCGTGAGCGCGAGCTGCTCGCGGGCGCGGGCCTGCGACTTGCGCTCGAGGTCGTGGCGATAGAGCGCCTGCACGACGTCCCAGTACGCGTCCTCGGTCTGCTTGATGATGTCCGTCGCCGCGACGACGAGCTGGAATCGCTCGCGGTCCGACACGATGTGCGCGCGCAAGATCGCGACGCGCGGCACGGCGCGGTCGAGAGAGAAGCCGCGTCCGAGCGGCTGCACCACGCTGACGCTCACGTTGGTGCGGTAGGCGAGCGGCGCGACGGCGGTCCCGAGCGTCGACGCCGTACGGCTGCTCGTGAGGTTCACCGCGAGCAACGTGCCGGTCTCCAGCCGTTGCGCGAGCCCGATCTGCCAGTCGTCCTCGTGCGCGGCGAAGAGCTCGCCGACCGAACCATCGACCGACGTCAGCGGCGGCTCGAACGCCGAGCTATGGAGATAGCCGGCGGTGAGGAGCGGCTCGAACGGCGCACCCGCGACGGTGATGCCGAGGTCGGCGATGTGCAGGTTGTCGCGCTCGACCACGAGGCCGAGGTTCCGGTGCGCGGCGATCTGCAGCGCCTGCGCGAGATCCAGCCTCCACGCCGCCTCCCCGTTCTCGCCCGCGGGGAGCGGCGGCGCGACGGTCATGAAGTCGGGAGGGACGTAGGGCGTCGGCCCGTCCGCGCGCGCGGGCGCAGCCAGGGCCGCCAGGATCACCACCCCGAGCGAGCGAACAACCATGGGCCGGAGCGTACTCCGGCAGCGCTCCTCCGCTATTTTCCGCGCGCGCCAACCCTGCGGGTTGCGCTCCTGCGGAGCGGCTCCGCTTCGCGTAGCGCACGCTCCGGCATAGAACGCGGGTTCCCGCCTGCGGCGGTCCCGCGCTATTTCTTCTGCTCGTGGCAGCCGAGGCAGCCGAAGCCGGTCATCGTCTTCATGTCGAACGGCTTGGCGCCGAGGAGCGCGGCCATCTTCGGCTCGACGACGTCGCCCATGAACTTCGCGACCTTCGGCGCCTGCTTGCCGGCCTTGAGCGCCTCGAAGTCGAGCTTGGGCAGCTCCGGGTTCGGCATCTTGAACTTCACCTTCGCCGGGTCCTTGCCGTGGCAGGTCTTGCAGCCGAAGTTCGCGTACTTCTTCCCATCGAAGGCCTGGAACGCCGTCTTCATGTCCGGCGTGACGTGCTCCTTCATGAACTTGACCTTGTCGTCGTGCGACAGCTTGTCGAACGTCGTCTCCTCGTCTCCGTCGGAGCCCGCTGCGCCCGAGCCAGCCGCCGAGCCGGCGCCCGCCGTGGCCGTCGCCGAGCCGGCGCCCGCGCCCGCCGCCGTTGCCGACGCGGAGCCGGTCGCCGCTGCGGAGCCGGTCGCCGCTGCGGAGCCGGTCGCCGCTGCGGAGCCGGTCGCCGATCCCGCCGCCGTCGCTGTCGCCGAGCCAGAGCCCGTGGCGCTGCCGGTCGCCACGACCACCGCGACGGCCGAGCCCGAGCCGGTGACGACCGCGACCGCGACCGCCGAGCCGGAGCCCGTCGTGGCGCCCGCGTCCTTCTTGCCACCGCACGCGGCGAGACCGATCGCCAGAACCACCACGACTGAGGAGAGGAGCTTCATAGGCGCGCATCCTCAAGCAACTCGACCAGTCGATGCAAGCCTTCTGCCGGGAACGCGTTGTACAAACTCGCCCGGAGCCCGCCGACCGACCGGTGTCCGCGGAGCGATGACATCCCGCGGCGCTCTGCCTCGGCGAGCAGCTTCTCCTCCGCCGCCACGCTCGGCCCGCGGAACGTCACGTTCATCATCGACCGGCTCCCCGGCGCGGCGTGCGCGCGCCACGTCTCGCTCCGGTCGAGGTAATCGTAGAGCACGTCCGCCTTCGCGCGGTTCCGCGCCTCCATCGCCGCGAGCCCGCCCTGCTCGCGGATCCACGCGCAGACCTCGCCGATCATGTAGATGCCGAACGTGTTCGGCGTGTTGTGCAGCGAGCGCTCGGCGACGTAGGTGCCGTAGCGCTGGAGGGGCGGCAGGTCCGCGCGCTCCGTCGCGACGAAGTCCTTGCGCGCGACCACCAGCGAGATCCCCGACGGGCCGAGGTTCTTCTGCGCCCCGGCATAGATGAGGCCGTGGCCGGCGAGGGGCAGCGGCCGCGAGAAGATGTCGCTCGACGCGTCGCACACGAGCGGGGCCGGCGCGCCCGGCGGCGGCGCGGCCCACTGCGTGCCGTAGATGGTCTCGTTGCTCGTGTAGTGCGCGTATCTCGGCGCCGCGGACCAGCGGGCCGTCGTGGGCGTCGTCGTGAACTTCTCGTCGGAGGCACACGCGACGTGCACCGTGCCGAAGCGCTTCGCCTCGGTCATCGCCTTGCCGGACCAGACGCCGGTGTGGCAGTAGTCCGCCGTCTCGCCCGCGCCGAGGAAGCTCGCCGGCACGGTCGTGAAGTGCGCCGTGGCGCCGGCCGTCACGAACAGCACGGCGTACTCGTCGCCGATCCCGCCGACCTCGCGGATCGCCGCCTCGGTGCGGTCGAGGACGCGGCCGAACTCGGGCCCGCGATGGCTGTGCTCGAGGATCCCGATCCCCGAGCCGTCGAGGTCCCACAGCGCCGTCTGCGCGTTGCGGAGGACCGACTCCGGCAGCACGGCCGGGCCCGACGAGAAGTTCAGCTTGGAGCGCGTGGTCGTCACGCGCCGACGTTAGCGCGCGCGCGGCTCTTCGTAATAGAAGACGGTGATCGCGATGCAGTGAAAGGCTTCATCGCTCGACTGCGTGATCTGGAAGTCGGTGACCTTGGCCTGCTGGTTGTTGGCCATCCAGTTGGTGACCTTCTCGCCGAGCTGCTCGCGGTCCGCGACCATGGTCGCCGAGAAGACCTTCACACCGTTGAACTTGACGTCGCGGCGCAGCACGAGCTGGCCGGAGCTGTTGCCGAAGTTCGCAGACATGTCCCCGTCTAACATGATTCGCGACGCCGATGGCCGTGAAAAGAACCGACTATTCGTCGTCGTCGAGGGCGCGGTCGAGCGCGTTGGCGAGCTTCTCCGCGTCGGCGGGTGACATCGAGGTCGGCGTGAACGCCTTCTCGGCGGTCTCGACCAGCGCTGACATCCGCGCCTGCTCGACCGTGATGCCGGTGGGATCCTGCGTGATCCACTCGTCGAGCTCTTCGGTCAGCCGCTTCTTCGGCGCGCGCGCCTCTTCGCTCTTCGGCGGCATCCCGGCCGACGGTCCGGCGTTCCGGCGGTAGGTGATCGAGCCGTACGCTTCCTGGACGTCTTTCCGGAACGCGACCATGTCCTGGTAGCGCTTGCCGGGATCCTTCTGCATGGCCTTGAGGATCACGCCCTCGGCCATCTCGGTGATCTCCCGGTGCGGCGCGAACTCGCGCGGCGACGGCGGCGGCGTGTGGATGTGCATCGAGAGCACCTCGCTCGACTGCGCGGCCTCGAACGGCGGGCGCCCGCACAGCATGTCGAACAGGATCACGCCGAGCGAGTAGACGTCGGCGCGATGGTCGACATCTTCGCCGCGCGCGGCCTCCGGCGACATGTACTCGGGCGTGCCGAACACGGCGCCCTGCACGGTCTCGGCGAGGAGCTCGTCCTGCACCATGACCTTTGCGATCCCGAAATCGAGGACCTTCACGAAGTCGTACGACTCTTCGCGCTCGGTGATCCACGTCTGGTCCGGCGTCATGCGGACGAGGTCACGCCGACCGGGCCGCTTGAGCAACATGATGTTGTCGGGCTTGAGGTCGCGGTGAATCACGCCGACGGCGTGGGCCGCGTCGAGGGCGAGCGCGATCTGGTTCGCGATGTTGAGCGCGCGATGCCGCTCGACGGCGCCTTCTTTCTCGATCAGATCCTCGAGCGACTTGCCCTCGAGGTACTCCATGACGAAGTAGACCGGGCCGTCGGCGAGGATGCCGAAGTCGGTGACATCGACGATGTTCGCGTGGTTGATCGAGGTCGCGGCGCGGGCCTCGCGCAGGAAGCGGTGGATCGCCTCCTGGTAGCGCGCGAACTGCGGGTGGAGCACTTTCACCGCCACCGGCTTCTTGATGTAGATGTGCTCGCCGAAGTAAACGGTGCCCATCCCGCCGCGGCCGAGGATCTTGTCGAGGCGGTAGTTGCCGATCGAGGTGCCGAGGCGCGCGATGTCCTCTTCCTCGACGAGCACCGACGAGTCATGAAGGCAGAAGCGCTCCCCGTCCGGGAAGCGCGTGTAGCACTTGGGGCAGACCTTCAAAGCCTAGAACCTTGCCTGGGCGAAGAGCGAGCCAAACCGATCATCGATCGGGCTCTGCGGGGTGGGCGCCTTGAGGTTCAAGAGCTGAAATTCGAGGCCGATGTCGACCTGGCGCGACGGAGAGAACTCGATCCGCGCGGTGACGGGGACCTGGAGGTTACCGGCCGAGGTGTCGAAGTCAGGCATGCGCAGCTGGGCAAAGACCACGAGCGAGAGCTGCGGGATCGGATTCGTGGCAAAACCAACCGAGGGATTAAAGTCCGGGGTCGCGGTGTTCTCGATACAGTTGTGGGGATCGGCGGTCAGCGCGTTGCCGTTCGCGTCCGTCGTGGTCGCATCGATCGCGTTGCAGAAGGACGGCCTGCCCATGGCCGTCGCGATCTTCGGGTCACCGCGCGTGCGCCCGTTGAAGTCGATGCTGATGAGGGTCTGCAGCGCGACGATCGCGATCTTGTCTGAGATCGCGTAGCGGACCGGAAACCCGAGATCGAGCGAGAACTGCGTGACGCCGGACTGGTAGTGGCCCGACGGCAGCGCGCCGCTGTTAATGTCGCACGCGGCCGGCGGGTTGGGGTCGTTACTGCAGAACTGTGGGATCGCGAAGCGATGGAGGTTCGCCGCGAGCCGGATGTCGACGAGGTCGTAGGCGAGCGCGGCCTCGAACCCCGCGTACACCGAGTACTGGTGGAAGTTGTACGCGCTCGTGAGGCCGCCGATGACCGAGAAGTTATCGGTGATGCCGTGGATGGCCTCGACGCTCACGCCGGCGCTTTTGAAAGCGCCCTTCGCCGTCAGATCGGTGCCAACGCCGAGCCGGACCTGCGTCAGCTTCTGCGTCATCGTTAGCGGGCGGAGGATCTCGTTCTGCGGATAGCTCTGCAGCGTGAAGAGCCCACCGGCCGTCACGAGCGGCTGGTTCTTCGCGTCGTCCGGATCCTCGTCGGTGTCCTCGCCGGAGTCGGCGTCGCCCTTGTCACCCTTGCCCTCATCATCGTCGCTGCTCTCGTCGTCGCCATCACTGTCGTGGCTCTTCGCGAACGCGAGGTGGTGGTGGCCGTGTAGCGCGATCGTGGCCAGGCTCGCTGCCAGCACGAACGCAATCCGCGTTGGAAGCCTCACCACTCGGAGGAAATGCTACCGCATGTGGACGCAGCGCGCGTTGCTTGCCGCCGAAAACACGAAGGGCCCGCCACCGGCGAGCCCTCCCTGCTTCTCGAAAGAGAAAGAGTAGTTACTTCTTACCCTTCTTGCCGCCCGCCTTCTTCGCGGGCGCCTTCTTCGCGGGCGCCTTCTTCGCGGGCGCCTTCTTGGCCGGCGCCGCCTTCTTCGCGGGCGCCGCCTTCTTCGCGGCGGGCGCCTTCTTGGCGGCCGTGGTCTTGCGCTTGGACCCGCCGACCTGGCGCTCCTTGCGGGCGACGTCGCCGTCGCCATCGACGTAGTACAGGTACTTGCTGTAGTCCATCTCGATGCCAGCCGCGGCGATCTTCTGCGCCTTGCCCTTCGGCTGACCCGGCTGCTTGCGGGGCGTCGCCCACACATCGCCCGTCTTCACGTAGTACATCAGGTTGTTGTCCCGCTTGATCCCAGTCTTCGCGATCTTCTCACCCATGGTGCAAACCCTCCCTCAGGGTAGTTCGCGGGGAGCCTAGGTGAGGGGTCTGACATTCGCCGCAAAAAAATCGTCGTCGGAGATCTGGGACCCCTCCGACGACGAATGTTCGCCGCGAAAAGTCGGCCCGCGGTTCCGACGACGATAGCCTGTGGATAACTGATTCCTCGTCGGAGATCGGAAATCGCGCAAATCCTCGTCGGGAAAGAGGAATTCCTCGTCGAGGATCATCGCCGCAGAGGCGATTTGCGACGAGGAATCGGGGCTCGTTCGCACACCAGAACCTGGCTCTCGGCCCCTGCGGACAGGGGGGCGAAAGAAAAATCGCCGAAGTGTCCGACCACGCGAAATCCGGCGTGCGAGACGAGGGCTTCGAGCTCGGCCGGGAAGAACTTCCGCTGGGACAGCTTCACGATCCGCCGCGGCCCGGGACCGCCGTCGGCCGGCTCGTAGTACAGGCGGATGAGCGCGATCTGGCCCACCGGATCGTAGTCGTGGTTCGTCGAGTACAGCATCGACCGCCCCGTCGTCGGGTCCGTGAACCGGGTCCGCGCCCACCGCCTCTCGGGGTCGCGCGCGAGCCAGGTGAGGTCGGGGAGCTGGACGTCGAAGGCGAACGCACCCCCCGGGGCGAGATAGGCCGCCACGCGCGCGAGGCACGCGGCCACCTCGACGCGGGTGTACAGGTGCTCGAGGACGTTGAACGCGGCGATGACCAACGGGTAGGGCGCGGCGAGGGGCTTCGGCAGCTCGAAGTCCAGCAGGTTCCCCGCGACGACCGCCAGGCGGGGCGCCACAGCCGCTGGGAGGTCCGCCACGCGCGTCCGCAGCTTCGCGAGCATCGGGGCCGACTGGTCGAGCGCGGTCACGGTGTGGCCATCCCGGGCCAGCGGGACGGCGACGCGGCCGCTGCCGGCGCCGAGCTCGAGGATCCGGCCGCCGGTCCCGAGCCGCTGGCGGGCGAGCTCGCGGTAGAAGCTCACGTCGGCGCGGCGGCGCCGGTACTCGTAGTCGTAGAGGGCGGCGTCGCTGTAGTGCTCGCGGGACCCGGCATCGACCAGATCGTCGGCGAGGTCTCGCAGCGCTTTGCGCGACACGCCTACCGGAACCGGCCGCCGCGCCGGCGGCGGCGGCGCTTGCGCGGTTCGCCGTCCTCGCCGAGCTCGCCGTCGTCGCCGCTCTTGCCGCCGTTGCCACCGGTCGCGGCCGGCGCGGGGAGATCGGAGATGTCGCGGCCTTGGGCACGCTCGAGGAGGCCGAACAGGAGGACGGCGTCGTCGATGAGATCGCGCCCGCCGGCGAGCTCGGCCTGGACGCCCTTCTTGCGGGCGAGGGCGAGCTTGCGCTGCGCGACGAGCAGGTAGCGGAGGCGCTCGGCGTCGCGGCGCGTGACGTGGAGCTGGACGATCGGCGGGTCGGCGAGCTCGTGGATCGCCGCGGTCAGGTCGGTCGAGCGCAGCTCGTCGGGGACGAACGGCGCGAGCAGCGAGGCGAACGCGACGGCGTTCGAGGGGTCGCGGCCCTCGGCGATCGCGACGTCGATCTGCGCCATCGTGGCCCACGCGTGCGCGCGGCGCTTCGCGAGGTCGCCGCCACCGGTGCCGCCGGCGTCGACGAACGAGAGCTGGATCGGCTGCGCCTTGGCCGGGCGGTGGCGCGGCTCCTCGGCCCAGACCCGGCGCCAGGACTCCTCTTCCTCGTCGAGCTCGACGGGCTCGTCCGCGTCCGGCGCGGTCTCGACGGCCTCGGCGACGGCCGCGAGCGCGACCTCCGGGTCTTCGGCCTCGTCGCCCTGGGGCTCGTCCTCGTATTCGCGGAGCGGGACGGTCGGCCGGGGCGCGAGCTCGCTGCCCGCGGGCGCCTTGCTGGGCGCGCCGGGGCCTTCGAGGAGGCCGGCGAGGTACGGCGAGAGCACGGCGAGGACGCCCGTCTCGACCATGAGCTCGAACGAGCGCCGGGCCGCGCCGCCGCGGAGGAGGCGGTGCATCTCCTCGAGGAGCCGGGGCGGGGCGCACTTGCTGATCTCGCCGCGCCAGCGCAGGAGCGCCTTCCAGGTGGCTGGCTCGAAGCCAAAATCGAGGCGCGCCGCGAACTTGAGCGCGCGCAGCATGCGGACGGGGTCTTCCTGGAAGCGGACGTCCGGGTCGCCGATGGTGCGGACGAGCTTGGCGTCGAGGTCGGCGAGGCCGCCGACGTGGTCGATGACCTCCTCGCGCTCGACATCATAGAAGAGGCCGTTGATCGTGAAGTCGCGGCGGCGGGCGTCTTCGGTCTCGGTGCCGAAGACGTTATCGCGGCGGATCAGGAGCTCGCTGTCATCCCCGTCCTCGCGGGCGGGGTTCGCGCGGAAGGTCGCGACCTCGATGTTCTTCGAGCCGAAGAACACGTGGGCGAGCCGGAAGCGGCGCCCGATGATCCGGGTGTTGCGGAAGGTGGCCTTGACCTCGTTCGGCGTGGCGCTCGTGGCCACGTCGAAGTCCTTCGGCTTCTTGCCGACCAGGAGGTCGCGGACGCAGCCGCCGACGAGGTAGGCCTTGTGACCGGCGCGCGCGAGCTTGCGCACAACCCGATCCGCGTCGGCGTCGATCGCGTCGCGGTCCAGCGTTGGCATTGGCCGAGAGCCGTAACACGACGTGACGAATGGGCGCAAGTGCCCGATCCCACTACGCTGTTTGACAAACGCCCCATCGACACCCCTCACTCACGCTATCGCACACTCATACTCTCGGCGAGTGGGCCGAACCAGGGATCACGTGACCTCGCTGGCGGGCATTGCGATCGAGTTCCATCGGGTCCCCGTTGCGGCGGTGATCTACGAGCTCGATGGGTCAATTTTGGCCGTCAACCCGACGATGAGCGCCCTCGTGGGCGCGGACACCGGCGTCCTGTCCGGCAGCCACGTGGGAAACCCCACCCCGGACATGCGGATGAGCTGGCCCGAGATCGCGGCCGCGATCCGCGCCCACGGCGAGGCGACCCGCGAGATCACGCTCACCACCCCGACCGGCCCGCGCATCATGCAGTGGCTCGGCTGGATCGCCGAGGTCGACACGCGGCCCGTCATCATCGCGCTCGCGATCGACGTCACGGCGCGCAAGCACGCCGAGGCGCGGGCGGCCCACGAGGAGCAGCAGGCGGCGAAGCAGCGGCTCGAGAGCCTCGGGCTCGTCGCGGGCGGCATCGCGCACGACTTCAACAACCTGCTCGTCGGCGTGCTCGCGGAGGCGAGCGCCACGCAGGAGGACCGCTCGCTGTCGGAGTCGGCGCGCGAGTCGCTGCAGCAGATCGAGGCGGCGGCCAAGCGCATGGCGCAGCTGACCCGCCAGCTGCTCGCGTACGCGGGGCGCGGGCGCTTCGTCACGGCGATCTTCGATCCGGACACGCTGCTGCGCGAGGTCGGCGAGTCGCTCGTGCGGCAGGTGCGCGAGGACGCGTTCGTCTCGGTCGAGCCGGCGGCGGGCGAGCTCGTGATCGAGGCCGACCCGTCGCTCCTGCGGCAGGTGCTGACGAACCTCGTCGCGAACGCGTCCGACGCGCTGACCGACGCGGGCGGCCGCATCGCGATCACGTCGCGCATGATCATGACGCGCGACCGGCCGTGGTGGCAGCTCGAGGTCGCGGACGACGGCGTCGGCATCTCGGCCGAGGCGTTGCCGCGCGTGTTCGATCCGTTCTTCTCGACGAAGCAGGAGCGGCACGGGCTCGGCCTGTCCGCGGTGCAGGGCATCGTGCGGCGGCTCGGCGGCGAGATCGAGGTCGACACGACGCCGGGCAAGGGGACGCGGTTCCGGGTGCAGCTGCCGGTGGTCCCGGGCGGGCCGCCGGCGCGGCGCCCGACGACGCAGCGGATGTCGAAGATCGAGCTCCTGCGCGAGGTGCGCGTGCTGATCGCGGACGACGAGCCCGCCGTGCGCACGACGGTGCGGCGGCTCCTCGAGCGGCGGGGCGCGAACGTCGTGATGGCGGTCGATGGCGCGGAGGCGGAGCTGCGGCTCGCCGAGCAGCGGTTCGACCTGGTGATCCTCGACGTGACGATGCCGGGCCGCGGCGGGTACGAGGTGCTGCCGACGTGCCGGGCCGTGCAGCCGGAGGCGCGCGTGATCCTGATGTCGGGCTACACGGAGCGGATCGGCGAGATCGAGCCCGACGCGTTCCTCGAGAAGCCGTTCACGGCGAAGACCCTGGACCAGACGATCGACGAGGTCCTGCTCGTGCCGCGCGCGCTGGCCGGCCACCCGAAATAGCAAACTTCGGCCAACGCGGGAGGCAGGCTCGGCACTCTGGGTACGATGCATCCGGACGGCGCGATGACCCTCGACGAGCTCCTCGGTGACACGGCGTGGCTGCGCGGGCTCGCGCGCTCGCTGGTGCGCGACGCGGCGGCGGCCGAGGACCTCGTCCAGGACGCGGCCGTGGTAGCGGCGGAGGAGGCGCCGCGCGACGGCCGGCCGCTGCGCCCGTGGCTCGTGCGCGTCACGCGGAACCTCGCGCGGATGACCGGGCGCACGGCGACGCGGCGGGCGGCCCGGGAAGCGTCCGTGGCCGGGCTCGCGAGCGCGCCGTCGCGGCCCGACGAGCTCGTCCTCCGGCTCGAGCTGCACCGCCTGCTCGCGGAGCTGGTGATCGCGCTCGCCCCCGCCCAGCGCGACGTGGTCGTGCTGCGCTACGTCGACGAGCTGTCGTCGGCCGCGATCGCCGAGCGCCTCGGGATCCCGGAGGGCACCGTGCGCTGGCGGCTCAAGCAAGCGCTCGACGAGCTGCGCGCGCGCCTCGACGCCCGCCGCCCCCGCCGCGCCTGGGTCCCCGCGCTCGCCGCCCTCGGCCCGGGCAGCCGCAGCGCCCTGCCGCCGCTCGCCGCGCTCGCCGCAATCATCGCGTCGATCATCCTCGCCGTCGGCGGCCTCGCCTGGCTGGCCCTGCCGCGCGCGGCCGCGCTCCCGGTGCCCGCGTCCAAATGGGG
>JANXOM010000383.1 GCA_025353585.1 Deltaproteobacteria bacterium
GGCCCGGCAACGCGAACGGCCGCGATGGCGATAACGGCAAGACCGGCACCGCGAAGGGCGGCACCGGTGGCGCGGGCGCGGCTGTGGGCGGCACGGGCGGGACCGCCGACGTCCAGGGCACGACGACGGCCGGCAGCCCGCCGGTGACGACGACCACCCCGAACGCGACCAGCGGTGGCGGTGGCGGCGGCGGCGGCACCGGCGTCATCTGGGTGACCGGCACCGTCACGGGCCAGGGCGCGGGAAAGATCGCGCCGCCTCCGACGGTTCACTGACCCGGTGACCACTCGGGGTGATTCGAGATCGCGAGCCGTCGTGCGCGCGGGCGAGGCGCGGCGGAGTCCCCGGGCGTAACGGACGAGCACGCAGCGAGGCCATCGCGTGCGATGCGACGCGAGAGCGAGTCACATCAAGTGGTCGCCCGGTGAGCGGGGGGCAGCGGGGGGCAGCGGGGGTTAGCGGCCCGCGAGACGCTCGGCCGCTTCGTCAGCCGCCGCCGCCGCGCCCGCTCATCCCCGTCAGGGCTTTGCTTCGAGCGCGATGGACCACATGAAGTCCGTGGTCACCTTGCCCGTGAAGTACGGATCATCGGCGGGCGTCGTGCTCGCCGGCACGGGCAGGAACTCGTGCGCGCCGAACGCCGCGCGCTGGTGGCAGCTCCCGCAGCTCGAGCCGACCCCGCCCGGAAAGCGCGCCTCGAGCCACGGGTTCATGCAGGGCGTGTCCGGCGACAGCGTCGCGTCCATGCGGTAGCTCGCGGCCCAGCCGGCGAGCGCGGCCGGGCGACCGTCGGCGAACGGTCCCGCGTCGGCGCGGTCGTGCCACCACCACGTCGCCCACGTCCAGTCGGGGATCTCTCTCGTCGTGAGGTGCACGGCCACGAGCGCCGCCTCGTCGCCGCGCTCGACGCCGGGCCCGACCACGGCGCGCGCGGTGCGCACCTCGGCGTCCGTCTCGAGGCGATGGTGCGCGAACGCCGCGAGCGGGACGACACGCGCGCGCACGACGTGACCCTGGCGCGCGAGGTCGGCCGTCTCGCCGGCAGGGATGGCGGTGCGCGTGGGGTCGACCGCCACCACCCGCGGCCACGTGCTCGGCGGATTGCCGTCTGCGGCGAGGCGCGCGGGCGCGTCGTCCCACACCGGGACGGCCGTCAGCCCGCGGCGATGGATGACGACCCAGACGAGCTTGAGCGCCGCGGCGGCGACGGGCAGCTCCGGAACGTGCGCGCCGAGCGCGGCGAAGCTCGCGCGGCGGCCGAGGCCGCGATCCCGCACGAACCGGGCCGCGTCCGGATCGAGGAGGACCTCGTAGAGCAGCGGGTCGGTGACGAGCGGGACGCCCGCCTGCGTGATCGGGCGCGGCGACCGAAACGCGATCTCGCTCGTCGCGGCGAGGGGCGCGGCGGAGAACACGATGTCCGACCGGACCCAGGTGTTCCACGCCGGCGAGGGGCCGCGTGTTAGATCCTGCCACTGCTGCCACGCGTGCGCGCGGATCGCGGCGATGTCCCCGGAGGTCCGCGCCGCGAGGAGCACCTCGGCGCGGGCGAGCGTGAGGCCGGGCGTCAGCGGCGCCGGACGCGGTGGCGGCGCGGGCGAGCCACACGCGGCGAGCGCGCTCGCGAAGAGGACGCGTCGCACCGCCTGAATGTAGCGCATGGTGCCCGCGGGGCGATCGTGTCACCGTGCCGAGATGCGGCGGCGCGCGCACATCGGCCTGGCGTACGTCGCCGGCGTGGCGCTCGGCCTCGGCGCGGCGTGGCAGGTCGGGTGGCTCGCCGGGCGGGGGCGAGCGTCTTCGGAGGGCCCGGACGCGGGGGCCGCGCCTGCGCCGAACGAGGATGCCGACGCCGCCGAGCGCGCGTGCACCGGCGGAGACGGGCCGTCGTGCCTCCGCGCCGCGCACGCCCGGAGCCGTGCGCGCGGTGGCAAGCGCGATGCGGCCGCGGTCGCCACGCTGCTCGAGCGGGCCTGCGCGCTCGACGAACCGGCGGCGTGCGGGGAGCTCGGGGCCGCGGTGGGCCGGGGTAACGGGCCGGCGGCGGATCCAGCGCGCGGGTTCGAGCTGTTCACGCGCGGCTGCGCGCTCGGCGACGCGACGAGCTGCGGCGCGGTCGCGGACGGTTACGCGCGCGGCTCGGGCGCGGCCCGCGATCCGGAGCTCGCGTTCGGCGCGCGCAGCCGCGCGTGCGACCTCGGCGATGCGCCGGCGTGCGACGTCCTCGGCGATGACTTTGCGAACGGCCTCCTGCACCCGCAGGACATCCCGCGCGGCACCGCGCTGATGACCCGCGCGTGCACCCTCGACAGCTCGCGCTGCTTCAACCTCGCGTTCGCGTACGATGTCGGCGCGCTCGGCGTGCAGGATCGTCGGCGCGGGATGGAGCTCTTCGTGCGCGCGTGCGACGCCGGGGATGGCCCGGCGTGCAACGACGTCGGCGTGCTGCTGTTGCTCCACCCGGAGCTCGGCGAGATCGACGGTCGCGTCCTCGCGCCCGCGACGGCGTGGTTCCTGCGCTCGTGCAACCAGATGACCAGCATCGGATGCGCCAACGTCACGCGAAGCAACCCGCTCCTCCTCATCCCGCGGGCCCATCCGTCGCCGACCCACCTGTCACCGTGATCGGCTAAGGTGCGCGCATGTTGCATCGATCCAGCTCGGTCATCTGGCACGGCACAGGCCCCAAGGGCGGCGGCCACATCTCCACGCAGAGCGGCGCCTTCAAGGAGCAGCCGTACAGCGTCAACTCGCGCTTCGTGGCCGAGGACGGCAAGGCCGGCACGAACCCCGAGGAGCTGATCGCGGCCGCGCACGCGAGCTGCTTCACGATGGCGCTCGCGTTCCAGCTGACCGGCGCCGGCTTCGAGCCGACCGAGCTCGAGACGGTCGCGACGGTCGACATGGACAAGCTCGAGGCGGGCTGGACGATCGTCAGCATCGCGCTGGTCACCGAGGGCAAGATCCCGAACGTGACGGCGGAGCAGTTCCAGGCGCTTGCGGCCGACGCGAAGAAGAACTGCCCCATCTCGCGGGCGCTCGCGGCGACGCCGATCACGATGACCGCGACGCTCCTGTAGCGTTCTTGGTACGCTGTCCGCATGCGGGAGTGCCTGATCGCGGTGATGGTGGCGCTCGGTGGGTGCGGTGGACCTGCGTTGCAAAACGCGCCGCACCCCAACAACGCGATGATGGCCGGTGGCTTCGCGGCGGCCGCGGCGGCCGTGACGCTCGCCTCCCCGCACGACGCCGCGAAGAAAGCCGAGGGCGACAAGGTCACGCCCGATACGAAGCCGCAGGCCGTCAAGCAACAGGTGCCGGCCGGCGTCTTCGATCGACTCGAGGCGCAGGGCTCGGGCTCCGGCTCCGCCGCGCTCAGCGAGGACGACGGTACCCGCGGCGCGCCGGTGCTCGTGCCACCGCAGCCGCCACGCCAGCCGTGAGACGGCTTCGTCCGCCAGCCGGACAAAGCCCTGGCGCCTCCGCTAGCCGATCCGGCCCGATGTCCGCGAGATCAGCGGCGCTTCGCGAGGCACGTCCGCTGCACAGGGCGCGCGCATGCGGAACACCTCGATTGTGAACTCCTTCGCGCTCGTCACGCTCGTCACCACGGTCGCGGCGTGCGCCGCGGCCACCGCGCCCCCGGCGCCCGATGCGGCCCCGCCGCCGCTGACCTTGCGAGAGCAGCTCGCGCGGCCCGTGCAGCTCACCGTGGATCCCGTCGCGAGCACCGGCGCCGTCACCGCGAGCGAGCGCGAGGGCGCCGGGTGGCGGCCGGCTCACGTCGCGCTCCAGGTCGACGCGGGCGCGTTCTCGCTGACGAGCCGCGGGTCGGCGCTCGTGCTCCACGCATTCGAGGTCAAGCTCGCGCCGATCGCGCTGCCGATGCTGCCGAACGACGCGCACCTCACCGACATCGCCGTGCGGCTCCCGGGGCCCGTCACGGTCGGCGTGACATGGCAGGACGACGACGACGCCATCGTCCTCGCCACGCTCGACCTCGAGCTCGACTGGAGCTTCTCCGCGGCCGGCGCGAAGCTGCCCCTCGGGCACCAGCACCTCCCGGCCGTGCCCGTCGCGATCACGCTGCATGGCGAGGCCGGCGCGGCCACCGGCGCCATCGCGCTCGACCAGCCAGGCGAGCTGTGGAGCTGGGCGGACTTGCTCGCGCTGGCGGACCTATCGCTGCAGCTCCCGGCGAGCACGGCACCGCCGGCGCAGCTGCCGGGGTTGCGGTAAGGCCTGCGGTCATCATCGCCCGGCGGCGGGCGTCGACGCCCGGCATGGCCTGGGGGGAAGGACCTCGACGCGCTCGCCGACCGATCCTGGCCGGCGGGGTCGAGCGGCGGGTCACATCGCCAGTGTGGGCCTACCCGCACCGGCCGCGACACCGACGAGCGGCGCGGTTCGATCGACTCGCGCTGTCCAGCCCGCAGGCCGAGCGCGGTATGCTTGCGACATGCATCGCCTCGCGGCCCTTGCTGTTGTCGCCGCACTCACGCCCGGCTGTATCACCACGTACGGTGTCTACAAGCACCAGCAAGACGTCACCACCGTGAACATCATCGAGGCGGCGGCGCTCGACCTCGCGGCGATCACGTTCTTCATGTACTCGGCCGAGGCGTTCTCGCTCGGCTCCGCGTTCGTGACGGGCGTGGCCACGACCGGCGTCGACCTCGGCGTCGCGTGCTTGCTCGGCACCTGTCAGGCGCTACACCCGTAGGACTTCCGTGATCCGCGGCCGCAACATGACGACCGGCGCGCTGCAGCGCGCGTGGCTATTCGGCCTCCTGCTGGTGTTCTTTCTCCCGAAGCGCGTCGAGTGCGCGTTCCCCGGAGAGCTCTGCACCGTCACCAAGGGCCACGACATCTGCAAGCGCTACGAGCTCGAGCCGTTCGGCTTCTACGGCATCGAGCTCCTCGCGCGGCGCAACATCGGCTTCGCGTACTCCGTCGACACCGAGTGCCGCTGACCCCGGGGACGCTGTCAAGTTTGTCAACGCTGGCTCCTGGACGATCCCGAATGATCCCCATTACTTACCCGGGGACGCTGTCACGTTTGTCAACGCTGGCACCACGCTCCCGCCGCTCTGCGGATTGTCCGAGTTGCGGACAGACGGCGATCGCTCCCAGAGTTGACAGACTTGACAGCGTCCCCGGGTAAGTGGCTTGAAAAGCTCGAGAAGTCAGAATGCCCAGAGTTGACAGACTTGACAGCGTCCCCGGGGGGCGGGGGATGGCGCCCGGGTCGCAGCGCGAGCGCAGGCGAGGGCTCGCCCAGGGCATCGCGGCGTACGGGCTGTGGGGGCTCGTCGCCGCCTACTGGAAGCTGCTCGCGGGCGTGGAGCCGCTCGAGCTGATCGCGCATCGGGCGCTGTGGGGCCTGCTCGCGTTCGCCGCCATCGTCGCGGTCGCCGGCCAGCTCCGCGCGTTCGGCCGCGTGCTGCGCCAGCCGCGCGTCGTCGGCGTGATGGCGCTGTCCGGCGCGCTGCTCGCGGTCAACTGGTGCGTGTTCGTCGGCGCGGCGACCAGCGGGCACCTGCTCGACGCGAGCCTCGGCTACTTCATGAACCCGCTCGTGTCGATCGCGCTCGGCACGCTCGTCCTGCGCGAGCGATTGCGCCGGCTGCAGTGGACGGCGATCGGGCTCGCGCTCGTCGGCGTCGGGCTCGCGACGTGGAGCGCGGGGCACGTGCCGTGGATCGCGCTCGTCCTCGCCACAACGTTCGGGCTCTACGGGTTCGTGCGCAAGATCGCGCGCGTCGACGCGCTGATCGGATCGGCGCTGGAGACGCTGCTGCTCGCGCCGTTCGCCGCCCTCTACCTCGCGCTCCGCGGCGGCGGCGCGATGGCGGACGCCGACGCCATGACCGCGGCGCTGCTCGTCGGCACGGGGATCATCACCGCGGTTCCCCTGGTGCTGTTCACGAGCGCGGCGCGCCGGCTGCCGCTGTCCACGGTGGGCTTCCTGCAGTACCTCTCCCCGAGCGGCCAGTTCCTCCTCGCCGTGTTCGCGTTCCACGAGGCCCTGCCGCGCGAGCGCTGGCTCGCGTTCGGCTGGATCTGGGCGGGCCTGGCGGTGTTCTCCATCGACCTCATTCGCACCCCGCGCCGGCCACCGCCGCCGCCGTGAGCGCCAATGCTACTGTCGCGGTCGATGGCCGACACGCCCGCGATCGTCCAGCGCTGGCGCCGCGGCATGGTCGCCGCCGAGCAGCGGGCGCGCGCGCTGGCGGCGACGGAGGCGGGGCGGCCGGCCAAGGCCGTGGGCGAGGCGCTGGCGGCGCTCGCTGCGCTCGAGGCGATGGGCCGATGGCCAGGGCCGCGCGATGCGGTGAGCGAGCAGGCCGTGCGCGTGGTGCGTGCGCGCTGGGCGAGGATCCAGAGACGTGCCAAAGCCGCCGCGCGCGCGAAGTAAGAAGGGCCACCTCGAGGAGGCGCTCGCCGCGTTGGCGGTCGCGCTCGATTCCTCGAACGTGCCGTGGACCGTGATCGGAGGCATCGCCGCCGTGGCCCGCGGCGTCACGCGCATGACGACTGATATCGACGTGGTCGTCCGCGGCGACCGCGTTGGCGCGGCCGTCCTGCTCAAGCACCTCGCGACGCACGGGATCCTCGGACGGATCCCGGATGCGGCGGCGTTTGCCGCAAAGAACATGGTCATCCTCGCGCGTCACGCATCCTCGGGGGTCGACCTCGACATCATCCTCGGGTGGACGTCGCTCGAGCACGAGGCGATCGCCGACAGTACGCTCGCGCCCTTCGGCCGCGTCGTGGTCCCCGTCGCGCCGGCGCGCGATCTGATCGTCTTCAAGATCGCAGCGGGGCGCCCGAAAGACATCGACGATGCCACGACGCTGCTCGCGGCCGACCGCACGATCGACGTCGCTCGGATTCGCGCGAAGGTCGCGGCTCTTGCCGAAGCCGCGGACGCCCCGGAATTCCATGCGACGCTCGCGCGCGTGCTCGAGCAGGTGCGCGTGATCCGTCGACTCACCCCGAAGTCGAAGGTGAGGAAGTGACCGTCGCGCGCCTGCTCGCCTTCATCCGCCTCGGGCGCCCGCTGTTCCTCGGCGGCGGCTTCATCCTGTACGCGATCGGCGCGGTCGTGGCGTCGAGCGGCGACCTCGGCGCGATCGACGGGAGCCTCTACGCGCTCGGTCAGGCCGCCGTGACCGCGTTCCAGCTGATGACGCACTACGCGAACGACTACTTCGACCTCGCCGCCGATCGCGCGAACACCACACCGACGCGCTGGTCCGGCGGCAGCCGCGTGCTCGCGAACGCCGAGCTCTCCCCGCGCGTCGCGCTGTACGCCGCGCTGACCTTCGCCGCGCTCGGGGCGGGCGTCGCGCTCGTCCTCTCGCAGCGCGCGCCGCAGACGCTCGCGACCGTCGCGACCATGGCCATCCTCGCGTGGATCTACAGCGCGCCGCCGATGCGCCTGTGCGCGCGGGGCCTCGGCGAGCTCGACACGGCGGTCGTGGTCACGGGGCTCGTCCCGTACCTCGGGTTCCAGCTGCAGCACGGGCACGCGTTCGCTCAGCTCCTCGGCTCGATCGCGCCGCTCGCCTGCTTGCAGATGGCGATGTTGCTCGCGATCGAGTTCCCCGACGAGGCCGGTGACGCGGCGACGGGCAAGCGCACGCTGGTCGTCCGCTTCGGCCGCGGGCCAGCGGCCGTGCTCTACGCGGCGCTGACCGGCGCGCCGTACGCCGCGCTCGCCGTCGGCTACGCGAACGGGCTGCCGGCGCGCGTGGCGATCGCCGGCCTCGTGACGTCGCCGATCGCCGCGTGGCGGATCGCACGCATCCGCGCCGACGCCGCCGCGCCGACGGCCTACGAGCGCCTGACCTTCGTGGCCGTCGCCCTGCTTGTCAGCACCTCGCTCGCCGTCCTCGTCGGCTGGCTCCTCCCGCTCCACGCCTCCGTACCCTGATCGCAAACCCGAACGCGGAGCCAACGTTCGACGAGCTGGAGCAGACCCGGCGTCGCTCCCAGGATCTGCGATGCAAGGCGTGCGTGCGCGGCGGTTCGATGGCCTCCGGCGGCGGCGCTTGCCGTGACGGCGTCTGTGTCCACCTTTGCGCGCACCGTCCGCGGACAGAGCGCGGAGCTGGTCGCGGCTGTTCGACGTCCAGTGACGGTGCGCCGGCGGGTGGGAAGTCGGACACCGCGGCGCGGCGATCCGGTATCGTCGGAAGATGAGGAGGATCGTGGGGCTCGCCTGGGTGCTCGCCGGCGGCTGCCGCTCGATCCTCGGCATCGATGACCCGGTCACGGTCGTCGCGGACGGTCACGCGGCCGGCGACGCGGCCACCGACGCGTTCGGCGGCGGCGTCGACGCGCCGCCCGCCGATGCCCGCCTGTGCTTCGGCAGCATGTCGACCGTCTGCCTGAGCGTGCCGCCGACGGGCTTTCTCACGATGGAAGGCAACCTCGACACGAACGCGGACGCCCGCTGCGCCGCCGACTACACGGCCTCGCAGGCGCTCTGCGTGGTCAGCGGTGACACGATCGTCACCCGCGATCTCCACGTGACAGGTTCGCGTCCGCTCGTCTTGCTCACGTCGAACGAGCTGCTCGTCATGGGAACGATGGACGTGGGCTCGCACATCAACGGCCTCACCGGCCCGGCGGCGAACCCGAGCCGCTGCACGGTCCCGCCGGCGCCGGCGAGCTCGTCGAGCGGCGGGGGCGGCGGCGCGGGCGGGAGCTCCGGGTACCGCGGCGGCGTGGGCGGCGCCAGCAGCGGCGCGCCGGGCGAGCTCGGCAACGCGATCAGTCCGGCGTTCCACGACGGTGGCTGCCGGGGCGGCGCGGGCGGGGCGGGCAACGCGCAGGGGGGCGCGGGCGGCGCGGGCGGCGGCGCCGTCTACCTCATCAGCGGCGGGAGCGTCGACATCGGCGGAGGCGGGCAGATCCTCGCGGGCGGTGCGGGCGGCGGCGGCGGCGCGGCGGGAAACCTCCCGATCAACGGCGGCGGGGGCGGCGGGGGCGGCGGCACCGGCGGGTTCATCGCGTTCGACGCGCCCTTCGTCGAGAACCAGGGCCTCGTCACGGCGGTCGGCGGGGGCGGCGGGGGCGGCGGCTCGCCATCGGG
>JANXOM010000006.1 GCA_025353585.1 Deltaproteobacteria bacterium
TCGAGGCCGCGCTCGCCGCCGCCGGGCTGCCCGCGCGCGTCGCGGTAGTGGTCGCGACCGAGCTCGTCGTCCTCGCGTAGGCCGCCGCCGGCTGGCGCACGCCCGTCGCCACGCCCGGGCGGTTCACCGTGCACCGCCACACCGGCTGGCTGCTCTACCTCGGCGTGGTCCTGGTCCTCGTGCTGGTCGAGGGCGCGGTCGTCCACCTGCTGCTCGCCATCTTCGCGTCCCCGCTCGCGGCCTGGGTCGTCACGGGGCTGACGGCGTACAGCGCGCTGTGGCTCGTCGGCGACGCGCACGCGCTGCGGCATGGCGGCGTTGTCGTCGCGGCGGACGGGCTCGACCTCCGGATCGGCGTGCGCTGGACCGGCGTGGTTCCCTGGTCCGCGATCCGGGCGATCGCATGCGGCGAGCCGCCCGCCGGCGCGCTCGACGCGTCGATCCTAGGCGGCAACGTGGTCGTCCTTCTGCGCGAGGTCCGGCGCGCTCCGTCGCCTGTTCGGGCGCCGGCGCAGCGGCACGGCGATCGCGCTGTCGATCGACGAGCCGGCGCGCTTTCTCCGCGAGACCGCGCGCTATTTGCAGCCTGACTGAAGAACTCCAGAGATCAGGCACAGTGCGTGCCGAGCACACATCCATCTCCCGCGCGAACCGGTTGACGCCTACTGCCGACGTCCCGCCTACTGGGGCTCATGGGATTAATCAGCGGGTTGTGGTTGGCCGTCCTCGGTGTCCTCGGTGCCTCGAGCATCATCATCGCGAAGAAGCCCGACGCGAAGGAGATGATCGCGAAGCTCGCCCCCTATCAGGGCTGGATCGGCGCGATCTCCGCCCTCTGGGGGGTCTGGGGCATCATCTCGGCCGTCCTGACGCTCGGCTGGCTCGCCCACTGGCCCATCTACTGGGTCACCGCCCTCGCCGACTCCGTCCTGCAGTTCGCGCTCGGCCTGATTCTTGGCGTCGGCGTCCTCAAGACCTTCATCAAGAATCCACAGGCGAACGAGAAGATGGACCAGACCCTGGCAAAGCTCTTGCCGTACCAGGGCAACCTCGGCCTGCTCGCCATCGGCCTCGGCATCTGGATGATCATCTCGAGCTTCCTCTGGCACGTCGGCTGATCTAGCCCGGCGGACACGTGTCGACGATCTTGGCGCGCGGTACGCTCGGCGCGTGAAGCTCGCCGAGTCCGTCGTCGACAGTGGCCTTGTGCCGGAGCCGCTCCTCCGCGCCGGCATCCGCGCGGTCTGCGCGCTGCGCCTCCGCGACCAGCACGGCACGATCGAGGAGGAGCAGGCGCGCCACCAGGCGTTCGTCGAGGCGCTGCGCGCGAGCGACATCGCCATCGAGACAGCGGCCGCGAACGCGCAGCACTACGAGGTGCCGCCCGCGTTCTTCACGCGCGTGCTCGGTCCGCACCTCAAGTACTCGAGCTGCTACTGGCCAGCGGAGGCGAAGACCCTCGGCGACGCGGAGCGCGCGATGCTCGAGCTCACGGCCGCGCGCGCGCAGCTCGGCCCTGATCAGGACGTGCTCGACCTCGGCTGCGGCTGGGGCTCGCTGTCCTTGTGGGCGGCCGCGCGCTACCCGACCAGCCGGTTCACGGCGGTCTCGAACTCCGCGCCGCAGCGCGCGTTCATCGAGGCCCGGGCCCGCGAGCGCGGCCTCTCGAACCTCGTCGTCCGGACGGCGGACGTCCGCACGCTCGCCCTGCCCGTCGGCGCGTTCGATCGCGTCGTGTCGATCGAGATGTTCGAGCACATGCGCAACTACGGCTCGCTGCTCGCGCGGATCGCGAGCTGGTTACGCCCGGGCGGCGCGCTGTTCGTCCACGTGTTCGCCCACCGCCGCTTCGCGTATCCGTTCGAGGACGCGGGCGGCTCGGACTGGATGGCCCGCGAGTTCTTCACCGGTGGCCTCATGCCGTCGGCCCAGCTCCTCCACGCGTTCCAGGACGATCTGGTGATCGTGGACGAGCAGCACCTGGCCGGGACGCACTACGCGCGGACGGCGGAGGCCTGGTACGAGAACGCTGTCGCGAACCGCGACGAAATTGTCGCGATCCTCGGCGGTCGCGCCAAGTATGAGAGATGGCGCGTCTTTTTCCTCGCGTGCGCCGAGCTCTTCGGATTTCGCGACGGGCGCGAGTGGATCGTCGCCCACTATCGGTGGGTACGACGCGCATAGCAGGGTCGATGGCCGCGGCTCACAGTTGTCTGACGGGGGATGAGGCCAAGGCGCTGCCCAGGGGCCTAAAACGTCGACCGCGCCGCGCGGCACACACGTTGAACAAGCGACCTCCCATGAAGACGACCTCGAACCCACCGGCTCTCCTGTCCCCCGTCCTGGGCCTGGCCCTCCTCGCCCCGCTCGCCTCCGCCGCCGCGTGCAGCGGTGACCTCGCGCCGCCGCCCGAGGCGCGGTCGAGCCTGGCCTACAACACCGCGCCCACGGTCGCGCCGAGCGACTACCAGGCGCTCGTCGCCGGCGACAACGCCTTCGCGGCCGACCTCTACCAGCAGCTCCGTGGCGACGGCACGAAGAACCTGTTCTTCTCGCCGAACAGCATCTCCGTCGCGCTCGCGATGACGTACGCCGGCGCCAACGGGGACACCGCCGCGCAGATCGCCGACGTCATGCACTACACGCTGCCGCCCGCGCAGCTCCACCCGGCGATGGATCGCCTCGCGCTCGACCTCGCGTCGCGCGGCGCCGACGCGACCAGCGGCAAGCTGCCGTTCGAGATGCACCAGATGGACG
>JANXOM010000409.1 GCA_025353585.1 Deltaproteobacteria bacterium
CCGCTGTCCGAGCTGCCGCTGCGGGGCGCGATGCTGGCCGCGCTCGGGGCGCCCGCGCTCGCGGCGTACGGCCCGGCCGTCACGAACGACGGCGGCTCGCTGCCGATGGGCGGCGCGGCGATGCACCTCGATCCGACGACGGCGGGGCGCTGGAAGGTGGTCGTGACGGGCGACGTGACCGAGCTGTCGCCGCTCGATCCGGGGGTGCCGTTCGTCATCGACGTGATCCCGCAGGAGACGTGCCCGGCCGGCGACCGGATCGCGGAGGAGCGCTCGCAGGGGTTCGCGCCGCCGGGGCTGTTCCCGGTGCGGATCGCGAAGCCCAGCTCGCCGGCGACCACGCTGCGGCTCGCGATGTGCCTGCACGTCGGCACGCGCACGCCGGTGATCGAGATCCACTCGCTCGCGAAGGCAGCGGAGCCCCCGAGCGGGCCGGCGGCGGTGAAGGTGCGCGCCGCGCTGGTCGCGGTGGCGAGCACGTTTCACGTCGATCCCGAGGGCAACGCACGGGCGGCGGGGTCGAGCCCGCCGGGGCACGAGCGCGCGCCGATCGCCGCCCACTACCGGACGGATGTCGCGCTGTGGGGCGGGCTGCTGTCGCTGTCGCCGGAGGACCGGGGCGTCGATCGCGGCGTGCTCGTCGGCGGCGACGTGCGCGCCTCGCCGAAGTACGGGCTCGGATTGGCCGCGAACCTGGCGGGCGCGGCCGGCTACACGAGCGGCATCGAGGAGCAGCTGCGCGGCGGGCTCGGCGTGGGCTTCGGCATCGGGTTCCTGTCGCTCCAGGCGACGGCGGGCGCCTCGGTCGGCAGCCTCGGCAACGGTGGCACGCTCGCGCTCTACGGCCAGGGGAGCGCCCTGCTCGACATCCGCGTCGCCGTGCTCACCGCGGCGGTGCTGCGCACGTTCGCGGCCTACGGCGACGACGAGACGCGCTACGACTTCCGCATCGCCGTGGCCCCGGACGCCGCGCGCTCCACGTTCTCGGCCGGCCTGTCGCTCATCGAGTACGGCGAGAACGGCGGCTCGGCCTTCCTCGCCTACCTCGGCTTCGGCTTCACCAGCGGCCACGAACCCTGACGGGGACGGAGTCAAAGTTGTCAAGTCTGGGGTCTGCCGTTCCCCTGTGATTTCGGTGCCTTGTCCGGGGACGGAGTCAAAGTTGTCAAGCGCGCGTTTTGTCCGAACACCGGACGAACGTCGTTCGCGGCGCGCGACCGCGGCACGGTCGAAACGGCTGCTTGACAACTTTGACTCCGTCCCCGGGTAACGTCGCGGAACTACTCGGGGTCAAGAGACCCCAGCGCTTGACAACTTTGACTCCGTCCCCGTGGTAGGGACGCGGGATGCGGATCGATAAGGTTTATACGCGCGGCGGCGACGCCGGGCAGACGTCGCTGATCGGCGGCGCTCGGGTGTCGAAGGCCAGCGCGCGGCTCGAGTGCTACGGCACCGTGGACGAGGTGAACGCCACCATCGGCCTGTGCGTCGAGGCGCTCGTGGCCTCGGCCGCAGGGCTGCACCTCACCCCCATCTTGCGGCGGGTGCAGAACGAGATGTTCAACCTCGGCTGCGAGCTCGCCACGCCGGACGTGGAGCGCCGCGCCAAGCTCCCGCGCATCGAGCCGCGCCACGTCGAGGGCCTCGAGCGCGACATCGACGCCGTCAACGACGACCTGCCGCCGCTGACCTCGTTCGTGCTCCCCGGCGGCGGCCCCGCGTCCGCCGCGTTCCACCTCGCGCGCACCGTGTGCCGCCGGTGCGAGCGCATCGTCGTCGGCCTCGACGTCCCCGCCGACGAGCTCGTCCTCCCGGTCACCTACCTGAACCGCCTGTCCGACGCGCTGTTCGTCTGGGGCCGCTGGTGCGCGTTCAAGGACCAGCGTCCCGAGCCGCTCTGGGACCCGAAGGCGACCTAACCCGCCCTGATCCACGAGCACAGCGCGTCGTCGCCGACCGGCCGGACCTCCTCGAGCTCGAAGCCGGCCGGAAAGTCACCGCCGAAGCCGTAGTACGTGACGACCCGCGCGCCCGCGCGCAGCGTGGCGAGCGCGGCCTCGAGCGCCGTGACGTCGGCGTGGTGCGCGACCTCGGCGCGGCCCACATCGCGCTCGGCGAACACCGCCTCGGCGAGCGGATTGTAGAGATACACGCCCGCGTACGGCCGCCAGTCGAGCTGCGCCGCGTGCGCGTGGACGAACGTCGCGCGGTCGGCGACGCCGAGCGCAGCGGCCATGCGCGTCGCGATGCGGACCATGCCCGCGTGCTTCTCCACGCCCGTCCAGCGGGCCGGCCCCACGAGCGCGCCGACGAGGCACATCTTGCCGATGCCGGACCCGACATCGAGCACCGCGTCCTTCTCGCCGGCCCCCAGCAGCGCGCATACCTGGCGCCCGATCGCGATCGGCGTGGCGTGTGTGGCGGCGCGCGCGCCGTGCGCAGCCGGGAACAGCGCGTCGAACGCAGCGTCCGCGACCCGAGCGCCGCCCCGCAGCGCCGCCGCCACCTCCGCGGCCGTCATCATCCGTCCGCGCGCGCCCGTGCAACGCGCCGGAGCTCGTCGCGGAAGACCCACGCCGCGACGGCGAGCGCCGGCAGGCAGAAGAGGTCCGTCGGATCGAGCGCGATCACCGCCGGCCGGCCGAGCCTCGACAGCCCGGCCGCGAGCCCCGCCGCCGCCGTCGCCGACAGCTTCACGGCCGCGAACCCGGCGCCCGTCGCCGCCGTGCACAGCGCCGCCCGCCGCCGCGTCACCCGCCCGTCGCGCCCGAGCCCGCGCCACGCCAGCCCGATCGCCGCCGACAGGATGCACGGCGCGAATACGAGCCCGGCCACGTCCGACACCTTCCCGGTCACGGCGCCGCCGAAGTGCGCCTTGCCGTACCAGTCGTTGACCAGCAACCCCAGCACCGCGAGCAGCACCACCGGGTGCATCGCCTCGCCGATCGGCAGCGCGGGCGCACCGGGCCGATCGACGCCGCGCAGGACGCGACGAAGACGCTCCACTCGTATACATTGCCGCCCGTGTCTGAAGACGGCAAGCCCGAGGACAAGTCCCCTGCGCCCGCGGCTGACAAGCCTGCGAAGCAATCGGACAGCACGAAGCAACTCGCCGAGGCGGAAGCCGCCGCAAAGGAGCGCTTCGAGAAAGCGATGACCGAGCTCCGCGAGGGGGCCTACCGGTTCTCGTCGCGTGCGCGCGGGCAGTCCGAGCTGATCATCGAAGAGCTGATCGATCCCGATGGCGAGACGGTCGAGGGCCTCGCCGAGGTCGAGGGCGACGTCGGGGCGGCCGCGCTCGGCCAGTCGCTCGAGCTGATCACGTTCGACACCTGGCTGTTCGGCCAGATCGGCGACCAGGACGCCCTGGACCTCAAGGACGAGGGCCACTGGGAGGTCTGGTTCTCGTTCGGCGCCTGGATCGGCGAGACGATCCGCCGCCGCCACGGTGGCCACTGGCTGCTGATGGGCGACGATCCGCACACGTGGCGCATCGGCTTCTCGAAGATCTTCCTCGAGATCGCGCCGTTCGTGTTCTCCGAGCAGCTCCTTCGCATGGGCTCCGGCGCGACCAAGAAGATGGTCACCGAGATCGAGCGCATCCGCGGGCTCCACGTCGAGCAGGAGGAGCGCGACAACGGCCGCTCGCTCGACCGGTTCGTCGCGCAGCACTACATCCGCCTCCACACCGTCCCGCTGGGCCAGTGGATGAGCATGGACTTCGCGCGCCTCGCGAAGCTGTGGAACGAGGACACCGTCGAGGGCCTCATCGCCGCGATCCGCGAGGCCGGCCCGCGCCTCGGACCGGGCAACGCGCCGGTCGTCGAGCAGGTCTGCGCCGCGCTCGCCCGCGCGAAGCAGGACGCGCCGATCGCGAAGCAGACCACCGATCGCGGCCTGTTCGAGGCGATCGCGCAGATCGTCTCGCTCCGCCGGGCCACGCAGCCGGTGGCCATCGACATCCTCGAGCGCGTCGTCATGCCGGCGCTGCATGTCGGCATCCCGGAGACGTTCCCGCCGCTCGACGAGGACGACCTCGGCAACCTGCGCCGCGGCATCGAGGTCTTCGCGTTCTACGTCGAGGTCGTGCCGCACAAGTTCCAGGCCGACGACGAGGGCTTCCTCGGCACGATCCCGCACGAGCAGCTCACGACGCCGTACGCCGATCGTAACGTGCTCGAGATCGGCAAGGGCGACTGGGTCGTCGTCAACCCGGCGCACTTCCTGCCGATGCTCGAGGCGTTCGAGCCGCAGGCCATGCTCGACAAGTTCGACGAGTTCACGAAGTACCTCGCCTCGATTCCGGACGCGCCGCGCCGCCGCGATGACGGCCGCATGCTCGCCGAGACCGCCGCGCGCTCGCTCGCGGATCTGAAGGCGTGCGTCGGCATCGCCGCGCAGAACGGCGACGCGCTGCTCTTCCGCCTCCTGCCACCGCCGGGCTGATCCGCCCCTTCCCGCGGCCCGGCCGTGGCAAGCTCCGCGCGTGAAGTGGCTGGTCCTGGTGGCGTTGCTGGGGTGCGAAGAGAACCGCGCATCCGCACCGGCGCCTCCGCCTGTGCCCGCGCGCTCTCGGGCGCTCGCGCCGGTCGTGAGCCCCCCGCCCGCGGCTCCCGCGCCCGTGCTCGTCGAGCTGACGCGCACCTTGCCGTCGGCGCTGACCGTGTCGTCGACGGTCGCGAACCCGAAGATCCCGCCCACGCACCTCGCCGATCACGATCTCTCGACCGCCTGGAACTCGGCGACCGGCCAGCTCGTCGGCGAGTGGATCGACGTGACGGTCGCGAACGCCGAGGTCTACGAGCTGCGCATGACGGTCGGCTTCACCGCGACCGGGCCGAAGGGCGAGGACTACTTCGCCATGAACCACCGGATCGCGAAGGTCTCCATCCTCCAGAGCGGTCGCGTCCTGACCACGCAGCGGCTCGATCCGACCCGCCGCGACCTGCAGACGATCGCGATGCCGGTTCCGGTGCTCGGCGGGGTCCCGCTCCGCGTTCGCATCGACCAGGTCGTCCCGGGCACCCAGAAGACCTGGCGCGAAGTCGCGATCTCGGAGCTGCAGGCGTGGGGGACGCCGAGCGGCGTGACGCCGCTCTCACCACGCCGCTCGCGCCGGCGGTCGAGGTGGTGGACGCCGGCCAGGCCGCGGCCGGCGGCGATCCGTTCGCGGCGCTGTGCGCCGATAGTCTCGCCGACGCGGCGGTGTTCGACGCTGCGGTCGCCGCCTACCTCGCGGCGTGCCAATACGAGCACAGCGAGGTAGGCCGCATGGCCTGCGCGGCCGAGGCGCCGACCGCGCCCGAGTGCGAGGTCTCCCCGCTCGGCGACCTCGTCCCCCCGTGGGGACCGGCGGCGATCCGGTGCGAGCACTTCGACATGAGCGCGACGCCGTGGGGGTGCTGGCCGGCGTTCGTGCTCGGAAAGCAGCTGGTGATGGGGCCCATGATCGCGGCTCGGATGACACACATGGGCCTCCACGAGACGCCGTCGGTCGAGGGCGTGGTCGCCGATCTGTTGCCGGCGCCCGGCGCCGAGCTGTTCGTGCGCGCGCAGGGAGAATTGTCCATCGCGTTCGTGTGCGTCGGCGGCCCGGCGCCGCGATGCAGCGACCCGATCGACCCCGCCGTGCTCGCGCGGCTGAGCGATCCCCCGACCGGCTTGCCCGCGTCGGCCGTCGTGTTCTCGCGCGATCCGTGAGCCCCCGAGCGCGGCGGCTGCTCTCGTCACAGGATCTGCGCCTCCCTCGCGCGCGGCGGGTCCGTCGGATCGAACACGAGATCGACCTCGGTGGTCGTCGCCTCGGCCGTCGGCACCGAGTACAGGATGTAGGTCCCGTCCTCGCAATAGAACGTCAGCTCGTAGATGCCGAGCGCCACGCCGTCGAGGTGGAACTGGCCGTTCTTGTCGCCGAGCACGACCTCTTCCTTCGGCCGCGACCGCGTGACCGCCACGACGGTGACGCCCTCCACGAGGGTGCCGGTCGGCTCGCGCACGCGCCCCTCGATGCGCGACGTCGCGCTGGCGATCGTCCACACCGACCCGTGGATCTTGTCCTCCGGCTTCGCGCGGCCGACCGTCGCGCCGGGCGGCATCAGGGGCGTCACGCCCGCGGGGGCGGTGGCACAGCCGGCGATCAAGACGAGGAGCAGGGCGCGCATCGCCCATCTATCGCCCGTCTGTCGCGCAGCGCACGCGCCCGCCGCAATCGGGAGCCGATCATGGGCGCTGGCCGCGCGGGACCGGCGCGCCTCGCGTGCGACACCTCGCGCGCACGGGCGCAGGGTATGCTTGCGGCGTGTCCGACGAGCCCAGCACGCCGGGCGGCGCGTTCCTGCCGCAGCTCGAGCTGCTCGTCCGCGCGCGCTATCCGCTGCTCTACCTCGTCACGTGGGAGGAGCAGCGGCTCCACGACATCCTCGAGAAGCTCGCCACCGACCACGGCAAGCAGCTGATCGAGTGGTCGATCCACCGCGGTCTCCGGCGCACCGGCGGCACGCGCGGCATGGCCGAGCACGAGCCGGTCAAGGATCCGGTGAAGGCGATCGACGCGATCGGCAAGCTGACCGAGCCGTCGCTCGTGATCCTGAAGGACTTCCACGCGTTCTTCGACGAGCCGGCGGTCGTGCGGGCGGTGCGCGAGCTCGGGCAGCAGCTCAAGGGCAGCTTCTCGACGGTGGTGTTCCTCTCGCCAGTGCTCAAGATCCCCGTCGAGCTCGAGAAGGACATCAGCGTCCTCGACGTGCCGCTCCCCGGCTACGCCGATCTTCGCCGGCTCCTCCGCGAGATCATCACCGTCATCCGGCAGTCGAACCGCGTGAAGATCGAGCTGACCAACCAGGACGCCGAGGCGCTCATCCGCGCCGCGCAGGGCCTCACGCTCGTGGAGGCCGAGAACGCCTTCGCGAAGGCGATCGCCGAGGACGGCAAGCTCAGCGCGGATGACATCGAGCTCGTCCTCGGCGAGAAGAAGCAGATCCTGCGCAAGAGCGGGCTCATCGAGTACATCGAGACCGACGAGACGATGGGCTCCGTCGGCGGGCTCGACCACCTCAAGGTGTGGCTCGATCGCCGCAGCGCCGCGTTCACCGACGAGGCCCGCCAGTTCGGGCTCCCCGAGCCGAAGGGTCTGCTCCTCCTCGGCGTGCAGGGTTGCGGCAAGAGCCTCACGGCCAAGGCGATCGCGTCGCGCTGGCGGCTGCCGCTCCTGCGGCTCGACATGGGCCGGATCTTCGCCGGCTTCATCGGCTCGTCCGAGGAGAACGTGCGCAAGGCGATCCGGATCGCCGAGGGCGTGGCGCCGGCGGTCCTGTGGATCGACGAGATCGAGAAGGGGCTCTCGGGCAGCGCGGGCTCGGGCGCGAGCGACGGCGGCACGTCCTCGCGCGTGTTCGGCGCGCTGCTGACGTGGATGCAGGAGAAGACGGCGCCCGTGTTCATCGTGGCGACGGCGAACCGCATCGTCGACCTGCCGCCGGAGCTCCTGCGCAAGGGCCGCTTCGACGAGATCTTCTTCATCGATCTGCCGTCGCGGCGCGAGCGCGCGGACATCTTCGACATTCACCTGCGCCGCCGGAACCGCGACGTCGCCACGTTCGACATCAGCGAGCTGGCGCACGACTCCGAGGGTTTCTCGGGCGCCGAGATCGAGCAGGCCGTGGTCGCCGGGCTCTACCAGGCGTTCGAGACGCGCGGCCAGCTGACGCAGCAGCACGTGCTCGCGGCCCTCGCCGAGACGCGGCCGCTGTCGTCGACGATGCGCGAGGAGATCGACCGGCTGCGCGAGTGGGCGCGCACGCGGACGCGCTCGGCCTCGCCCGTGGATGACGTCGAGCGCGATGACGACGCGGCCGTGGTGCGCGGGTGAAGCCGCTCGACCGGTTCCTCATGCTCGAGCGGGCGCGCCCGGTGGAACCCGAGGCGGGCGAGGGCGTAGCGATCGCGCACGGCACGATGCGCGCGCGGTTCGGTGCGGTGACCGCAGAGCTGCCGGTAGAGGTCGCGGCCTCCGCCCGGCCCGCCGCGCCGCCGCCGCCGCCGCCCGAGCACGATCCGTTCGCGCCGCCGCCCGTGCCCGAGCACGGCTACGAGCTCGCCTCGCGCGACCGCACGGCCACGCGAGCCACGATCCGCTGCATCGAATGCGGCCTCGAAAACGCGCGCTACGAGCACGACGTGTGTGGGCGCTGCGGCGCGCGCCTCGACACGCGCCCGGTGCACCAGCTCAACGAGCGGCTCCACCAGGACGAGCGCGCGGCCGCGTTCGTCGCCGAGCAGGCCGCCGCCAAGGCCCGCGCCGCGGACCTGGCCCTCCACGCCGAGCGCCTGGCGCTGCAGGCCCAGGCCGACGCCGAGGACATCGCCGACCAGCCCCTGTGGATCGATCGGGCCGCCGACCGCATCGCGCGGGGCCCGCTCGCGCGCCTGCCGGTCCCGCTCAAGCGCCTGCTCGCCGTCGCGCTGGGCGGCGGCGTGTTCGGGCTGCTCTACGCTGCGACGGGCTCGGCGCTTGTCGGGTTCCTGCTCGCGCTCGTCGTCGTGGCGGGCCTCTGCATGGTGCCGATGTGAGCCCCCAGTCGCCGCCCCCGAGCGACGCGAAGCGCCGGCTCGGCGTTGCCATCGGGCTCGCGATCGGCATCGCGATCAGCGCCGCGATCGGCTACCTCGGCTATCGCATCTTTTTCTAGCGCCGAGCCGCTCAGCTCTTGGAGCTGGTCTTCGGATCCGGCGACGCCTTGTCGAGCTCGCTCAGATCGAGGTCCTCGAGCTCCTTGAGGTCCTCGGCGGACAGGCCGCCCAGGTTCCCGCCGCTCGCGGCCGCGACCGCGCTCGGCGCCGGGCCGCTCTTGTCGTCCTTGCCGATGCCCGCGCCGAGCTGCTTCGCGTCGCTGCCCTTCGGGCCTTCGAGCGACAGGCCCATCTTGGCCTTGAGCTCGGCGAGCGCGTCGTCGTCGGAGCCGCCCGCGCCGTGCTCGAGCGCGAGGAACTTGCCCTCGAGGGTGTCGCCCGAGAGCTCGCCCGCGAGCTCGGCGCCCGCCTCGGCCTCGGCCTCCATGAGCTGGATGCGCTCGGCCATGCGATCGAACGTGTCGAACGCGCTGGTGTCGCCGAGGCCCTGCATCGTGTTGGCGATCTGCTGCTGCGCCTCCGCCCGCTTCTTGCGCGCGACGAGGATGTTCTTCTTGCGCTTCGCTTCCTCGATCTTGTTGTTGAGGAGGCGGAGAGCGTCCTTGAGCTTGTCGACGGCGGTCTTCTGCGCCTGCCACTGCTGCTGGAACTGGGTGGCGATGGTCTCGTGCTCCTGCTTGCGCGAGAGCGCCTGGCGGGCGAGGGCGTCGTCGCCGGCGCGCACGGCGACCATGGCCTTGCGCTCCCACTCCTTCGACTTGTCGCTCTCGGCGGCGTACTGCTTGTTCAGCTTCTTCTCGTCCGCGATGGCGATCGCGACCGCCTTCTTCGCCTCGACCAGCTGCTGCTGCATCTCGAGCAGCACCTGGGTGAGCATCTTCTCGGGATCTTCAGCCTTCGAGATGAGGTCGTTGAGGTTCGACTTGATCAGCGTCCCGAGTCTGGAAAAGATGCCCATGGCTGCCTTCGAGCGTACGGGATCGAAGGTGGCGTTGCAACGCTCGCGCCGGGCGTGATACCGCAAGCTCTTCGAGGATGTCCCCGCCGTCTCAAGCTCGCCACGTTGGCATCATCATGGATGGCAATGGCCGCTGGGCGCAGCAGCGCGGGTTGCCGCGCCTCGAGGGCCACCGCGCCGGCGCCGATAGCGTCCGGGACATCACCCGCTTTTCGCGCGAGCACGGCCTCGAGGCCCTGACGCTGTACGCCTTCTCGGCGCAGAACTGGGCGCGCCCGGCCGACGAGGTCCGCGGGCTCATGGAGCTCCTGAGGGACTTCCTCGTCGACGAACGCGCCGAGATCATGGACAACGGGATCCGGCTCGAGGCGATCGGCGAGATCGCGCAGCTGCCCGGGCTCGTGCGCGAGCCCCTCGACGAGCTGCGCGCGGCCTCGGCGGAAAACCACGGCTTGGTCCTGACGCTCGCGCTGTCCTACGGCGGCCGCGAGTCGATCGCGCGCGCGGCCTGCGCGGCGGTCCGGGCGGCCCTGGCGGGTGGGCTGCGGCCCGAGGAGCTCGATGCCGACCGCCTCGGGGCCTTCCTCCCGACGGCAAAGCTGCCGCCGCTCGATCTGCTCATCCGCACGTCGGGGGAGCAGCGCGTCTCGAACTTCATGCTCTGGGAGATCGCGTACGCCGAGCTGATGTTCGTCGACGTGCTGTGGCCGGACTTCCGGCGCGGCGACTTCGCGAAGTGCCTCGACAACTTCGACGCGCGCGAGCGGCGCTTCGGGTTGACGTCGGCACAGCTTGCCGATTCGTCGGACGTGTAGTCCTCTCCAACCAGATGGCTCTCGGCAACCTCGCGCAGCGGTTCCTCGTCGCGGTCATCGCCGTTCCGATCCTGCTGCTGCTGCTCCACTATCACCGGCCCGAGCCGACCTGGGCGCTGATCTTCGCGGCGTCGCTCCTGGCGATGCGCGAGTTCTTCGCGATGACGTTGCCCGCGGCGGACCGCGGCGCGGCGCTCGTGATGGGCGGGATCGCCTCGGCCGCGATGTACTGGACCTCGCCGGTGGCGCTCGCGATCTATCACGAGCAGAAGTGGATCGACCTCGGCACGCTCGCGGGGACGCCGGTCGTGATGATCCTCGCCGTCGTCGTCCCGGGTCTCTATTACCTCTTCCGCTTCCGGGACATCCCGAGCGTCGCCGCCCGCATCACGGCGACGGTGACCGGCATCGTCTACGCGGGCTTCCTGACGACGTTCCTCGCGCTCCTCAAGGCGAGCGACACGGACTTCGGCGGCGACCGCGTGCTCGCCGTGCTCGTCATCGCGTGGGTCGCCGACACCGGCGGCTACTTCGCGGGGCGCTTCCTCGGCAAGACCAAGCTCTACGAGGCCGTCAGCCCGAAGAAGACCTGGGCCGGCGCGTGGGGCGGGCTCGCCGGCTCGCTGGTCGGCATCGCGATCCTCAAGCTCGTCTCGTGGAGCGAGATCTCGTGGCTCGACGTGGTCCTGCTCGCGATCCCCGGCGGCATCCTCGGCCAGATGGGCGACCTCACCGAGTCGCTCATCAAGCGCGCCACGGGCGTGAAGGACTCCGGCGCGCTGCTCCCCGGCCACGGCGGCATCCTCGACCGCATCGACGCCGTGCTTTTCATCGCGCCGTACGTCTACGCGTATCTGATGATCCGCGCGCACGTCTGAGCGTCGCGAATCGCCACCGTGCAGCCGGCACGGACGTTGCTGTATCCTCGCGCATGGTCCTGCCGCGCGCCATGGCTGTGGTGTTCCTCGTCGGCTGCGGAGGAGGGCCGGCGGGGTCCTCTCTCCCCGACGCTGCGCCTGGGCCCCGCTCGTGCCGGACGTTCGGCCCGCTGACGCGTGACGCCGAGCCGCTGCGCACGACCTCGGGCGCGCCGTTCCATCCGCAGGGGATCGTGGCCGACCCCGAGGTCGTGTTCGATGGCGCGCGTTACCGCATGTGGTTCACGACCTCCGACTGGACGGCGGGCTCGGTGTTCGACGCGACCGACCGCGTCCTCGGGACGGCGTACGTCGAGAGCGGCGATGGACGGACCTGGGACGACGCGCACGCCCACCCCGCGGATCCGGCCCACAAGATCGACCTCGTGCTCCGGCCCGGGACCTGGGACAGCAACGGCGTCGAGACCGTCGCGGTCGCGCGGTCGGCGGCGGATCACCTGCTGCTGGTTCACACCGGGGACCGGCCCGACGGCACGTACGCCATCGGGCGCGCCGTCTCGGCCGACGGCCTGGCGTGGCAGCGCGACGAGGCGCCGCTGCTGCTGCCGGTCGCCGCGTGGGAGCAGCCGGCCTGCGTCGACCCGCCGGCGTGCACGCAGCACGTGGGCGGGGTGCTCGAGCCCTCCGTCGTGATCGACACCACCGGCCGCGAGCACGTCTGGTATGCGGGCCTGGGGCTCCGCGGCAGCGAGCTGTCGGCCGCCATCGGGCACGCGTGGACCGACGACGGCGTGCAGTGGCAGCGCGCGGCGGACCCCGTGTTCTCGCCCGGGCCGGCGGGCGCGTGGGACGAGGTGCTCGTCAGCCAGACGAACGTCGTGCCCGATCCGGCCGGCGGCTACCACCTGTTCTATCAGGGCGTGTCACGGGCGCAGCAGGCGATGTGCGACGCGTCGCCGTGCACGTTCTACACGCCCGGCTCGATCGGGCACGCGTTCAGCGCGGACGGTGACACCTGGGTTCGTGACCCGGCGCCGCTTCTCGAGCCGACGGGCGCCGATGGCTTCTTTGTCGGCGGGCCCTCGGCGGTGATCCGCGATGGCCGCCTCGAGCTGTTCTACTTCGGCATCGCGAGCCGGGACGACGCGAATGTCCTCGCCGCGCACCTGGCGCGCGCGACGGCGACGTGCGCCGAGCCGTGAGCCTGTGTCACGCCGCGATCTGCGCGAGGAACGACCGCGCGTGCGTGGCCCAGTCGCTGCCGCTGTCGAGCTCGAGGTAGCGCTCGAGGTGCTGCTTGGCCTGCGCCGCGCCGCCGACCTGGGCCAGCATGAGGCCGAGGTTGTAGTGGGCGTCCGCGAACTCCGGGGCCTGGGCGCAGACGCGGCGGAGCTCGGCGATGGCGAGGTCGGTGTCTCCGGCGTCCTCGAGGAGGTTCGCCAGGTTGTACCGGGCCTCGGCCTGGTTCGGGTCGTGGTCGAGCGCGCGCTCGTAGAGCTTGCGCGCCTCGTCGAGCTCGCCGGCGCGGAAGACGAGGTTGCCGAGGTTCGTCAGCGCGGCGGCCATGTGCGGCTCGAGGTCGATCGCCTGCCGGAAGAGGTGCTCGGCCGTCTCGGAGTCGTTGCGGTCCATCGCCGCGCAGGCCTCGATGAAGTACTTGTACGCGGTCATCCCGCCGTTCGCCTCGGTCGGCGGATCGTCGATGGACATCGGCGCGCCATCGACGGCGTGGGCTCGCCCACCGCCGGCAGCGCCGCCGAATGGCGGTGCGGCTCGATCGACGGGCACGGCGCCCGGCTCCACGCGGGGGAGCGCCAGCACCTCGGCGATGTGCGCGCCGAAGCTCGGCACGTTGAACGCCATCACGACCTGGCCGCCGATCGGCTCGAACGCGACGTCATCCGCCAGCGCCACGAGCGTCTCGCCGTCGCTGCACACCCGCAGGCGCGACATCAAGTGGAGATCGCCGGGCAGCGCCTTCTTGAGCGCCTCGACGTTTCGCCGCACGCGATTGAGCGGCATGTTCGCGATCAGCAGGTCCTTCGCCGCCTTCACGGCGACGAGGTCGCAGAACGTGTAGTAGAAGCGGCCGCCCTTGCGGACCGTCGGGCCGACGAAGCCGGTCTGCTGCCAGTAGCGCAGGCGCGACTCCTGGACGGCGAGGATCTTGGCGACATCGCGGACGCTGTACAGCTCGATCATGCGTTTCTCCTCTGGGCTTCCACGTTGAGGCTGAGATGGACCTCGGGGCCGCGCGCGCGGCTCTCGACGTCGATGTGGGGGATCGCGAGGTCGTTCCCGGCGACGCGGCGGGCCTCGACGACCGCGATGCGCCGCGCGTGATCGCGGCAGCGCTCGTCGGACGCGTACAGGAACGCCACGCGCTGGGCGGTCGACGAGTCCGGCGGATCCGAGATGAGCTCGCTGGCCCGCGACAGGTCGACGGTCATCATCGTCGAGCCGGCGTAGACATCGCCGGCCCATTCGCCCTCCGAGAGCATCCGCGCCGCGCCGTGCAGCAGGTCGACGGCGACGGGAGCGAGGCGAACCGCCACCTGGCGCTCGAACAAGGAGACCCGGCGGACCAGCGCCATCGGCTTCCGCGGCGGCGGGGCCGCGGTCACGACACTGGGTCTCGATCGGCTTGTCGGCTCCGCCGCCAGCGCCTGTACGGAGGAGACCGCCCGCGAGGAACGCGGTCTGGGGGGAGCTGCCATGGCCTGATGGTAATGAGCCGCGGGCAGGTGGCCAACTTTCCTACATGTAGGATAGGGAGCGGCTCCCCGTTGCGTCCGGCCGCGTGGTACGTCCTGGCGACACGATGACGCTCGACCTGAAGCGCTATCCGATCCTCGTTGTCGACGACGAGCAGGACAACCTCGACGCGTTCCGGTTCAACTTCCGCAAGACGTTCGACATCCTCGTCGCGAGCGGCGGCGCCGAGGCGCTGCAGATCCTCGAGGGCAAGGAAGTCGCGGTGGTCGTCACCGATCAGCGCATGCCGAAGATGACGGGCGTCGAGCTCCTGCGCGAGGTCCGCAGCCGCCAGCCCGACGCCGTCGGCATCATCCTCACCGCGTTCACCGATGTCGACGTGCTCGTGGAGGCGATCAACCTCGGCCAGGTTTACCGCTACATCACGAAGCCGTGGGACGCGAAGGAGGTCCGCGGCGTCCTGCAGTACGCGATCGAGCGCTTCCATCTCCACCGGGAGAACCGGCGGCTCGCGGCGCAGCTCGCCGAGTACACGGGGTACCTGAACCAGCAGCTGCACGGCGAGTTCGATTTCGGCAACATCATCGGCGACAGCGCGGCCTTGCGCGACGTGCTCGGCAAGGTCGAGCAGGTGGCGCCGACGTCATCGACGGTCTTGCTGCGCGGCGAGACGGGCACGGGCAAGGAGCTCGTCGCCCACGCGATCCACATCAACTCCTCGCGCGAGGAGAAGCCGTTCGTGCGCGTCAACTGCGCGTCGCTGGCCCCCGGGATCCTCGAGAGCGAGCTGTTCGGTCACGAGAAGGGCAGCTTCACGGGGGCGATGGAGCGGCGGCGCGGTCGGTTCGAGCTGGCCGACGGCGGCACGCTGTTCCTCGACGAGTGCGGCGACCTGCCGATGGAGGTCCAGATCAAGCTGCTGCGCACGCTGCAGGAGCGCGAGTTCGAGCGGTTCGGCGGCAACGAGACGATCAAGGTCGACGTGCGCGTGGTCTCGGCGACGAACCGCAACCTCGAGAAGATGATCGAGGACGGGGAGTTTCGCGAGGATCTGTACTACCGGCTCAACGTGTTCCCGATCAACCTCCCGCCGCTGCGCGACCGCCTGGACGATCTGCCCGTGCTGGTCGGCCACTTCATCGCGAAGTTCGCGCGCCAGATGGGCTCGGCCGCCGCCGGCGTGTCCACGGAGGCGCTGCAGAAGCTCCGCGAGTACAGCTGGCCGGGCAACGTGCGCGAGCTCGAGAACATCATCGAGCGCGCCATGATCCTCTCGCGCGGCACGGCGCTCGGTGCCACGCACCTCGACTTCGGAAAGCGCGGCTATCAGGGCGTGCAGCCGCCGGCCGGGACCGGCCACGGCTCGGGCCCGGTGCCGATCGTCTCCGGCCAGCCGCAGGCGCCGTCGGCGGGGCTCGCGGGCGGCGAGGAGGGCAAGAGCCTCGCCGAGCGCCTCCTGCAGAGCGAGCACCGGGAGATCGTGGCCGCGGTGGAGAAGTCGCGCGGCAACATCGCGAGCGCCGCGCGCATCCTCGGCATCAACCGGTCGACCCTGTACTACCGGCTGCGCAAGCACGGCCTCGAGCACCTGCTGCCGACCAAGGTCGGCGTGGGTGGGGACGAGCCGCCTGCCGTGGCCGCCGCGCCGACGACCGGCGAGACGCCCGTCGTCAGCTAGATCTCGACGGTTCCGGCCGGCGACGTGATGCGCAGCTTCGGGCCGGCGACGACCGAGAGCGCGAGGCCGAGCAGCGGCGCGGCGAGCGCGCCGGCGGCGTCGGGTCGGACGGTGGTGTAGTGGTCGCCGGTCAGGACGTAGACCTCGGCCACACGCGTGTGCGGGTCCACGAGCCAGACCTCGGGAATGCCGCAGCGAGCGTAGTAGTCGAACTTGTCGCGGCTCTCGTCGTGCGGCGACAGGATCTCGATGACGAGCTCCGCGCGCGCTTCGATGCCGCGTTCGGTGAAGTGCTCGGGCGCGACGAGCGAGACATCCGGAACGCGCCAGTTCTTCCGCCGCGCCGGGTCGGGGTCGAAGACGCTGATCTCGTAAAACCGACGCCAGCCGCGCGCGTCGGCCAAGGCCTTCAACGCGTCGAGCAGCGCCATGCCCAGGCCCTGGTGGGAGGTGGTCGGTTGCGGTGACACGTGCAGCACTCCGTCCCAGCACTCGTCCCGACGGTCTTCACCCGTCATGCGCCGCTCCGCGATCCAGTGTTCGGGCATCTGCAGGATCACGGCGCGCATGACGTGAGTATCGGGCGCGGCCACGGGCCGGCGCAATCCAGGAAGCGTGCCGCCCGCAACACCGCGTGATCGCACCGGTGACTGTCCGAATTTGTCCGGCTATCGGACAGTCGTTCCGCGTGCCGGACAGCGCCCGGACAACGGGGAGCAGTCCTAGATCTCGACGACCCTGGCGGATGACGCGATGCGGAGCTTCGGGCCGGCGGCCACCGAGAGCGCGAGGCCGAGCACGGGAGCGTGACGGGCGCCCGCGGCGTCGGGCTCCACGGCGACGTAGCGGCCTGCGGTCAGGATGAAGACCTCCTGAACCCTCGTGCCTGGATCGACGAGCCAGACTTCGGGAATTCCGCACGTCGCGAAGAAGGGGAGCTTGTCCCGGCTCTCGTCATACGGGGATAGAACCTCGATGACGAGCTCGGCGCGGCCCTCCACCCCGCGCCAGACAGGTGCTCGGGGGGGACGATCGTGACGTCCGGGCCTCGGTTGTTGTTGTCGCCGTTGCTCGGGTCGAACACACCGATCTCGTAAAAGACTTCCCAGCCGCGCGCGGTCGCGAGCGGCTCGAGCGTCTCGAGCAGATCGCGGCGAGGCGCTGATGCGCGGTGCTCGGAACCGGCGACATGTGCAGGACTCCATCCCAGACCTCGTCGCGACGATCCTCCCCCGTCGTGCGTCGCTCCGCGAGCCAGTGCTCGGGCACCTGCAGGATGACAGCGCGCATGGGGTGAGTATCGGGCGAGGCCATGGGCCGGCGCAATCCAGGAAGCGTGCCGCCCGCAACACCGCGTGATCGCACCGGTGACTGTCCGGTGTTGTCCGCTATTCGGACAATCGTTCCGGATGCCGGACACCACCCGGACCGCGCCCGGTTCTGGGCTAGAGTCCGCGAGCCATGAAGATCTTGTGCATCGTCGATCCGCTGGAGCGGCTCGGCCTCGCTGGCGACACGTCGTACGCGCTGATGCTCGAGGCCGCCACGCGCGGCTGGGACGTCTGGACCTGCCAGATCGAGCACCTGGGGCTCACCGGCGCCGACGCCGTCGCCGACGCGTGCCAGACGAGCGTCGTGCTCGCCGAGACCCCCGCGGGGGCGTTCCGCCTCGGCGCGCGGCAGCCGACGCGCCTCGCCGACTTCGACGCGGTGCTGATGCGCAAGGACCCGCCGGTCGACGTCTCGTACCTGCACGCGACGTGGATCCTCGACCACGCGCGCGGCAAGACGCTGCTCGTCAACGACCCGCGCGGCCTGCGCGAGCTCAACGAGCACCTCGCGGTGCTGCGGTTCCCCGCGCTCACGCCGGCGACGATCGTGACGCGCTCGGCGGACCGGCTGCGCCAGTTCCAGGCGGAGCAGGGCGGGGCGATCGTCGTCAAGCCCGTCGATGGCTACGGCGGCCTCGGCATCTTCGTCGTGCGCGACGGCGATCCGAACGCGAGCTCGATCATCGAGACGTCCATCGGCGCCGGGACGCGCTGGACGCTCGCGCAGCGCTACCTGCCGGCGGCGGTCGACGGCGACAAGCGCATCATCCTCGTCGACGGCGAGCCGGTCGGCGCCGTCCTCCGCGTGCCGGGCAACGCCGAGGCCCGCGGCAACCTGCACGTGGGCGGCCGCGCCGTCCGCAGCGAGCTCGATGCGCGGGACCGCGAGATCATCGCGGCGGTGGCCCCGATGATGCGCGCCAACGGCCAGATCCTCGTCGGCCTCGACGTCATCGGCGGCATGCTCACCGAGATCAACATCACCTCGCCCACGGGCGTCCAGCACGTCTCGCGCCTCGAGCAGCGCAACGTGGCCGCCCCGATCCTCGACGCGTTTGCGCGGCTGGCGGCGACCGCGAAGGCGTAGGGCCGCGCCCGCGCCAGCTCGGCGGTCAATCCCCGCTCGAACGTCGCCGAGGGGACCCGGGCGAGGGCCGCGGACGCCGGGTGTGACCGCGCCGCGGCGGCCGGTGTGAAGTGGCGTGCACGCGACCCGCGCGAGACCCCGGAGCGGCGCTCGTTTCGCACGGGACGGGCGCTGCATCTGGGACGCCCGTGCGACGTGCGCTCCTCCTTCTATTAGCCCTCGCGGCCTGCCACGGCGGCACCGTCGAGCCGACCAAGCCCGCGCTGACCCTGTACCCGACGGATCCGTTCCGCATCGGCCACGAGACCTGGGTCGACGACACGGAGGTCCGGTATGTCTACGCCGAGCGCTGCGCGACCGGGCCGTTCGAGATCGAGCTCGCGGCGCCGGCGGAGGTGCCGGAGTGGGGGCGCCGCATCGTGGTGGAGGTGTATGGCCAGCGCCACCTGACCATCGACAACCGGCTGATGACCGCGCATGGCGAGCGCTCGCTGCCGACGATGATCTACGACAACGACGACCAGGAACACGCGCACTGCCGGCCGACCCCGGGCGAGGGCTCGGGGGTCGCCGCCGCGACGCCGCGGCGCCCCGGCGGGCCAGGCGCCGCCCACGACAAACCGCCCGGCGCCCACCCGCCCGAGCGGCTCGTGGTCGACGTGCCGGCCGTCGACCTTCCACGGCTCACCGTCTCCACGGCCCCCCTGGTCGGGCTTCCGATCACCGGCACCAACTTGTTCTGGCTCCCGAAAGGCGATCCGTTCTACTGGGCGACCGACTACATCACGCAGCCGATCGTGGGTCCGGCGGATGGCGCCGCGCAGCTCCGCATCTGGTTCCAGAAGCCGGTCGACATGCATGGCGTGGTGTTGCGTGTGCGCCAGCAACACCTCGTGCCGGCGAAGATGGCGGACTACGCCGCCGACTTCGCGGGGCGCGTCGAGCGCGTGCGGGCCCGGCGCGAGGCCGAGCGGCCCGCGTCCCAGGCCGATCAGCTCGCGCGCGCCGATCGGTGCAAGGCGACGCCGGACGTTCGCGAATGCGCCGCGATGCGGTATCAGCGGCACATGCCGCCCCCGCCGCGCGCCGAGCCGCATGGCGGGGCGCCGGACGGTACCGACTGGGTGCCGGGCTACTGGAGCTGGGATGACGCGATCGGCGACTTCGCGTGGATCGCCGGGACGTACGTCACGCGGCCCCTGCCGCCGGTCGCGGCGGTGCCCCTGCCAATCGTCCCTGCGCCCCCGCCGCGCGCGCCGGCGCCGGTCGCGCCCGGGCCCGAGGCCGAGCCGGTGGCGACGACGCCCGAGCCGCGCACGATCGAGGCGAGCATCCCGGACGCGCCGCCTCCGCGCGTCGAGGTGGTCTCGGCGCCGCCCGCGCAGCGCGCGGTCGTGTGGGCCGGCGGCCACTGGGAGCTCGTCGGGGCGGCGTGGCGCTGGACGCCGGGACGCTGGGTCGCGGGGGCGCTGCGCTATCGCGCGCCGGCGGTCCACGTCCGCGGCACCGTGCGCGTGTACGTGCCCGGTGGGTGGATCCGCGCGCGCTGACCGCGTCGGTCGGCGTTGCGCGCGCGGCGCGGCCACGCTGACCTTGCGACCGTCAGGGGCTGAGGGTGCAGGCCAGCGTGTCGCCGGCCAGGACGCAGAGGTCCGCGTGGTGGTCGCCGTTCACGTCGCCGAGCAGCAGCTGGCGGGGGGCGGCGGGCGGCGCGGCGAGGGCCGTGAAGCGCGGGCCGAAGCCGTGGTCCTGGCCGCGCGCGCAGGCCACGCGCGTGGCCTCGAGGTCGCAGGCGTCGGCGCGGCCGTCGCCGTCGAGGTCGGCGAACGCCGTGGTCGCCACGCCCGTCGCCGCGCTGTCGACCACGCCGGTCTGCGCGTATGACCACGGGGCAGGCGCCGGGGCCAGCGCGTGCTCGGCCGCGAGCGTGCACAGGACGCCCCCGGCGCCGCTGCCCGCGATCGCGCAGCCGTCCGGCCGACCGTCGCCGTCGAGATCCGCGGCCCACAGCGCGCTCGCCCCGGCCGCCCCCGCCGTCACGGCCGTCTCCACCCCCGCCGCCGTCCGGCACACGAGCTCGCCCGCGCGATCGCCGCACAGCTGCCCGGCCACGATCGCCAGCGACGCGTCCGGCGCGCCATCGCCCGCGGTCGCCGTGCCCACCCGCGTCGCCACGCCGCCGACGAGGCACACGAGCCCCGTCGCGTCGCGCCCGCACGCATCGGCGTGACCGTCGCCATCGAGGTCGCCGAGCACGAGGCTCGCGGCCGTCACGTCGAATGGACCCGCGTCGACTTGCGCGCCGCTGAACCTGCCGTCCCCCGTGCCCGCCATCGTGTGGAGGTGGGCGGCCTCGATCCATGCCACGTCCCCCAGGCCGTCACCGTCGACATCGCCGATCGCGAGGTGCGTCGCCGCGCCGAGCACCGGGGACGCGGCGGCCACGCCATCCCGCAGCGCCTGCCACACCGGCGCGTGATCCTGTCCGCACAGGTCCGCGTGCACGCGCGCGCCCGCCGCCGCCGCCGCGAGACAGTCGAGGTGCTTGTAGTCCATGCCGGCGACCTGGATCGGCGCGACGCCGGACCAGAGGTGCCCCTCGTCGTCCATGAACCACCGCTCCACGACCGGCGCGACCGCCGTGGCATCGCAGTGCGCCGCCACGAGCTCGCCGGTCGGGAGCCGCTGCACGCACCGGTCAGCGGACTGCAGCGCCCCGCCCGCCGTCAGCGACCACAGCGGCGCGGCCGCGCAGGCATCGAGGCGGATGTCGCCGCCGTCGGTCAGCGCGAGGCACTGGCCGAGCTCGGAGTCCACGAGCTTCACGAGCGCGAGCGGCCGCCGGAACCCGACCGCGTACCGGCGCTCGAGCCACGTGGCGTGCTGGGCCGGGGTCGTCGGGCACGGCGCCCCGCACGCCACGCCGCAGTCCGTGGCGCAGGCGTCGTAGTGCTCGAGCACGGTCGTCGAGCGCGCCACGAGCGCCGCCGCCGTGTTCGCCGGCTCGCCCTCGACGTCGTAGCCGCGAAACGACGTGATCGCCGCCGCGGTGCCCGCCTGCGCTGCGCCCAGCAGCGCGAGCGCGCCGACGAGCATGTGATCGCTGTGGTCGGTCCCGTGGGTCGCCGCGACCTCGAGCGTGCGGATCACGGCCGGCTGGGTGTCCCCGAGGAGCTCGGCCACCGTCGCGACGAGACCCGTCTGATCGTAGGTCGCGGGCCGGCGGGCGATCGTGGTCGCGGTCGCGATCGTCCCGTCCCACAAGTGCAGCAGGCTCTCCGGCTGCTCGCCGACCTTGCCGCCATCGGGGTAATTCAAGAACACGAGCGAGAGCCCCGCGGCCGGGAGCCGACAATGTTCGGCCGCGTGGCCGGCGATCGTGATCCACCCGCAGTCCCAGTCGCTCGGGAGATGGCCGGTGGCGATGGCGTAGGCGGTGCGGAGCCCCTCGTCGCGGGCCTCCGCCTTGGCGATGCCGGCCGTGCCGTTGCCCGCCGTGACGTAGACGTTCGTGACGCCGTCGGCGCGCTGCAGCGCCGCGAGGAGATCCGGCTGCATGAAGATCAGGTCGTCGTCCTGATGGGCGAGCAGCGTCACGGCGCGGCTGCGCGCGAGCGGCGGGCCCTCGGGCAGCGTGTTGTCACCGCAGGCCATCGGGGCCGCCGCCATCAGACCGAGAGCCACGAGCGCGCGCATGCGGCGAAGTCTATCGAGTCGGCGTGCGCTTGGCTCGTCGCGTGACCAGCTGGGCCAGCCCGCCCGCCCCGGCCACCACGAGGTGCGCCAGCCACAGCGCCAGCGAGGCCGCGAGCGCGTCCGCCTCCGGCATGCCGAACAGCCGCCCGCACAGCGCCACGTACACGGCCTCGCGCGCGCCGGCCCCGCCGACGGTGATCGGCAGGAACGTCGTCGCCGCCGCGAGCGGGACCACGAGCAGCGACCCGGCGAGGCTGATCGGCGCGAGCGCGGCCAGCAGGAGCCAGCCCGCGAGCGCGATGCAGATCTGCGTCGCCAGCGAGAGCCCCACCGCCCCCGCGAACGGCCGCCCCGCGTGGAGCCGAGGCAACTTGCCCGCGACCCCGGCCAGCGGACGCGGCAACCGCGGCCCGAGCCGGCGCGCGAACGGAATCGCGATCACGATCGCCGCCGAGCCCGCGCCGCCGAGCGCCGTCCACGCCCACAGCGAGCCCGCGTCGAGCGCCCCCGCCGAGAGCCCGAGCCCGAGCGCCAGCAGCGCGAACAGCGCGAACAGCCCGAGCGCGCGCTCCACGAGCACCACCGCGAGCGCGCCCGTCGCGCCCTCGTCGAAGCTGTCGCGCGTGACCACGCCGCGCGCCACGTCGCCCGCGACCGCGCCGGGCAGGTAGTTGTTGTAGAAGAACGCGACGAAGTAGAGCCGCACCAGCTCGCGGCGCGCCGGGATCCGCGCCGCTCCGTACGCGCGCAGCAGCGCCCGCCACCGCACGGCCCCGATGACCACGTTCAGCGCCACGAGGCCAACTGCCCCGAGCGCCGCCGTCGCCGGGATCCGCGCGAGCGCCCCCTCGGCCGCGCCGAGATCCACGCGCGCGAGGATCCAGGCCACACCCGCGGCCGTCCCGAGGATGCGCAGGGCGAGGATCACGCGAGCGCGGGTCATGGCCAGGTAGATCCGAGCCTACATTGTCGCCATAATTGCGCATGGCCGTCCCGAGTCGCGCTACGTGAGTGCAGCACCCATGCTCGCCACGTCGTCCCCTGCGCTCGCGCCTGCCGATCCCGAGCTCGAGCTGCTGATCCCCGAGGACGACGTCGCCGCGCCCGAGTTCTCGATCGTCATCCCCGCGCTGAACGAGCAGCTCACGATCGGCGACTTCATCGACTGGTGCAAGGAAGGCCTCGCGAAGGCCGGCGCCGTCGGCGAGATCCTCATCGTGGACAGCTCCACCGACAAGACCCGCGAGATCGCGCTCGCGAAGGGCGCCCGCGTCCTGTCCGCCCCCAAGCGCGGCCTCGGGCGCGCGTACATCGACAGCCTCCCGTACATCCGCGGCAAGTACGTGATCATGGGCGACTGCGACTGCACGTACGACTTCCGCGAGCTCCAGCCGTTCGTCGAGAAGTTCCGCGGCGGCGCGGAGTTCGTCATGGGCTCGCGCTTCAAGGGCTACATCGAGCCGGGCGCCATGCCGCCGCTCCACCGCTACCTCGGCACGCCCGTCACGACGTGGATCCTGAACGTCATCTTCGGCAGCAAGTTCTCCGACATCCACTGCGGCATGCGCGGCATCTCCACCGCCGCGCTCCACCGCATGGGGCTGCGCTCGCAGTCGTGGGAGTACGCGTCGGAGATGGTGCTGAAGTCCGTGCACATGAAGCTCGACACCGAGCAGGTGCCGATCCGGTTCCTCAAGGATCGCGAGGGGCGGCTGAGCCACCACAAGCGCTCCGGCTGGTTCTCGCCGTGGGCCGCCGCGTGGATCAACCTTCGCGCGATGTTCGTCTACGGCGCGGACTTCTTTCTCTACCGGCCCGGGATCTTGCTCCTCGTCCTCGGCCTCGCCCTCGTGCTGCCGCTCTCGTTCGGGCCCGTCACGCTCGGGCCGATCACGTTCTCGTTGCACTGGATGCTGCTCGGCGTGACGCTCGCCACCCTCGGCCTGCAGTGCATCTACATGGGCGTCCTGGCCCAGGTCTTCTTCGACTACACGGGCGAACGCACGGCGCTCTGGTTCAGACGCTTCCCGTACACGCGCAGCGTCGGGATCGCGGCCGCGCTGTTCTTGGCCGGCGTCTCGCTCGCCGTCATCCTCATCATCTATTACATCCACAACCACTTCCGCCTGGCGGACGGCGAGGCGCTCAACCACCTCGGCGTGACCGGCTTGTTTCTCTTGATCGCGGGCTTCATGACCTTCACGTTCACCCTCCTCCTGCACTCGACGGCCGTCGTGGTGTGGAGACGCTGACCATGCAGACCACCACCACGACTTCGCCCGACGCCGGCTGGGACGCCCACTGGCAGAACTACGCCGCCATCAACGCGCTCAACCCGGCGCAGGTCTACCGGCGCAAGCTCGTGTTCGAGTGCCTCGCGCTCCGCGACACGCAGGGCCCCGTGCGCCTCCTCGACCTCGGCAGCGGCTCGGGCGAGTTCGCGAACGACGTGCTCCACGCGCGGCCGGACGCGGACGTCATCGGCCTCGACCTCTCGCCCAACGGCGTCGAGATCTCGCGGCAGAAGGTCCCGGGCGCGCGCTTCTTCCAGCAGGACTTCACGCAGCCGATGAAGCTCGGCGACGACCTCCGCGGCTGGGCGACCCACGCCGTGTGCTCCGAGGTCCTCGAGCACCTCGACGACCCGACGGCGATGCTGCAGAACGTCCGCCCGTTCCTCGCGCCCGGCTGCAAGCTCGTCATCACCGTGCCGGCCGGCCCGCGCTCCGCGTTCGACAAGCACATCGGCCACCGCGCGCACTTCACGACCACGCGGCTCGAGGCGACGCTCCGCACCGCCGGGTTCGACGTCACCGACCTGCGCGGCGCCGGCTTTCCGTTCTTCAACCTCTACCGGCTGGCCGTGGTGCTGCGCGGCGAGAAACTGATCGAGGACAGCCCCGAGTCCGGCCAGGCGAACCTGCCGCTCGCGGCGCGCGCCACGATCCGCATGTTCTCGTGGCTGTTCAAGCTGAACACCAGCGCCTCGCGGCTCGGCTGGCAGCTCGTGGCCGTCGCGACCGTCCCGCGCATCTGATATAGCGTCACCCATGTCGGCTGGCCGAGAGAAGCTCCGCGAGGCCTCCCAGCGCGCGAGCGCCCGGCTCGAGCAGTGGTCGATGCGGCGCTGGTTCCAGGTCGCCCTCGCGACGGGGCTCGCGCTCCTTCACCTCTTCGCGTTCGCGCAGGCCGGGCAGTCGCGGCTCCAGGTCCCGTTCAACACGAACCCCGGCGAGCACATCCAGTACGTCGACCCGATGGCGCCGTCGCTCGGGCCGTTCCCGCGGCAGCCGCCGCACTGGTCGCGGCTCATCGTCTCGCGCTTCGACACGCAGCACTACGTCGGGTTCGCGCTACGCGGCCTGTCGTCGTGCCCGACGGATCCGACGAAGACCGACGGCTGGGGCTACCTCAACTGCGGCCTTGGCTGGCTGCCGGCGTACGGCACCGTCGGCGGGCTCGTGTCGTCGGCGACCGGCATGGAGCCCGACGTCGCCTTGACGGTGATGGCGGTGCTCGCCGCGATCATCCTCAACCTCCTGTGGATCTGCCCCACGATGATCAAGCGCATGGGGCGCTTCGAGGCGTTCGCGATCCTGATCGCGTGGAACTGCTACCCGTCGGCGTGGACGCTCGTCGCGCCGATGACGGAGTCCGCCGTGCTCGCGCTCGCGATCGGCGGCTTCGTGATGCTGTGCAACGAGCGCTGGGTCTGGTCCGCGATCCTCGTCGGGGCGTGCACGGCGCTGCGGTTGCCCACCGCGTCGTTCGCCTTCGCCCTCGGTTGCTGTCTCCTGTACGCGGCGTGGGAGCGGCGCCGCGCCGGGACCGCGCAGTGGTGGCGCCCGCTGCTCGCGGTGCCGTTCTGCGGCTGGGGCCAGTTCCTCACGATGGCCGTGTTCCAGATCAAGCTCGGCAACTGGCACGCGTTCTTCGACGCGCGCTTCGCGTTCGGCGACCACAACCGCCTCGGCCGCCTGATCGATCCCACGTACTACGTCAAGGGGTTCCAGTCGCAGTGCGCCGACATGGTGATCTACCTCGGCATGATCGCCGTGATGATCGTGACGTGGCGGCGCGTGCTCTCGAAGCTGAACCGCGTCGAGACGATGTTCATCGTGGTCTCGAGCCTCACCACGGCCGTGCTCGCCGTCGCCGCCGCGATGCAGTACTGGGGCATCACCCGCTACATGCTGCTGTGTCCGCTCGCGTTCATGGGCATGGGCACGGTGGCGCGCCAGCACCGCGTGCTGTTCGTGATGCTGCTCGCCGTGTGGGTCGGCTTCTACTGGCACCTCGAGCTGTGCAGCTACGTCACGCAGGGCGACCCGAAGCTGTGCCCGTGCCTCGGGCGCATCGAGCTCCACATCCCGTGGCAGAGCTGATGCGGGCGGGCGAGCGATGAGCGCCACCGCGCGCGTGAAGGCGGCCGTGGCGGGCTGGGTCGATCTCGAGTCGACGCTGCTCCGCGATGCGCTGCGCGAGGTCGCCCCGCAGGCGCACGGCAAGCTCCTCGACGTCGGGTGCGGCGACAAGCCGTGGGAGCCGCTGTTCCGCGCGCATGTCGAGTCGTACGTGGGCGTCGAGTACCGCGACACGTTCTCGGAGACGGCGGCGTCGGCGAGCCGCACCTCGCCGGACTTCTACTACGACGGCGGGCGCCTCCCGTTCGACGACGCGTCGTTCGACACGGTCGTCAGCTTCCAGGTCCTCGAGCACACGCCGGATCCCGAGAAGCTGCTGCGCGAGATGGCGCGCGTGACGCGGCCGGCGGGCCTCCTCATCCTGAGCGCGCCGTTCTCGTTCCGCCTCCACGAGGAGCCGCACGACTACTACCGGTACACGCCGCACGGGCTGCGCTGGCTGTGCACGAAGGTCGGGTTCGACGTCACGTCGGTGACGGCGCGCGGCAGCCTGTGGAGCTTGATCGGGCACAAGCTGAACACGTTCCTCGCGTTCGACGTGGCGCGCGCGAACGCGGCCGCGATGGAGCTCGGGTCGAGCCGGCAGGAGAAGAGCGCCGCCGTCAGGCCGCGGCTGTGGACCCTGCCGTTCGTGGCCCCGACGATGATCGGGATCGCGGGGCTGGCGCGCCTGCTCGACCGCACGGCGTCCGTGCCGACCGAGACGCTCGGCTACGTCGTGCTCGCGCGCCGCGTCTAAACCGCGCGCCAACTGTGCTATCCACGCTCCGTGCGATCGTTTGTCATCGGCGGCGCCGGCTTCATCGGGAGCCATCTGATCGATCTCCTCGTCGAGCGCGGCCCGGTCACCGCGTACGACAACATGACGGTCGGCAAGCGCGAGTTCCTCGGCCACCACCTCGACACCGGGCGCGTGACGCTCGTCCAGGCGGACGCGCTGGATCTGCCCGCGCTGACCGCGGCGATGGCGGGGCACGACGTCGTGTTCCACCTCGCGGCGAACCCCGAGGCGCGCTGGGGCCTCGAGCGGACGCGGCTCGACCTCGAGCAGGGCACGATCTGCACGTACAACGCGCTCGAGGCGGCGCGCCTCAACGGCGTTCCGAAGTTCGTGTTCTCGTCGAGCGGCACGGTCTACGGCAACGTCGCCGAGCCGTGCGGCGAGGACGACCTCGGCAAGCTGCCGATCTCGCTCTACGGCGCGAGCAAGTTCGCGGGCGAGGCGATGCTGTCGGCCTACGTCGAGTGCTTCGGCCTCGAGGGCTTCATCTGCCGCTTCGGCAACGTCGTGGGGCCGCGCGGCACGCACGGCGCGATCCTCGACTTCTGCAAGAAGCTCAAGGCGCACCCCGCGTACCTCGACGTCCTCGGCGATGGCCGCCAGGCCAAGCCGTACCTGCACGTCACGGACTGCGCGGCGGGGCTCTGCTACGTGCTCGACCACGCGACGGGCGAGAAGCCGGCGATCTTCAACCTCGCGCCGCCGGACGCCACGACGGTGAAGCGGATCGCGGAATTGTGCGTGGCGGCCTCGCCGTCGCCCGGCGCGCGCATCGAGTACGGCGGCGGCTCGCAGGGCTGGCCCGGCGACGTGCCGAAGTCGCTCGTCAAGCCCGACAAGCTCGCCGCGCTGGGGTTCCGCGTGCGCCACACGTCCGACGAGGCCGTGCGCATCTCGGTCAGCGAAGTGGCGCGCGAAGTCTTCACGGCGGCCTGACATGGCGGCCGCCGAGGACAAGCCGATCCGCACGGAGGCGTTCGCCCAGGGCTACGCGCCCTCGCCGGTGGATCGGCTCGGCGTGTGGCTGTCGGCCCGGCAGATCAAGCGCTGGGTGCCGTCGTTCCAGGGGCTGCGCGTCGGCGACATCGGGTGCGGGTTCCACGCCGCGTTCATCCGCACGGTGCTGCCGGAGATCGCCTCGGCCGTGCTGGCGGACGTGCAGCTCAGCCCCGACCTCGTGGCGGACCCGAAGGTGCGCGCGCTCGAGGGCGACATCGCGGCGCGGCTCGCCGAGATCCCGGACGGCAGCCTCGACGTGGTGATGTGCATCTCGGTGATCGAGCACCTGTGGGAGCCGGAGCAGGCGATCCGCGAGCTGCACCGGATCCTGGCGCCGGGCGGGATGTGCCTCCTGAACGTGCCGTCGTGGCGCGGCAAGTGGTTCCTCGAGCTGTCCGCGTTCCGGCTGGGCCTCAGCCCGGCCGACGAGATGGACGACCACAAGATCTACTACGACAAGCGCGACTTCTGGCCGCTGCTGGTGCGCGCCGGGTTTCGCCCGCGCGACATCCACTGCTTCGCGCACAAGCTCGGGCTCAACACGTTCGCGGCGTGTCGCAAAGCGCCCGCGTAGGCGCGGCGGCGTGACGGCGGCGGTCTACTTCACGTTCCCCGACCGCGGCTTTCGCTACGAGTGCCGTGGCTGCGGCGCGTGCTGCAAGGGCCACGGCATCGGGCTCGACGTGGCGGGCGGGCAGCTCGTGCAGCTCGCGGCGCGGCGGCCGGAGATCGTGCCGTTCCTGCGGCGACGCGGCGAGGCGGTGACGGCGTTCAACCCGCGCGACCGGTGCTGGTTCCTGGAAGATAGCGGCCTGTGCCGCGTGGAGGTCGAGGACGGGCGCGCGGCGAAGCCGGCGAGCTGCCGGCTCTTCCCGTTCAACCGCGTGTTCCGGCTGGGCGAGGTGGTGGTCGTGGACTTCAACAGCGTGATCTGCCCGCTGCAGCTCGCGCCGGCGGGCGACGGCGTGCCGCACGCGGAGGTGCTCGCGGAGCTGGCGACGATCGCGGATCCGGCGATCGTGGGGACGCCGCTGCCGGGCGATGGCGCGGCGTTCGTGGCGCAGGAGCAGCCGATCGCGGCGGCCCTGTTCGCGGCGGACGGGACCTTGGAGTCGGCGTGGGCGGCGCAGGCGGGGGAGGGCGACGCGCTGACCGATGCGCGCGCGGATATGGAGGCGCTGTTCGCGGCGATCGGGGCCGGGGCGTGGGCGCCGCCGGCGGACCTGGCGGCGGCGCGGCTGCTGACGCCGTCGCTGCGGTTCAACGAGCTCTACGGGCCGCGGGCCTACGCGCCGCGCGCCGCGATGGGGCCGGTGCTGGCGCGCATGTGGCTGGCGTGGCTCGGGTTCTGCGGGCTCGGCGAGCGGCTCGCGCGCCGGCCGCTGGGCCTGCAGGAGATGACGATGGTGTGGTCCGAGCAGGCGCCGCTGCTGCACGTGGCGGCGCGCTGGCGCGGCGTGCCGAAGCTGACGCCGGGCGCGATCGAGCTGCCGAGCTCCGACCCGGCCGGGGCCGTGCGCGCCCTGGCCCAGGCCGCGATCGACAACCGCAAGGCGCGCCGCCCGCTCTCGGCCCTCGTGGCCGCGCTGCCGGCGGACCCGATCGTGCGCGTCACGGCGCTCAAGCTGGCCGACGGGATCCTGCGCGCCGCGTTCGCCTGACGACGGCGGGCGGGGGCGAGCCGGTCGCAAAAAATCTGCATCCAGTTTCGCCCGGCGGGCGAAGAGTAAACTGATGAGGTCCCGCATGCACGGTCAAGACGCGGGCCCCGCGAACGGCGTGCGCTCGACCCCCTCGCTTGCGAACTGGAGGTGTTAGCGTCGCCGCCCATGGAGGACGTGCTCCGAGCCCCGCCCGCCCCACCGCCGCTGCTGCTGGCGCGCGTGGCCGCGGGCGAGCGCGCGGCGATGCGCGAGTGCCTGGCGCGGTACGGTGGGCTGGTGTGGTCCCTGGCGCGGCGGTTCGAGCCGGTCGATGCCGAGGACGCGGTGCAGGAGATCTTCGTCGACCTGTGGAAGAGCGCGGCGCGGTTCGACGGCGGCATCGCCAGCGAGGCCGTGTTCATCGCCATGATCGCGCGGCGGCGGCTGATCGACCGGCGGCGCTCGCGGGACCGGCGTCCGGTGACCGAGCAGATCGCCGACGAGCCGCAGCACGCGTCGGCCGGCACGGGGCCCGACACGTGCGCCGAGGCGGCGCAGGCGGCGCGGGCGCTGGCGAAGCTGCGGCCCGAGCAGCAGCAGGTGCTGGTCCTCGCGACGCGAGACGGCATGTCCCATGGCGAGATCGCCGAGGAGACCGGGATGCCGCTCGGGACGGTCAAGGCGCACGCGCGGCGCGGACTGATGTCGATCCGGGCGGCCCTCCTGGGCGTACAAGAGGAGCGGTCATGAAGTCGCAGGTCCTGACTCCGCGCACCGAGGAGCTGCTCGTCGAGCGCGCGCTGCGGCCGCTGACCACGGCGGAGACCGCCGAGCTCGACGCGCTCGGCGCGGCGGACGATGGCTCGCTGGACCTGGCCGCCGCGGCGCTCGCGGTGGCGACGATGCCGAGCGAGGCCATGCCGGCGGACGTGCTCGAGCGGCTGGTGGCGCGCGCGCTCGCGACCGCGCCGACCGCCCCCGCTGTCGCCACGCCGCGTGCCCCCGCCGACATCGTCCCGATCGCCGCCGCGCGCGCGAAGGCCGCCGACCGCAAGCGCGGGTTCTCCGCGGCCTGGCTGGCGGCCGCCGCCGGTGTGGCCGTCGCGATCGGCGCGGGCGTCTACGCGCGCAACGCCTCGAACTCCGTGAGCGCCACCGTGGAGCCGCCGCCGAGCGTCGCGCGCGCCGAGCTCCTCGCCGCTGGCGGCGATGCCCGCACGCTCGCCTGGAGCGCCACCACCGACGCCGCCGCCACCGGCGCCTCTGGCGACGTCGTCTGGAGCGCCGCCCGCCAGCGCGGCTACATGCGCTTCGTCGGCCTCGCCGCCAACGATCCCAAGGCCGCGCAGTATCAGCTCTGGATCTTCGACCGCACGCGCGACCAGGCCTACCCGATCGACGGCGGCGTCTTCGACGTCAGCTCGACCGGCGAGGTCGTCGTGGCCATCTCCGCCAAGCTTCACGTCGACGACGCGACCCTCTTTGCCGTCACGGTCGAGCGGCCGGGCGGCGTCGTGGTCTCGAAGCGCGAGCGCATCGTCGTCACGGCGAAACCCAGCTGATCACCGCACGTCGACCGAGGGAGGGGCCACGTGGGTCACCTCGCCGGCGCGGTCGGGGCGCGCCATTTTGCGACAACCGCGCCGCGCTCGCGAACGATCAGCGGGACCGCGACGGCGATGGGGTCGGGGACGCGTGGGATCCGCTGCCGCTGTCGCCCGCCGAGCATCTGGTCCGGTTCGAGGCGTTCGCCCGCGCCGGCTCGGCGATGCCCGCGGGCTGGACCGCCGTGGGCGGCGCGCTCTGGACCGTCGGCGGCGATGACCTCCACGTCGTGGCCACCGACGGGAGCTCGGCCGTGCGCTGCACCTCGGCGGCGACGACACGACCGCGATGGAGCATGTGAGCGCGCTGGTCCGGTGCGACACCACGCTCGCGGGGGAAGCGGCCCGCAGCGGATCGCGGCGCCCCCCTACCGTAACGCCGGCCCCCGGATCCGCGCCGTCGACAACGCGTATCACGACGTCCCGATCATCAGCCGCGCGCCGTGGGGCCCGCGCATCGCCGATCGCCCTGTATCGTGCGCGCGTGCTTCGCTTTCGCGCGCTCGCCCTCGCGGTCTCCGTCCTCGCCGCCTGCTGCCCGCCACTGGTACCGGTCGGTCCCCCCGGGGCGACCGCCTCGGCCGCCGTCGATGCGCGCCGCCAGCAGCTGCGCGATCTCCTCGCCGAGAACTGGGAGTGGTTCCTGCGCGTCACGCCCGATGCGGCGAGCGGCCTCGGCGACCCTCGCTACAACGATCGCTGGGGCGACTACTCGGACGCCGGGAATCGCCGCGAGCTGGGCGAGATGCGCGGCTTCCTCGCGCGCCTCACCGCGATCGACACGACCGGGTTCCCGCACCAGGAGCAGCTGAACAAGGCCGTGCTCGCGCGCCGGCTCCAGATGGCCGTCGACGCCGAGCGCTTCGAGGGCTGGCTCATGCCCATCACGCAGTACTCCGGTGCGCACATCGACCTCCCGCAGGAGATGGTGACGTTCCCCTTCGCGACGGTGAAGGACTACGACGACTACCTCGCGCGGCTCCACGGGCTGCCGAAGGTGCTCGCCGATCTCACCGCGTGCATGCGCACCGGCCTCGGCAAGGGGCTCGTCCCGCCGCGCATCTTGCTCGCGCGCGTGGCGACGCAGGCCGAGGACATCGCGACGCCGGCGTCGGGGGCGAGCCCGTTCGCGGCCCCGCTCGACAAGTTTCCCCCGGCGGTCCCCGAGGCCGACCGGGCGCGGCTCCGCGCGGCGATCGCGGCCGCGATCCGCGACGAGGTCGCGCCCGCGTACGTGCGATTCGCGGCCTTCGTGCGCGCGGACTACGAGCCGCACGGGCGCGCCGAGGTCGGGGAGTGGGCGCTGCCGCTGGGCGTCGCGCGCTACCAGCTCGAGATCGCGGCGAGCACCACGACCACGATGACGGCCGACGAGATCCACGCGCTCGGCCTGCGCGAGGTCGCGCGGATCGAGGCCGAGATGCTCAAGACGGCGAAGACGCTCGGCTCGCCGGACCTGGCGTCGTTCGCGGCGGCGATCGCGAAGGACCCCGCGCGGCACTTCCACTCGCGCGCGGAGGTGCTCGCGCGCTATCGCGCGTACATCGATGCCATCTACCCGAAGCTGCCAGCGCTGTTCGGCACGCTACCGAAGGCGACGCTCGAGGTCGCCGCCGTGGAGCCGTTCGCCGAGGAGGGCGCCTCGGCGGCGGCCTACCTGCAGGGCGCGCCGGATGGCTCGCGACCCGGGCGCGTCATGATCAACACCGGCGCGTTCGAGAGCCGGACGGTGCTGAGCGTCGAGACGACCGCGTACCACGAGGGCGTGCCGGGCCATCACATGCAGATCGCGATCGCGCAGGAGATCACGGGGCTGCCGCCGGTGCGCCAGCACGCGTACTTCACCGCGTACACGGAGGGCTGGGCGCTCTACGCGGAGCGGCTCGGCGAGGAGCTCGGCCTCTATCAGGATCCGTACAGCTACTACGGCCACCTCCAGGACGAGATGCTGCGCGCGATCAGGCTCGTCGTGGACACGGGGCTGCACGCGAAGCACTGGTCGCGGCAGCAGGTCGTCGACTTCTTCCACGCGCACTCCACGAGCGACGAGGTCGAGGTGCAGAGCGAGACCGATCGCTACATCGCGGATCCGGGGCAGGCGCTCGGCTACAAGGTCGGCCAGCTGAAGCTCCTCGCGCTGCGCGAGAAGGCAACACAGGCGCTCGGCGCGAAGTTCGATCTGCGCGCGTTCCACGATCTCATCCTCGGCTCCGGCGCGCTGCCGCTCGACGTGCTCGAGGAGCAGGTCGACGCCTGGATCGCCGCGCAGCCGGCGCGGCCGTAGCTCGGTGCGGAGCTAGCGCACGCTCGCGGCGGCGCGCTCGCCCGCGGTCGCGGTCGGGGTCCGCGACGCGGGGACGCGCTCGGCGCGGGCCGCCGCGACGACGTCGAACGACACGGACGCGGTGACGCCCGCGACGGTGGCCGCGAGGGTCAGCGGGCCGAGCGTGGTGGGCGTCACGCTCACGCAGTTCGGCGGCAGGATGGGGCTCGACGTCACGGGCGGGCCGGACGGCGAGGTGATGCTCCACGTCAGCCCGGTCACGGCGTGGCCGGCCGTGGTCGCCTGGAAGCAGGCGAGATCCGCCTCGCCGACGGGCAGCGCCACGGGCGCGAGCGCGGTGATCGCGTCCACGTGGTCCACGATCAGGATGTCGAGCGTGGTCGTGGCGGCGCCCGCGGTGACCGTCAGCGGGAACGTGCCGGCCGTCAGGCCCGTCAGGCTCGCCGTGTCCCACGCGGTCTGCGTCGCGCCGCTCAGGGCGAGGACCGCCGAGGTGTCGGCGAGGCGGTCGTTCGTGTCGTCCGTGAGCGCGATGCCCAGGAGCCGGGCGCTGGTCGCGAGCGCGAGCGGGACGTCCGCCGCGACCCGCTCGCCGCCCGACGGGAGCAACGTGACGTGCGCGAGGTCCTTGCCGACCAGCGACTTCCGGTCGTAGAGCGCGCCGGCCGGATCCGTGATGCGCAGGTAGTTCGCGTGCGCGCCGACGCCGCGCACCGTGACCACCGGGCCGGCGGTCGCCTCGACCGCGACGCCCGCCCCGCCGGTGTCGTCGGCAAGATATGGCAGGTCGAACGGGATGAAGCGGCCGCTCGGGTCGTACTCGAGGGCGATGTCCTGGGTCCCGCCGACCGCGGTGTAGAGCGGCCCGCCGGCGATCGGGAGGTCGAACTGCTTGGCCCCGTCGAACTCGAGGCCGCCGGGCGCGCTGGTGGTGCAGGTCTCGCCGACCGGACATGTCCCGCCGCCCGCGGCGCGATCCCCGTCCATCGTGCAGCCCGCGAGCGTGACCAGGGCCGGCAAGGCGCAGCGGAGGGCATGGGACATGCGCGCTGTGAAGCACGCTGCGTACCAGGCAGACCGCGTGAGGTTCCGGTCCGTTGCCGCGGAGGCGATCAGGGATTGCCAGGCGAGCGCGACATCGCGGTCGCGGAGCGGACGCGCGCTACTTCGCGTACGCGGTGAGCGCGGCGACGAGCGCGTCGGAGACGAGGCGCACGCGGTGCACGCCGCGGAGGTCTTCGTGCGTAACGACCCAGGTGTCGAGCGCGAACGCGAAGGCGCGCGGGAGGAGATGCACGAGGTTCGGGTCCCGGGCGGCGACGGCGAGCTGGCAGACTCCGATCCCGACGCCGGCGCGGATCGCGGCGAGCTGGCCGAGGTCGTTGTCGCACCGGTACGCGAAGCTCTCGCGCTGGAGCGTCAGGCCGCTCGCGCGCAACGCACGGACGCCGAGCGGCGCGCGTTCGTAGCCGATGACGCGGAAGCGCGCGAGGTCCGCGAGCGAGGTCGGCGTGCCGGCGGTGGCGAGGTAACGGCGGTGGGCGTGGAGGCCGAGGCGAATGGCGCCGACGCGCTTGCCGAGCAGCTGCTTCTGCGTCGGGCGCGTCATGCGAACGGCGATGTCGGCGGCGCCGCGGAGGAGGTCCTCGCTCGCGCTGGTGAGGCTGACCTCGAGGACGAGCCCGGGATGTCGGTCCTGGAGCGCGGCGAGGATCGGCGGCAGGACCTCGACGCCGATGACCTCGCTCGCCGTGACGCGCACGATGCCGACCGCGGCGGCGGGATCGGCGGACGCGACGCGCACGAAGGACTCGGCGGCGCTGGCCATGGCGCGCGCGGGCTCCCCGAGGCGCCGGGCGGCGTCGGTGGCGGTCAGGCCTTGCGGCGAGCGGACGAACAGCGCGACGCCGAGCTGGCGCTCGAGATCCTCGACGCGGCGACGCACGGTCGGCTGGGCGAGCCCGAGCGCGCGGGCGGCCGCCGACAGGCTGCCATCGCGGAGGACGGCGAGGAACGCGCGCTGCCGCTCCCAGTCGATCGGCTCGTCGGGAGCGCGTTTGGCGTTCATCATTTATGTACGAACAGACTGACACGGAAGAGCAATTTTCGACCAGGTGGGTCGCGGCTAGGTTGAGGGCATGACGAATCGCATCGCTCTGGTTCTTGGCGCAAACGGTGGCATCGGCGGCGAGACCGCCACGGCGCTCGCGACGGCGGGGTGGCAGGTCCGCGCGCTGGCCCGCACGCTGCCGGCGACGACGACCGATGGCATCACCTGGGTCCGCGGGGACGCGATGGACGCGAGCTCGGTGGCGGCGGCGGCGACCGGCGCGGCGGTCATCGTCCATGCGGTGAACCCGCCGGGCTATCGCGACTGGGATCGGCTGGTGCTGCCGATGCTCGACCACACGATCGCGGCGGCGACGAGCGTCGGCGCGCGGGTGGTCCTGCCGGGGACGATCTACAACTACGGGCCGGACGCGTATCCGCTCCTGCGCGAGGAGTCGCCGCAGCACCCGGTGACGCGGAAGGGCGCGATCCGCGTGGAGATGGAGGCGCGGCTGCGGGCGAGCGGGGCGCGGTCGTTGATCGTGCGCGCCGGCGACTACTTCGGCCCGCGCGCGAAGAACAACTGGTTCTCGCAGGGGCTCGTGACGCCGGGCGCGCCGGTCCGCAAGGTGACGACGCCGGGGGCCGACGGCGTCGGGCACGCGTGGGCCTACCTGCCAGACGTGGCGTCGACGTTCGCCGCGCTGCTCGCGCGCGAGGCGGCGTTGCCGGCCGCGGCGCGGTTCCACCTCGCGGGGCACTGGGATCCGGACGGCGCGCACATGGCCGCCGCGATCGCGCGCGTGGTCGGCGGGCCGCTGCCCACGAAGCGCCTGCCGTGGTGGCTCCTGCGCCTCGCGTCGCCGTTCGACGTGACGCTGCGCGAGCTGACCGAGATGCGCCCGCTCTGGCGCACGCCGATCGAGCTCGATGGCACCGCGCTGGCCGCCGCGCTCGGCGGTCGCGAGCCGCGCACCGACCTCGACACCGCGGTCCGCGCGACGCTCGTCGGCCTCGGCTGCCTGACCGCCTAGCTCACCAGACGACGCAGGCGTTGGCCGGGCGCATCTTCGCGCCCTGCTTGCAGCTCCACGCCCGCGAGAACTCCGGCGTCGCGGAGAGCGCCCCGTCGACGCGCCAGCGCGCGGGCGAGTGCGGATCCGTCGCGGCGCGCATCTTCTCGAACTCGGGGCGCGCCTTCGCGCACCAGGCCTGGCCGAAGCCGAGGAAGAACTGCTGGTCCTCGCTGAAGCCATCCGCGACGACCGTGTCCGGAGCCGGCGCGCGCAGGGTGCGGTACGCCGCGAGCGCGAGCTTGACGCCGCCGATGTCCGCGATGTTCTCGCCGACCGTGCTGCCGCCGTTCAGGTTGACGCCGCTGATCTGATACTTGCTGTACTGGTCGATCACGCACTGCGTCCGCTGCTTGAACAGCTTCTCCGTCTCCGGCTGCCACCAGCTCTTGAGGTTGCCCTGCGCGTCGTACTGGGAGCCCTCGTCATCGAAGCCGTGCGTCAGCTCGTGGCCGACGACGACGCCCATGCCGCCGAGGTTCACCGGGATCGACGCGTCGATGCTGTAGAACGGCGGCTGCAGGATGCCGGCCGGGAACACCATCTGGTTCTGGCTCGGATCGTAGTACGCGTTCACCGTCGGCGCCGTCATGCCCCACTCGTCGTGGTCGACCGGCTTGCCGATCTTCGCGAAGTCGCGGACCGTCTCGGCCCGGCGCGACGACATCGCGTTCGCGTAGTACGTCTTGCTGTCGAGCTTGAACGCGTACGTGCGCCACTTCTTCGGGTAGCCGATCTGGGAGACCATCGCCTTGAGCTTCTCGGCGGCCTTGGTCTTCGTCGTCGGGTCCATCCAGGACAGCGCGGCGAGGTTGTCGCCCATCGCGCTCACGATCGCGGCGACCTCGGCCTCGGCCGCCTTCTTGCTGTCGCCCGCGAAGCGGTCGCGCACGAAGATCTGGCCGATGATCTCGCCGAGCGCGCCATCGGTGCTCTGCACGCAGCGCTTCCAGCGCGGCTCCTGCTCGGTCGCGCCGGACAGGACCGCGCGGAACTTGAAGCTCGCCGCATCGAGCTCGGTCGTCAGGAGCGGCGCCGTCGACTTGACGACGTACGCCGTCAGGTACGCGCGCCACACCTCGGGCTTCGTCGAGACGATCAGCGCGTCGACGCCCGTCAGGAAGTCCGGGGTGGAGACCGTGATCTCCTTGAGCGTCGGCACCTTCGCCGCCGCCCAGTACTTGTCCCACGCGAAGTGCGGCATCGCCTTGGCGAGCGCCGCGCGGTCCATCTTGTTGTAGGTACCCTTCGGATCGCGCATGGAGACCCGGTCCTTGTGCGTCTTCGCGATCGCGGTCTCGAGCGCGAGGATGTCCCCGGCGAGGCGCGTCGCGTCGGCCTGCGCGTAGCCGCCCGCGACGAGGGTGGAGGCGACGTACGCCTCGTACGTGTCGCGCAGCTTCTTCGCCGCGTCGTCCGTCTTCAGGTAGTACTCGCGCTCGGGCAGGCCGAGGCCGCCCTGCTGGATGCCGGCGATGACCTTGGTCGCGTCGCCGGGGTCCGTCGTCGAGCCGAGCGGAATGAGCGGGCTGAACCCGGCCATCTGCAGGGCGATGATCACGGTCGACAGTGACGCCGGGTCCTTGACCGATTTGATCTGCGTGAGCCACGGCAGGATAGGCTTGGTGCCGAGCTTGTTCGCGGTCTCCTCGTCGAGGCAGGCGCCGTAGTACGCGCCGACCTTCTGCATCAGCGGGTCCGCGCCCGGCTTGGTGCGCGCGGCGTCGAGGATGCCGTGCAGGTACTCGAGGTTCTTGTCGCTGATGTCGACGAAGCTGCGCATGGCGATCGGCTTGTCGGCGGGGATGACCGTGGTCTTGATGTAGCCGCCGCACGCGAACTGGTAGAAGTCGTCGCAGGGGTCGACCGAGCGGTCCATCGACGCCGCGTCGAGGCCGACGGCCTGGAGCGACTTGCTCGTGACCGGCTTCGTCGACTTCAGCGGCGGGGCCTGGGTGTCGGGCGCCGCCGGCGGGGGCGCGACCTTGGCCGTGTCGACCGGCGCGGGGGCGGGCGCGGGCGTCGTGGTCGGCGCCGAGGTGGTACCGCCACCGCAGGCAGCGGCGACGAGCAGAGGAAGGGCGCAACGAGCTTTCATGGCCGGCGGAATAGCACGTGTATTTTCGCGGATCTACCGCCGTCGCAGGGGTCGCAGGCTGTCGCACACGCGGTCTTGTAGAGGCCCTCGGCGCGTGCTAGATCCGGCCCTCACAAAACTCACGGTGCGCGAGAACGTCGGCCGTGGCCCCCAGCGGGTTTCCGGCGTTCGCTGACCGCACCGGCGGTAACAACGGAGAAAGAAGAGACCTATGGAAACGATGGCAGAGGCAACCGCGCAGAACCCCATCAGCATGCGCGCGCTCCTCGAAGCGGGCGTCCACTTCGGGCACAACACGGGTCGCTGGAACCCGAAGATGAAGCAGTACATCTTCGGCGCTCGCAACGGCATCCACATCATCGACCTGCAGCACACGGTGAAGCTGTTCCGCCAGGCCTTCCAGGCCGTCGTGGACACCACCGCGCGCGGTGAGACGATCCTCTTTGTCGGCACGAAGAAGCAGGCGCAGGACGTCATCGTCGAGGAGGCCGGCCGCAGCGGCCAGCACTACGTGACCCAGCGCTGGCTCGGCGGCACGCTCACGAACTTCAAGACCGTGAAGGGCTCGCTCGAGCGTCTCCGCGGCCTCGAGAAGATGGAGGAGGACGGCACGCTGTTCGCGCTCACGAAGCGCGAGCAGGTGATGATCCGGCGCGACCGCGACAAGCTCCTCAAGTCGCTCGGCGGCATCAAGGGCATGAGCAAGCTCCCGGGCATGCTCTTCGTCATCGACCCCCACAAGGAGCACATCGCCGTCGAAGAGGCGCAGAAGCTCGAGATCCCCGTCGTGGCCATCACGGACACGAACTGCGATCCCGATCAGATCGACTTCGTCATCCCGGGCAACGACGACGCGATCCGCGCGATCAAGCTGTTCGCGCAGAAGATCGCGGACGCGGCGGTCATCGGCGGCAAGGTCTACAAGGAGACCGCGCGGCACCGCGGCGCCCAGGAGCGCGAGGAGCCGGGCGAGCGCGTGATCCACGTGTCGTCGGGCGGCGATGGCCCGCGCGTCGAGATGTCGAGCGGCACGAGCATCTTCAACCCCGAGGCTTCGGCGTCCCCCGAGGCCCCCGAGACCGGTCGGAGCTAGGAGCTAGTCATGGAAGTCACTGCGACGATGATCAAGGACCTGCGCGAGCGCACCGGCGCGGGCATGTCCGACTGCAAGAAGGCGCTCGTCGAGGTCGCCGGCGACGTCGAGAAGGCGATCGACTACCTCCGCACCAAGGGCCTCGCGAAGGCCGCGAAGAAGGCGGGCCGCGAGGCCACCGAGGGCGCGGTCGTCTCGTACATCCACGGCGGCGGCAAGATCGGCGTCCTCGTCGAGATCAACTGCGAGACGGACTTCGTCGCGCGGAACGAGGACTTCATGCTGTTCTCGCGTGAGGTCGCGCTGCAGATCGCGGCCATGAACCCGCTCTTCGTCCGCAAGGACGAGGTGGACGAGTCGGCCGTCACGCGCGAGCGCGAGGTCCTCCTGGCGAAGGCCAAGGAGAGCGGCAAGCCGGAGCCGGTCATCCAGAAGATGGTCGACGGGCAGATCTCGAAGTGGATGAAGGAGGTCGTCCTCCTCGATCAGCCCTTCGTGAAGGACCCGGACAAGACGATCGAGCAGCTCCAGCAGGAGCTCATCTCGAAGATCGGCGAGAACATCAAGATCCGCCGCTTCGTGCGCTTCGAGCTCGGCGAGGGGCTCGAGAAGAAGAAGAACGACTTCGCCGCTGAAGTCGCCCAGCAGGCCGGCCTGGCCTGATCTGGTCACGCGCCATCGCGTGTGGATCGGCGCTCGCCGCGCTCCTCTCCGGAGGTGCGTGCCGGGCGCCGAGTCGCGTCGAGGTCCCGCAGCGCGACGCCTCGTACTACGACGACCCGACCAGGTGGCTGTGCCGCCCGGACTCGGCGACCGACGCTTGCCAGGGCGATCTGGACGCCACCGAGCTCCTCGCCGATGGCACGCAGCGGCGCGTCCGGTTCGCGCCGGCCGCGGATCCGACCGTTGACTGCTTCTACATTTATCCGCCGGTGGACCTCTCGCTGCGCGCGGGGAACCACACCGACTTCTCCGATAACGCGAAGATCGACGACGTCGCCCGCGCGCAGATCGCGCGCTACCGCGAGGTTTGCAACGTCTACGCGCCGCTGTACCGACAGATCTCGATCGGCACGTACATCTTCTCGAGCGAGGCCGAGCGCCAGCAGTTCTCCGACGTCGCGTATGCCGACGTCACGGCCGCGTTCGAGAGCTACCTGACGCACTGGGATCGCGGCCACAAGCTCGTGATCATCGGGCACTCCCAGGGCGCGCAGATGGTCGCGCGGCTCCTGCACGACACGTTCGACGCGAACGCGGCGCTCCGCGCGCGGCTGCTCGTCGGCATGCCGATCGGCTTCGACGCGAACGTCCCCGAGGGGGCCACGCTCGGCGGCAGCTTCGACCACATCCCGCCGTGCACGACCGACGAGCAGACCGGCTGCATCGTTTCGTATCGCAGCGTCGCCGTCGGCGACACGCCCACGAACGCGTTCAAGCTCCCGCCCGGCCGGCGCGCCATCTGCGTCAACCCGGGCGGCGCGGGCCGGAGCGGGACGCCGCTCGTCAGCGTGGCGCCGAGCAAGGGCGTCTCCGGCATCCACGTCGACACGCCGTACGTGCTGACGCGTGGCTTCTACCAGGCGCGGTGCCTGCCCGATCCGCACGGCCACGACTACCTCGAGATCGCCGAGGCCAACGCCCCCGGCGACCAGCGCAAGCCCTTCGTGAAGCTGTCGAAGTATCACGGCGGGCTCGGTCTCCACGTGCTCGACCTGACGTTGCCGCAGGGCACCCTGATCGAGCTGATCGCGAAGAAGCTCGCCGCCGCGCGGGACGCCCGGTGAACAGCGTCGAGCTCGTCCTCGTGCTCCTCGCGAGCTCCGCGGTGCTCTCGGTCGCGGCCGAGCGCGTCCACCGGCCGCACCCGCTCGTCCTCGTCTTCGGCGGCGTGGGGCTGCGCGTGCCGCCGCGCCTCGTGACCATCCTCGAGGGCGAGCGCCCGGTCGACGACGCGACGGGCCTCGTGGCCCCGCTCGACGAGCTCGCGGTGGCGGCAGGGCCGCCGCACCTCCCGCGCGACCTCGACATCGAGGCGCTTCGAGAGGGCCGATGACGGGGCTGACGACCGTCTCGACGAGCTACGTGTGCGGCGAGTGCGGCCTGCGCTCCGAGCGGGCGGGCACGTGCGCCAACGACGGCGCGCTCGTCTCGGCCGTCCACGATGCGCTCCTCGGCGCGGAGGTGGGGCGCTACCGGCTCGCGCGCGTCCTCGGGGAGGGCGGCATGGGCCGCGTGTACCTCGGCGTGCAGCCGGTGATCGGCAGCCGCGTCGCGATCAAGGTGCTGAGCGAGGAGTGCGCCCGCGATCCCGCGCTGCTCGAGCGGTTCTTCGCCGAGGCGCGCGCCGTGAACCTGATCCGGCACGAGAACATCGTCGGCGTCCTCGACCTCGCCCAGCTGCCCGGCGGGCGGCCGTACATCGTGATGGAGTTCGTCGCCGGCCAGACGTTCGCGGACCTCGTCAAGACGCGCCCGCCGCTCGACCACGTCATCCAGATCATGCGCGAGGTCCTGTCCGCGCTCGCCGCCGCGCACGCGATCGGCATCGTCCATCGCGACCTCAAGCCCGACAACATCATGGTCACCGCCGAGGGCCACGCGAAGGTGCTCGACTTCGGCATCGCGAAGCTCGCGCCCGGCATGCGCGGGGCCAGCGCGCCGCACACGCAGACGGGCTCGCTGCTCGGCACGCCCGCGTACATGTCGCCCGAGCAGGTGACCGGCTCGGCGTCCGTGGACGCGCGCACCGACGTGTACGCGGCGGGCGTGGTGCTGTTCGAGGCCGTGACCGGACGGCCGCCGTTCGCCGCGCTCACGATGTTCGAGCTGCTGCGCAAGCACGTCGACGAGGCGCCGCCGCTGCCGCGCGCGCTGCGGCCCGATCTGCCGGTCGGGATCGAGCAGGTGATCCTGAAGGCGCTCGCGAAGCCGCCGGGCGAGCGCTTCGCCGATGCGGCCGCGATGGGGCAAGCGCTGCAGGCCGCGGCCTGGGGGACGGCGGTGTCGGCGCTCACGCTCCCGACGCGGCCGGCCCGCCGCAGCTTCAGCGCGCCGATGGTGGTGGCGATCGCGGCGGGCGTGCTGATGGTCGGCGGGGTCGGCGCGGCGCTCCTGGTCCACGCGCGGACCGCCGACGCGCGGCGCGCGGCCGACGAGCTCGACGCCGAGCTCCAGCTCCGCCACACGCACGTGCGCCCGGACGATGCGCCGCCGCTCCCCGACCACGAGCGTCTCCCGCCGCTCCCCGCTCACGACGTGCCGCTCGACTACGTGCCGAGCCACTTCGATCCGATCGCGTACCTGCCGTACGCGACCGCGCGCGCGCGCGCGCTCCTGCCCGACGCGCAGCTGACCGAGTTCGAGTTCTACGAGAACGTGTGGTCCGACGGGCACGTCGATCTCACGCTGCCGACCTCGAGCACCTCCTATTACGAGTTCCGCTCGGCGAAGGCGTCGGAGCGCGCGCCGAACCACCCGAAGAACCTGCCGCAGGAGCGCCCCTGCTACGTGATGGTCGACGTCACGGCAACGGGCCCGTCCGCGCGCGTCCGCACGGACGACGCCTGCGACCACGAGCTGAAGTCGGCGCCGCCGCGCTGCACGTTCGCGGACGTCTGGAAGAAGGCGATCGCCGACCACGAGCCGGCCGCGGACATGGTCGCGACCGTCGCGTTCCTGCACGACGCCACCTGGTTCTACGACTCCGACCACGGCGGCGCGCACCCGGGCGAGTCGCACGTGCACGTGTATCCGGACTGTCGCTAGGCGCGCGTGCTCGCGTACCAGGCGGCGGCCGCCGACGCGTCGAGGGCCACGTGCGCGAAGCCGGGCAAGACCACGTCCGTCACCGCGGCGTGGACGCTCGCCAGGAGCGCAGCGCGCGGCGGGTAGCCGTGGCCCGGGAAGCCGGCCTCGGGGAGCTCGGCGATGCGCGACTCCCACGCCGCGAGCTGGGCGCGCAGGAGCTCGGGGAGCCAACCGGCGACGAGCGCGCGCTCGCCGGCCGTCAGCGTGGGGACGTGGGCCCAGCCGACGCGGGCGTGACGGATCTCGTCCGCGAGGTGGTCGCGGTGGATCTCGCGCAGGGCCGGATCTGCGCACGCGTCGACGCAGCTCGCGACGAACGCGCACGCGATCGTCTCGCCGATGCAGCAGTGGTTGATCGCGTGGAGCGCGGCGCGCAGGCGCGGCTCGGCGACATAGTCCGGAAGCCGGACCGGCCCCGTCGCGACCGGATCCACCGGTGCGCCGTACGCGAGCGCCAGCGCCTGGCAGCTCGCGGCGTGGCGAGCCTCGTCCCCCACGGCGCGGCGCGCGAGCTCGACGACTTGCGGGTGGGCGCCCGTCGCGGCGAGGTCGGCCGCGAGCTGCGTGAAGACCGTGTGCACGTTGCTCTCGGAGCGCGCGCGCTGGTGCCAGAGCTGCGCGAGGCCATCGCGCGTGTCCGCCGCCAGATCGGCAGCGAACGCCGGCGTCACAGGATCACGACCGCATCCGCGGCCGCGTCCGCGTGCGGCGCGTCCTTGCCCGCATCGCGCGGCGTGGCGTCGGCCACCTTGCCGTCGTGGACGGCGGCGTCGACCGGCGTCGTGCTGTCGCCACATGCGTCGGCGGTGAGGGCCGCGCCCATCACCACGATCGCGCGAAACAGCTTGCCGTGACCCGTCGTCCCGTCTGCGCTCATCCGGCGATGATTTCGCAGGCCCCCGGCGAAGGCAAGCACCGCCGGCGGTGCGATTGCCCCCGGGCCCGCGTCGCGGTACATCCGCGACCCGATGAGCAACGCCAGCAACGCCAATGCCGGAGCGGGCGGGAAGCCCAAGACCGCCGTCACCCCGACCCGCGCCGACAACTACCAGGAGTGGTACCAGCAGGTGATCGCCGCGGCGGACCTCGCCGAGAACTCGCCGGTGCGCGGCTGCATGGTGATCAAGCCGTGGGGCTACGCGCTCTGGGAGAACATCCAGCACGTGCTCGACGGCATGTTCAAGGCGACGGGCCACTCGAACGCGTACTTCCCGCTGTTCATCCCGGTCTCGTTCCTCGAGAAGGAGGCCGCGCACGTCGAGGGCTTCGCGAAGGAGTGCGCCGTCGTCACCCACCACCGCCTCGAGCTCAAGGACGGCAAGCTCGTCCCCGCCGGCGAGCTCGAGGAGCCGCTCATCGTGCGCCCGACGTCGGAGACGATCATCGGCGCGAGCTTCGCGAAGTGGGTGAAGAGCTATCGCGACCTGCCGCTCCTCATCAACCAGTGGGCGAACGTCGTCCGGTGGGAGATGCGCACGCGCCTGTTCCTCCGCACGGCGGAGTTCCTCTGGCAGGAGGGCCACACCGCCCACGCGACGGCGCCCGAGGCCGTGGACGAGACGATGAAGATGCTCGGCGTGTACGCCGACTTCGCCGAGAACTACATGGCGATGCCGGTCATCCCCGGCGAGAAGACGGCGGGCGAGCGCTTCCCGGGCGCGGTCCAGACGTTCTCGATCGAGGCGATGATGCAGGACCACAAGGCGCTGCAGGCCGGCACGTCGCACTTCCTCGGCCAGAACTTCGCGAAGGCCTCGGACATCAAGTTCCTCGACGACAAGAACGTCCTCGGCCACGCCTGGACGACGTCGTGGGGCGTGTCGACGCGCCTCGTCGGCGGCCTGATCATGACGCACGCCGATGACGACGGGATGATCTGCCCGCCGCGCCTCGCGCCGAAGCACGTGGTCATCATGCCGATCGCGCGCAAGCCCGAGGACCGCGTGAAGGTGCTCGAGTCGGCGAACGCGCTCGCGGCCGAGCTGCGCGCGCAGCTGTACGACGGCACGGGCGTCCGCGTGGAGCTCGACGACCGCGACATCCAGGGCAAGCGCTGGCACTGGGTGAAGAAGGGCGTGCCGCTGCGGATCGAGATCGGCCTGCGCGACATCGAGGCCGGCACGGTCTCGCTCGAGCGCCGCGACCAGGACACCAGCGCGAAGACGGCGATCCCGCGCGCGGAGCTGGTGGCCACCGTCGGCGCGATCCTGACGGCGATGCAGGCGAACCTGCTCGCCCGCGCGCGCGCGTATCAGACGGAAAACACGCGCGTCATCGACACCAAGGAGGAGTTCTACGCGTACTTCGCCGAGCCGGCGAAGAAGAACGCGAACGATCCGACGCCGATCCACGGCGGCTTCGCGCTGGCGCACTTCAACGGCGACCCGGCGCTCGAGACGAAGATCAAGGAGGACCTGAAGGTCACCGTGCGGTGCGTGCCGCTCGCGCCGGGCGAGCCGGGCACGTGCCCGTTCACCGGCCAGCCGAGCGCCAAGCGCGTCGTCTGGGCGAAGAGCTACTAGTCCTCCTTAGTCCGGTATGACGAGGTCGGCGAGCTCGGTCGAGAACGTGCGGCCGACGACGGCCACGCGCGACCCATCCGGCGATGGCCGCGCGAGCAAGAGCAGCTCGGTCTCCGCCGTGGCGAGCGGGTGGTACGCGCCGTCGGCGACCCGGCCAACGGTGTAGACGGTCTCGGACACCGTGCCAGCGAGCACGATGCCGCCGGCCGCGTCGTACGCGACGCTGCGCAAGGTCGCGAGGTGGGTGTCGAGGCTCCTGATCAGCGCGCCGTGCGCGTCGAGCTCGCGCAGCTCGGGCGTCGAGAGGGCGATGAGGAGCGCGCCGTTGCGGTGCAGCGCCACGTCCGCGATGCCGGGCATGCCCGCGCGCGTCGCGCCGAGGACGCCGGTCCGCGGCTCGATCTCGACGACCTCGCCCGCGTGGTCGCCCGTGCGGATGGCCACGCACGGCGGCGCCTGGTCGTCCGTGCAGCGGACAGCGAGCAGCGTTCCGGAGGCTCGCCACAGCCGCGCGCCGGTGCGCAGGTCGTACGCCTCGACGTCGCGGCTCTCCTCGCTGCGCACGGTAGCGATCAGCACGTCGCCGGCGATGGTCGCGTTGACCGGCTCGCTGCCGAGCACGACGCCCGTGTCCACACGCGGCTGGTCGCCGTGCGCGCGCGCCACGTAGTGCGAGGTGCGGTTCCACACGAGCATGTCGCCGTCCGGCAGCCAGCCGAGGTGCGCGGCGATCTTCGCGGGCGCGTAGTCGCGGCTGATCGAGGACGCGTCGCGCGGATCCCCGAACACGCGCACCCGCGAGATCGGATTGCCGTCGATGACCACGACGCGGTGGTCCCGCGCGATCATGCGCATGAACCAGCCGGTGGCCTGGTGGTAGATCTCGTGTGGCTCGCCGACGGACGCCTCCTCATCGGCGGCGCCGATCGCGAGGGTCGAGATCGATGGCCGCACCTGCGTGTTACGCGCGTAGATCAGCGTGGTCGCGTCGAGCCACGCGAGCGCGGTCACGTTGTGAGGGGCGGGGATCCGCCGCCGCGAGCCGTCGGGGCGGCCGATGACGAAGGTGTCTTCGCGCTCGCCGTGCTCGAGCCACGCGACGCGATCCGCGTCCGGCGCCACGGAGGCGAGCCGCGTGTCGTCGTAGGAGAGCGGCCAGCGCACCTCGTCGCGCCCGTCACGCGCGTATACGAGAGCGAGCGTCTTCGGGATCGAGGCATCGACGAGGAGTTCGCCGGCGGCGAAGTGGGCGAGCCAGCGGCGCGGCGAGCCCGTGCGGGGCGCGACGGTCCCGGCCTCGCGGAAGCGCCAGGTCTGCGGTGTGCCGCCGCGCAGGGTGACGTAGCGGACCGAGTCCTCGTCGAGGTAGAGGCTGTAGACGCGCACCTGATCGGGCGGGATCGGGAGCGTCCAGAGATCGGCGCCCGGCTCGTGGATCTCGAGATGATCGAAGCCCACGCCGATCGTGCGCCCGCCGGGCCCGAGGGCGAGGGCGGCCTCGGGCGGCACGCGGAACAGCGGGCGCAGCTCCACGCGGCCGACCGGGGTGTTGCGCGCGTACGCGAAGGCGCCCGCGCCGGCCGCGATCGCGATGGCGGCCACGCTCGCGCCGATGATCGCGGCGCGGCGGCGACGGCGCGCGCGGAGGCCGCTGGCGTCATCGAGCGCGGCGAGGAGCGCGGCGAGCTCGGGCCAGCGCGCGGCGGGGTCGGCGGTCAGGCCCCGGCGCAGGACCTCACCGACCGCCGCGGGCACGAGGCTCGGCTCCGCGGGTGCGACGAGCGCGCCGGCCTCGATCTCGGCGATCAGCGCGGGGAGCGCGGCGAGGCCCTGCGCGTGATCGACGGCGAAGGGGCGCACGCGATAGAGCGCCTCGTACGCGGTGACGCAGAACGCGAACTGGTCCGCGCGCGCGTCGGCGGGCTGGCCGCGCAAGAGCTGCGGGCTCATGTAGACGGGGGTGCCGAGGAGCGCGCCGGTCGTGGTGAGGGTGAGATCGTGAGGGAGCGGGCCGGCCTTCTCCCGGACGAGCTCGCCGAGCGTGGCGAGCCCGAAGTCGCCGACGCACACGCGCCCGGTCTCCGCGACGAGGACGTTGTCCGGCTTGAAGTCGCGATGGAGGACGCCGGCGGCGTGCGCGGCGGCGAGGCCGC
>JANXOM010000421.1 GCA_025353585.1 Deltaproteobacteria bacterium
GCGCTGATCGCAGGGCCGTTCGACGGGGTCGTCGTGACGAGCCGGCGCGTGGCGGCGGCGCTCGCGGAGGCGGCGGGCGCGTGCGGCGTGCCGCTGCCGGCGGTGTGGGCCGTCGGCGAGGCGACGCGAGCCGCGCTCGCGGGCGCGGGGATCGCGGCGCGGTGCATCGTCGGCGTGCGCGATGGCGCGGAGCTGGGACGCGCGCTCGTGGCGGCGGGGCCACGACAGCGGGCGCTGGTGCCGCGGGCGGAGGACGGGCGCGAGGAGCTGGTGGCGACCCTGCGGGCGGCGGGCTGGGATGTGGCGGAGGTCATCGCGTACCGGACCGTGGCTATCGCGGCGACGGATCCGGCGCGCGCGCGCGGTGCGGCGTTGCTCGCGACAGGCGAGGCGGCGGTGTGCTGCGTGTTCGCGCCGTCGCAGGTCGCGGCGCTCGGCGGCGCGGTCTCGGCGGCGACGGGGTGGGTCGCGATCGGCGAGACGACGGCGGCGGCGCTGCGCGCGGCGGGCGCGGGGCGGGTGGCCGTGGCCGACGCACCGACGCCGGAGGGAATAGCCAAGGCCGCGGGAGCGGTGTATCGATCTGAACCGTGAACTACCCTGACTACCGTCCGCGCCGGATGCGGCGCACCGAGACGTTGCGCCGCATGGTTCGCGAGACGCGGCTGTCCGTCGACGACTTCGTCTACCCGCTCTTCGTGGTGCCGGGCGCCGGCGTCGAGAAGCCGATCAGCTCGCTGCCCGGGCAGTTCAACTTCTCCGTCGACAAGGCGGTCGAGGCGGCGAAGCGCACGTGGGACCTCGGCATCCCGGCCGTGATGCTGTTCGGCATCCCCGAGCACAAGGACCCGGTCGGCTCCGAGGCGTGGAAGGACGGCGGCATCGTCCAGAAGGCGATCCGCGCGATCAAGAAGGCCACGCCGGACCTCGTGGTCATGGCGGACGCGTGCTTCTGCGAGTACACGGACCACGGGCACTGCGGCGTGCTGAACAAGGGCGAGCTCGACAACGACGCGTCGCTCGAGAACCTGGCCCGCGCGGTCGTGAGCTACGCGAAGGCGGGCGCGGACGTGGTAGCGCCGAGCGGCATGCTCGACGGGTTCGTGGGCGCGTGCCGCGAGAGCCTCGACGAGCAGGGCTTCGATCAGACGGTGATCCTCGCGTACTCGGCGAAGTACGCCTCGGCGTACTACGGGCCGTTCCGCGACGCGGTCGAGTCGGCGCCGACGAGCGGCGATCGCCGCGGGCACCAGATGGACTACGGCAACGTCGCGGAGGCGGTGCGCGAGGTCTCGATGGACGTGGCGGAGGGCGCGGACATCGTGATGGTGAAGCCGGCGCTCGCGTACCTGGACGTCATCCGCGCGGTCGGCGACGAGGTGAACATGCCGCTGTGCGCGTACGCGGTGAGCGGCGAGTACGCGATGATCGAGGCGGCCGCGATCAACGGCTGGATCGACCGCGACCGCGTGGTGCTCGAGACGCTGACGGCGATCCGCCGCGCCGGCGCCGACATGATCATCACGTATCACGCGCCGCACGCGGCGAAGCTGCTGGCGAAGTCGCGGTAATGGCGATCGTCTACAAGTTCGTCGAGCTGATGATCGTGACGGACGAGACGATCGAGACCACGGTGAACGCGTGGGTCAAGCAGGGCTGGCAGTGGGACGGCATCCGGTTCGTGGTCACCGAGTCCTCGCGCCGGCCCGGCATGGCCTTCGTGTCCTTCGTGCGCGAAGCGCCCGCCGACGCCGACGCCCCCTCGCCCCGCCCCAAGCCGCGCCTCGTCACCGACTAGGGGACGGAGTCAAAGTTGTCAAGCAGTGGGGACAACTGACCCCGTAATGTTTCAGCTACTTACCCGGGGACGGAGTCAAAGTTGTCAAGCGGGCGCACGCGAGGGTGACCGCCGCCCCGACCACCGGATCCGCGGCGCGCGCGGCCAACAGCGAGCCAGCCTGACGGGTAAGTCCGAGCGCGGCTGACACCTCGGCGATCGTCAGCCCTAGCGCCATGCCCGTCCGGATCGCGATCTGGCGCGCCCGCACGAGCGGCACCGTCTTCGACCGCGCGCGCGTCGCGAACTGCTCGGACGGCACCTTCACGATGTCCTCCACCACCGCGAGGACGGCGCCGACCTGCGGCCGCACGCGCGCGCCCACACGCGCGACGAGCGCAAACTCCGCGGGGTCCGCGAGCGACGTCGCGACCTCCACGCCACCGAGGCGATGGGCCGCTCGACGCACACCGGCGATCGATGGGTAATTCAGGTCTGGCCCGACGCCCTGCACCCAATCATCGAAGCCGTCGCGTGCGACCCCGCAGCGCCGGAGTCCATCGTCGACATCGAGCCACCGCGGCACTGGCGCCTCGCCGATGTACGCGCCGTGACTCGTCCAGTCGCTGGCCCGCGCGGTCGACGTGACGTGGACGCGCACCGGGTTCCAGTGGATGTACGCGATCAGTCGCGCCTCGTGCGCCGGGCGCGTGGCCCAGAGCTTCGGTCGGTCCGCGAAGATCGGCCCGAGGCGGCCGCGCCGGCGGTTGAGCCAGAGCGCAAACGGCGAGTGCGTGCGCTTGAGCCATGACCCGAGATCGGTGGTGCCGGCGACCATCGCCAGGTGGATGTGGTTGCTCATCAACGCGTACGCGAGGCAGCGCCAGTCGGTGACCTCGAGCGCGCGGCCGAGCCGGTGGAGGTACATCGCTCGCTCGACGTCGTCGCGGAACTCCCAGGCGCGATCGACGAAGCGAGAGATGACGTGGTGGACGACGGTGAACTTGATGTTGCGAGGGGGGCGCATCCGGCTCGTATCGGCCAGGGCGCCGCGCGGTTGCTCACTTGACAACTTTGACTCCGTCCCCAGCTAAGCAGTTGAAATCGCGAGGGAACGGTAGACCCCAGACTTGACAACTTTGACTCCGTCCCCGTGGGCGGCGTCAGCGGACGGGAGCGTGGGCGGCGCGGAAGGCGGCGAGGACGCGGGCGGCGCGGGCGGCGACCTCGGAGCGGATCGGGGCGAAGCGGGGCAGGTGCACGAGCGGGTGCAAGAGCGGGCACGCGTCGAGCCAGACAATGTCCATCAGGCCCATGAGGGCTGCCTGCGCCAGCGTGTCCAGCGCGGGCTGGACGCGACCGGCGCTCAGCGCCACCTCGGTCAAGAGCTGCAGCGCCATGAGCTGCTGGCGCCGGGGGCGGTCGGGGCTGTCGAAGTGCACGAGGAACGCGCGCCACGCGTCGTGGTCGAACATCGTCGGGTCATGGGTGATGCTCGTGACGAACTCGTAGATCTGCCCGCCGTTCTCGCCCATCCGCGGCACGAACCGCGCCGCTGCGCGCATCATCGCGGCGGGCTCGCCGCGCCACGCCGCCATCCGGGTCTCGATGACCGAGCCGAGCTGCATCACCGATGGGTCGCGGTCGGTCACGAGCGGGGCCACGCGCGCGGCCGCGCTCGCGTAGTCGCCGGACAGCGCGTCGAGCCGGGCGAGGTCTGTCGCGATGATGTTGGCGCGCCCCGGATCGAGCCCGAGCGCCGTCTCGAAGTGCCCGCGCGCCGCCGCGAAGCTCTCGACCTCCACCAGCATGCGCGCCACCGACTCGTGGACCGGCGCGCTCATCGGCGCCCGCGCGAGCGCCGTCGCCAGATCGACCGCGGCCGCCTCGGCGTGCCCGCAGTTGAGCTTGTAGATGCCTCCGGCGAGCAGCGCCTCGCCGTGCCCTGTCGCGAGCCCGCGCTCCATCGCCGCGCGCGCGCGGGGCGCGAACTTGGCCTCGGCCGTCATCACCCACGCCTGCACGTTCGCCAGCGCGCGCGATGCGAGGATCTGGTCGTTGTCGGGCGCGAACTCCGCGGCGCGGTCGAGCAACTCCGCGGCCGCGGCGGCGTGCACACCCCAGAATCGCCGCAGCTCGGCGCGCGCGCGCAAGTACAGGTCGACGGCGCGTGGGTCGATCGAGCGCGCCGCGCCGGTCGCCCGGGTGGAGAGCGCCTGCGCGATGCCGCGCGCCAGCTCGTCGGCGACCGTCAGGATCGCGGCCTCGGCGCAGTCGACCCGGTGCGCCCACACCTGGAACCCGTCGGTAACCGAGATGAGCCGCGCCGTCACGCGCAGCCCCCTCGCCGTCCGCCGCAGCGCGATCGTCGCGACGTGATCCACCTCGAGCTGACGCCCGATCTCGCGCGGATCTGGCGCGTGCAGCGAGCGCACGAGCCCCGCCGGTCGCACGCGGACACTGCTCGATGACAGGCTGTCGATGACGTCGTCGAGCACACCATCGGCCAGGTACTCGTCCCCGGCCGCGCACGCGACGGGCAGCACCGCGAGCGAGCTCGCGTGCGAGGCAGGCGTCGGCACCGGCGTCGGTGTGAGCCCGACAGGCGACGGCGCCACGCTCGCGTGGGACCCACGCGCGATCGCCGCGCCGACCGCCTGCGCGTCCGCGCCGAGCGCATCGGCGACCGCGCGCGCGCTCGCGGGTCGGGCGCCCGGCTCGAGCGCCAGGCACCGCCCCACCAGCTCGACGAACGCGGCCGGCACGTCCGCGATCAGCGGCCGCATCGGCTGCGTCACCTGCGCCACCGCGATCGTGATCGCGTTCTCGCCGAGCCACGGCCGCGCCCCGGTCGCGAGCTCGTAGAGCATCACGCCGAGGGAGAACAGATCCGAGCGCGCCTCGACCTCGCCCCCGTTGAGCTGCTCCGGCGACATGTAGCGCGGCGTCCCGATCATCGCGCCGACCTGTGTCACGTGCGCGTCGTCGAGGCTGCGCGCGATGCCGAAGTCGCTGATCACCGCGCGCTCCGTGTCCCGCTCGATCAGCACGTTGTCCGGCTTCAGGTCGCGGTGCACCACGCCCGCTGCGTGTGCGGCCGCGAGCCCCTCGCACAGCTGGCGCGCGATCGGGGCGAGCTGATGCCACGGCAGCCGCGGCCCGTGCTGCGCGAGCGAGCGCCCCGCGACGAGCTCCATCGTCAAGAACTTCACGCCCGCGTGCTCGCCGATGTCGAACATGCGCGCGACATTCCGGTGCTGGATGCGCCGCGTCAGCTTCACCTCGCGGCGAAACCGCTCGATCGCCTCGTCGGAGAGCCCGTCGCGCAGCACCTTCAGGGCGATCTCCTCGCCGAGCTCCGTGTCGAGCGCGGCGTACACGCGCCCCATGCCGCCGCCGCCGAGCCAGCGCACGAGGCGATAGCGCCCCGCGATCAGCTCGGGCAGAGGGCCGGCCGCGCCGCTCAGCGTCGGGGCGCCGGTGCCGGCGACCGTGTCGTCCTCGCCACCTGACAAGCAGGCCAAGCGTACCGCGAAACGGTCAGATCCGTCGGGCGTGCGCAGCCCAGCCGAGCTCGCCGTACAGCGCACGCAGCGCGGCCACCACGCGTGCCCGCGGCTCGGGCTCGTAGACCTGGTGCAGCGCGCGCACGAACATCCGCTCCGCGACGAGCCGATCCGGCTCGGCCGCCGCGGCCGCGAACAGCGCCTCGCCCGCGAGCCCGCCCCGCGTGACCCCGTGCGCGGCCATGAACCACGCCGGCGCCACGTCCGGCGGATGCTCGTCGAGGAACGTCACGAACAGGCCGAGCCGCCGCAGCACGACCTGCACCTGCTCCGCTACCTGCGCGTGCAGCACCCGCACGAGCGCCGTCTCGAACGTCGCGCCCAGCCACGTGAGGCCGGGCTCGTCGTGCTGGAAGTGCACGAGCGCGGGCGGCCCACCCGCAGGTGGGTACAGGTAGAGCCCGGTCTGATTGCCATCGCGATCGTCGAACAGCGTCACGAAGCTCGGGTCGATGGACACGCCCACGTTCGCCGCTTCCGCGCTCGGCTCGAACACCCCGAGCGGCCAGCACCATCCCGAGCGCGTCACCATTTGCTCGAGCAGCGGCGACGGCGGATAGCCGAGCGTCGCGAGCACCGCCAGCCCCGCCGGGGCCGGCGCCGCCGGGGCGCGCGTTTCCGGATCCACCATCGGCGTGCGCGGCGGCAACGCGCTCGCCTCCACGACGAGCGGCGCAGGCGTGCCCGCGCCGGCTGCGCGCTCCGCCGCCTTCACCAGCCGATCGCCGACGATGTAGACGGTCTCACCCTTCGCGAAGCGCGCCGCCTCCGCCGCGTCCGCGCAGCGAAAATTGAACATCCGCCGGCTTCGCTGCTCGGTCAACGACACGAACCGCGTCACGATGCTGCGCACGAGACACTCGCTGTCGTCGGCGCTCGCGTTGGTAAGCGGCGCGAGCTCGAGCGTCACGTCGCCCGTCTGCGCCGCCAGCTCCGCGCGCGCCAGCGTCACGGTCTCGTTCACCTCGAGCCGCTCGCCGTGCTGCCGCGTCAGGGTTTGGCACGTCATCACGACGTGCGTGTCCGTCAGCACGACGCTGGTCGGCGTGCTCGGCAGCGGCACGCGCACCCACGCGCCGCCGCGCGGGATGTAGTGCAGCACGCCGCCGGGCGGGTCGCGCCGCAGGACCTCCGTAACGGCCGCCGCGTCGCCCCTCACCGCGAGGCGGGCGCCCGCCACGGCGTCGCTGACGGGCGCGAACGCCGCGAGGATCGTCGCCGCCCCGAGATCCACGATCGCGCACCCGCGCTCCGTCCGCAGCGCCACGAGGTCGCCGCCGTCGGCGACCACGTCCACCGGCTCGCCGATGACCTCGAGCGCCACACCGCCCCGCCGCCGCGTCGTCACCGGGTGCCCGGCCTCGCCGCCGACCGTGATCACCACGCCACCGACCTCGAGCGGCACCAGGATCGGCACCGCCTCCGCGCTGATCCCGAGCGCCTGCGCGCGCACGGCCGTCCCCCGCGCCCGCTCGTATGCCGTCGGCACCACCGCGTGCGTGCCCGCCGGCAGGGCCTCCCGTCGCTCGCCATGCACGCGCATCACCATAACTCAGCCCTCGCGCGCATACAGCTTGCCGACGACGCCGCGGTTCGCGATCCACCGCGGATCCTCGACCGTGATCCGCCCTGCCATCACGTCTGCCCGCAGCTCCTTCTCGCGGTCCGTCAGGGCCGCGATCGCCGCCATGAACCGGTCCGCCGCCTTCTTGTACAAGGTCGGCCGCGGCTTCTCGGCCAGCAGGTCGCTGTAGTCCACCGGCTTGCCGAACACCGCGATCACCGCGCGCGACTTGCGCGCCTCGCTCGTGAAGTTCGCCTTCACGTCGGAGAGGAACGAGTTGCCGAGCCCGTGGATGAACAGCGGCAGCACCGTCGGCTTCGCCAGGAGCGCGAGCTTCCCCACGCCCGGCTGTGCCTTGAGGAACGTGTACGGATCCGGATCTTTGTTCCGCGTGCCTTCCGGGTGCATGCCCACGATGCTCCCGCGCTCCTGCAGGAATCGCGTCATCGTGTCGAGGGCGTCGTCGTTGAGCTGCCGCCGCTCGGTCTGCCGATAGATCGGCGGGTACATCGAGCCGCCGGCCGCGAAGAAGTTCACGAACATCCCGAGCGGGTGGTCGTAGAAGAAGTTGCTCCGCACCGGGAAATACAGCCGCTTCGCCCACGGCACCGGACCCATGTAGCAGGCGAGCAGGAGCGAGTAGAGATCGAAGAAGCTGCGGTGGTTCGAGACCATGAGGACGCCCCGGTCGGGGGTCATGCCCATCAGGTCGTCGAGGCCGTCGGCCAGGATCCGGTGGGCCAGGATCGGCCGCACCCACACGTAGGCGACGCCGCGCAGGACCCGGTTCTGGATCCACTTCCCCCGCGGGTCCTCGTTGCCCTTCTTGCCGACCCACAGGGCGAGGCGCTCGAACGGGTTGAGCGGGGCGGCCTCCGGCGGGGCAGACATCCGCGACGACTTACCACGATCCCCCACGCCCTTTTCATGTCCCGTGCCGATTGACGCGTCCGGCCCTGCCGCCTATTTTCCGCCCGCTCGCCCCGAGCAAAGGCAACCACCCGATGTCACTCGAATTCTCTGCCGACGCCACGCGCAAGATCGGCGCGTTGTGCGAGCGCTACGTCGTGTCGGGCACGAAGAAGCCGGTGGTCCTGGCCGCGCTTCACCTCGCGCAAAAAGAGTTCGGCGCGCTGACCGACGATGCGCTCCGGCTCGTCGCGGCCACGCTCGACCTCCCGTACGCCCACGTCTATGGCGTCGCGACCTTCTACACGATGTTCCGCCGCACGCCGGGCGGGACCCAGACCATCCGCGTCTGCACGAACATCTCGTGCATGCTGCGCGGCGGCTACGAGGTCCTGGGCGCGTTCGAGACGCAGCTCGGCCTCAAGAAGGGCGAGTCCAACAAAGACTTCACGCTCGTCGAGGAGGAGTGCATCGCCGCCTGTGCGAACGCGCCCTGCGCGATCGTCGGCACGAAGTACCTGCTCGATATCGTCCCTTCGAAGGTCGGCTCGATCATCGAGGAGCTCAAGCGCGATCCACACCCCGAGTCGGAGGTCGTCTAGATGCCGACAGAGATCGGAACCAAGCTCGTCAGCAAGCGCTTCGGCAACGAAGCGGCGAAGACCCTCGCCGGCTACGAGGCCGACGGCGGCTACCAGACCCTCCGCAAGGCGCTCGCGATGCGCCCCGAGGACATCACCGCCGAGGTGAAGGCCTCGAACCTCCGCGGTCGCGGCGGCGCGGGCTTCGCCACCGGCGTGAAGTGGGGCTTTGTCCCCAAGGACGCCAAGCAGGTCCACCTCGTCTGCAACGCGGACGAGTCGGAGCCCGGGACCTGCAAGGACCGCGAGCTCATGTTCTGGGATCCGCACCTCCTCATCGAGGGCATGATCATCGCGGCCCACGCGCTGCGCGCCGTTCACAACTACATCTACATCCGCGGCGAGATGATGCGCGAGTACGCGGTCCTGCAGAAGGCCGTGGACGAGGCGTACGCCCGCGGCTACCTCGGCAAGAACGTGCTCGGCCAGAACATCGAGGTGAACCTCACCGTGCACCGCGGCGCGGGCGCGTACATCTGCGGCGAGGAGACGGCGCTCCTCAACTCGCTCGAGGGCCAGCGCGGGCAGCCGCGCCTCAAGCCGCCGTTCCCGGCCGTCAAGGGCCTGTTCGGCAACCCGACCATCGTCAACAACGTCGAGACCCTGATGAACGTCCCGTTCATCGTCGACAAGGGCGGCGCCTGGTTCAACGGCCTCGGCATGGGCCGCTCCGGCGGCACGCGCATGGTCTGCGTCTCGGGCCACGTCGCCAAGCCGGGCGTGTTCGAGCTGCCGATGGGCATCACGTTCCGCCAGATCATCGACGACGTCTGCGGCGGCGTCCCCGGTGGCCGCAGGGTCAAGGCCGTCATCCCGGGCGGCGTCTCGATGCCCCCGCTCGACATCGACGAGCTCGACGTCCCGTGCGAATTCGACGCCCTGCAGACCGACGAGCGCATCAAGCCCGTCATGGTCCGCCCCGGCGAGCCGTTCAACCTCGGCGGCGGCAAGCAGCTCCGCACGATGGCCGGCTCGGGTGGCATCGTCGTCCTCGACGACACCACGGACATCCCGAAGGCCGTCTGGCGCATCATGAAGTTCTTCGCGCACGAGTCGTGCGGCCAGTGCACGCCGTGCCGCGAGGGCACCGGGTGGCTCGAGAAGGTCTCGCGCCGCGTGGCCGAGGGCCGCGGCAAGCCGGACGACGTCGAGCTGCTCGCGTCGATCGCGCACGGCATCGCGGGCAACACGATCTGCGCGCTCGGCGATGCGGCGGCGTGGCCGATGCTCGGCTTCCTCACCAAGTTCCGCTCCGACTTCGAAGCGGCGGTCCGGCAGGTCAAGGCGGCCTAGGTCTTCATGTCCATTCAGAAGGCATTCCTGTTCCTGCTCGCCGTGGCGATCGCGCTCGGCGCGCTCGTGGCGGACGCGCCCGAGGCCACCGCGCAGCCCGCCACCGCGCAGCCCGCCGCCGGCCAGCCCGTCCAGCTGCACGTGGTGCCATCCGACGGCCCGCGCGGCGGCGTGACGGTGAACCCGACGATCGATCCCGACCGCAACCTCCACGGGGACCGCGTCGAGTCGCACGGCAAGGGCATGGCGCTCCTCTTCTGGGTGTTCGCCGCGGCGTCGATCGGCGGCGCGCTGTTCGTCGTCACGCGCCGCAACCTGATCGCGGCCGTCATGGGCATGGTCGGCAGCTTCCTCGGCATCGCCGCCGTTTACATGATGCTGTACGCCCACTTCCTGGCCGTCGTGCAGATGCTCGTGTACGCGGGCGCCATCATGGTGCTCTTCGTCTTCGTCATCATGATCCTGAATCGGCCCGAGGACGAGCCGGTCGCGCCGACCGGGCATGTCGGCCAGGTGGTCGGCGGCATCGCCATCCTCTACCTCCTGTTCCGGCTCGGCATGCTGCTCGCGCACGTGCACGTCCCGGCGAGCGCGCAGCTCGCGCCGCCGCCGATGCAGCTGCCGGGCGGCGAGGTCGCGGACTGGGGCACCGTCAAGGCGGTCGGCTCCGACCTCTTCAGCGGCGGCCTGTTCCCGTTCGAGGCCATCTCGATCCTGCTCCTCATCTCGGTCGTCGGGGCCATCGCCATCGCGAAGCCCTTGAAGGACGACGACGGCGAGGACGCGGACCTCGGCGAGGACCTCGCCACCGCCGCGTCCGGCGCCCCGCACACCGACGGAGGCCACGCGTAATGGGCGACCTCGTCTTCGATATTGGCTACGGCCACTTCCTGGTGCTCGCCGCGGTCCTCTTCGTGATCGGCATGGCGGGCGTCCTCATCCGGCGCAACGCGCTCATCATCCTGATGAGCGTGGAGCTGATGCTCAACGCCGCGAACATGACCCTGCTCGCGTTCTCGCGCATGTGGGGTGACCTGTCCGCGCACACGTTCGCGCTGATCGTCATCGCGGTCGCGGCAGCCGAGGCCGCGGTCGGTCTCGCGATCGTCGTCGCGGTGTTCCGCGGCCGGCGCAACGTCGACGTCGACCGCCTGACGGCGCTGAGGCACTAAGAGATGGACCCGCAATCCGCTGCCGCGTTCGTCACGGCCGACCCGCACTTCGCCGGGCTCCCGCTCCTCGCGTGGATCCCGCTGTTGCCGCTGCTCGGCGCGTTCATCAACCTCGTCTTCGGCCGCTGGCTGTCGCGCGGCACCGTGCAGGCGATCGCGATCGCCGCCGTCGCCGCCGCCTGCGGCCTGGTCGTCTATCTCGTGTTCTTCCCGCTCTACGACGCGTTCCGCAACGGGCAGGGCGGCGTCGGCATCGAGCAGCAGGTCTACACGTGGATCGAGGTCGGCTCGTTCAAGGCCCAGCTGGCGTTCCGCCTCGACACGTTGTCGTCGGTGATGGTCCTCATCATCACGTTCGTCGGCACGTGGATCCACATCTATTCGACGGGCTACATGAGCCACGAGCCGCGGTACGCCGCGTACTTCGGCTACCTGAACCTGTTCATGGGCGCGATGCTCATCCTGGTCCTCGGGTCCTCGCTGCCGGTGATGTTCATCGGCTGGGAGGGCGTGGGCCTCTGCTCGTTCCTGCTCATCGGCTTCTGGTACGAGAACGACGCGTACGCGACGGCGGGCCGGAAGGCGTTCGTCGTGAACCGCATCGGCGACTTCTGCTTCCTGCTCGGCATGTTCCTCCTGTTCTGGGCCACGAAGGACATCGCCTCGAGCGACGCGTCCGGCGTGGTCCGCGGCTCGCTCGACTTCGCGACCCTCAAGCTCCCCCAGGCCGGCGCCGCGTTCGTGCAGCCGTTCTGGGGCGGCGAGCGCCTCGCGGCGGCGGCCGGAATTCTGCTGTTCATCGGCGCGAGCGGCAAGTCCGCCCAGATCCCGCTCTACGTCTGGCTCCCGGACGCCATGGCGGGCCCGACGCCCGTCTCGGCGCTCATCCACGCCGCCACGATGGTGACGGCCGGCGTCTACATGATCTGCCGGATGTCGTTCCTGTTCTCGGCGTCGACGACGGCGCTGATCGTGGTCTCGACCATCGGTCTCCTCACCGCGCTCGCCGCGGCGTTCATGGCGTTCGCGCAGACCGATCTGAAGAAGGTCCTGGCGTACTCCACCGTCTCGCAGCTCGGCTTCATGTTCGTGGCCGCGGGCACCGGCAACTGGACGGCCGCGATCTTCCACTTGATGACCCACGCCTTCTTCAAGGCGTGCCTGTTCCTCGGCGCGGGCTCGGTCATGCACGGCATGGAGCACGGCGGCAGCCACACGCCCGGCGACATCACCACGATGGGCGGGCTCAAGAAGCACATGCCGATCACGCGGATCACGTTCCTGATCTCGTGCCTTGCCATCGCCGGCATCTTCCCGTTCTCCGGCTTCTTCTCGAAGGACGACATCCTCGGCGGCGCGTTCCACGCGCACCCGCCGGGCTGGCCGGACCTCTACGGCAAGTTCCTCTGGGTCGGGCTCTCGGTCGCCGCGCTCGGGACCGCCGTCTACATGTGGCGCCTCTACTTCCTCGTCTTCGAGAGCAAGGAGCGCACGAAGGAGGCCGAGGGCGCACACGAGTCGCCGGCGTCGATGACGTCCGCGCTCGTGGTCCTCGCGACCTTCGCGACCGTCATCGGCCTCATCGGGGCGCCGGCGCTACGCAGCATCAAGCTGCCCGGGTTCACGCACTCGCTGGCCGCCTGGCTCGCGCCGAGCGTCACGCACCAGTGGCACGAGGGCACGCCGATCGAGGGCGAGGCCCCATCGGCGAAGGACGTCGCGGCCTGCGCGAACGTCGAAGAAGAGCAGGGTGCGTGCACCATGGACTCCGGCGCCGCCGGCGTCTGCATGGGCGAAGAGCACCACCTCGCGTGCGAGCCGGCGTCGGATCTCGGCACGGCGGGCCTCCTCGGCGGCGCGCTCGGCATCGGCCTCCTCGGCATCTTCATCGCGTGGCGGCTCTACCGGAATGGCCCGTCGCCGACCGTCGCCAAGCTGACGGCCGAGCACGGGCCGCTGCACGGCGCGTACGAGGCGAGCAAGCACAAGCTGTGGGTCGACGAATTCTACGACCTGTCGATCGTGCGCGGCTTCAAGGCGCTCGCGCGCGGCCTGTTCGAGATCGTCGACCGCTTCATCATCGACACGGTCGCCGTCAATGGCGCCGCGTTCGTGGTCGGCATCTTCGCGCGCATCTCGCGTTGGTTCCAGAACGGCTCCGTGCAGCGCTACCTGGCCGGCTTGATCGTCGGCGCGGCGGCGGTGTTTTTCATCACCGACTGCCACCACAAGGCGACCTTCGACTACGAGTTCCTGACGGGTGGCCAGCTCCACTTGCGCGCGGAGCCCGGCGCCGGCATCGTCGGCTCGCAGGCCGTGCTGTCGTGGGACCTCGACGGGGACGGGGTCGCGGACCGCGATCCCAAGAACCCGAACAAGCCGCTCTCCGGGATGGACCTGACCGTCCCTGCCGGCGATGTCGGCGCGAAGGTCACGCTCTGGATCGAGGATCCGATTGCACGTGAGACCACCCGCGTGACGCGGACGATCGAGATGCCGGAGCCGACCGTCGGTAGCGCTGCGCCGCGCCCGCCGAGCCCGACTCCTGCACCGAGCCCACCCCCGGCGGCGCCCGCCACCGGCTTCTCTCGCGGAGGCAACTAGCCATGCCGGGCGCATTCCTGCTGCCGCTGCTCATCGGCATCCCGCTCCTCGGCGCCATCCTCGTGATGTGCACGCCGAAAGCGGAGTACACGCTCCACCGCGGCATCGGCCTCGCCGTCACGACCGTGACGTTCCTGGTCTCGCTCGCGATCTTGAAGTTCTTCGACTCCAAGGGCGACGGCTACCAGCTCGTCTTCGATGCGGAGTGGATCCCCGGCCTCGGCGCGCACTTCAAGACCGGCGTCGACGGCATCTCCGTCTTCCTCGTCCTCCTGACCACGTTCCTCATGCCGCTGACGCTGCTCGGCACCGGCAAGGGCATCGAGAAGCACGTGCGCGAGTTCATCGCCGCGATGCTCGTCCTCGAGGCCGGCATGATCGGCGCGTTCGTCTCGCTCGATGTCTTCCTGTTCTACGTGTTCTGGGAGGTGATGCTCATCCCGATGTACCTGCTCATCGGCATCTGGGGCGGGCAGCGCCGGCTCTACGCGTCGATCAAGTTCGTCATCTACACGATGGCGGGCTCGCTCTGCATGCTCGTGGCGATCTTCTACGTCTACGTGCAGCACGCGCACGTGACCGGCGTCTACACGACGGACCTCCAGGAGCTCCTGCAGGTCTCGCTGCCGTACCACGCGCAGGTCTGGTGCTTCGCGGCGTTCGCGCTCGCGTTCGCCATCAAGGTGCCGCTGTTCCCGCTCCACACGTGGTTGCCCGACGCGCACGTCGAGGCCCCGACGGCGGGCTCGGTGATCCTCGCCGGCGTGATGCTCAAGTTCGGCATCTACGGCTTCCTGCGCTACGCGATGCCGCTGTTCCCGCACGGCGCGGCCGTCTGGGCGCCCGCCATCGCGATCCTCGCCGTCATCGGCATCATCTACGGCGCGCTCGTCGCGTTCGCGCAGGATGACGTCAAGAAGCTCGTCGCGTACTCGTCGGTCTCGCACCTCGGGTTCTGCGCGCTGGGCATCTTCACGCTGACCACGTACGGCATCTCCGGCTCCATCTACGCGATGCTCTCGCACGGCCTCACGACGGGCGGCCTGTTCCTCGGCATCGGCTACCTCTACGAGCGCCGCCACACGCGGCGGATGGCGGAGTACGGCGGCATCTGGAAGCAGATGCCGGTGTTCGCGGGCCTCTACCTCGTCATCGTGATGGGCTCGGCGGGCCTGCCGGCGCTGTCCGGCTTCGTCGGCGAGTTCATGACGCTGCTCGGCACGTTCAACGCGCGCGACACGTTCCCGATCGGCCACGCTGATTTCTTGCCGTACCCGCGCCTCCTCGCCGCGCTCGCGACGACGGGCGTCATCTTCGGCGCGATCTACCTCCTGTGGATGTTCCACAAGGTGTTCTTCGGCAAGCTCGACAAGGCGAAGAACGGCAAGCTGCCGGACCTCTCCACGCGCGAGCTCGCCGTCTTCATCCCGCTCGTCGTCGGCATCTTCCTGATGGGCATGTTCCCGCGGCCGATGCTCACCACGATGGAGCCCGCGGTGAAGAAGTTCGTCTCGGACTTCGACCGCCGCCTCACCGACCTCGGTCGCGAGTCGGATCCCGAAGGTCTGCCGCGCCTCTACGGCACGACGGGCCCCGTGGTCCCGCCGCCGGCGAGCCCGCCGATTCCAGTTGTGCCGGTTATGGGAGACACGCCATGAGCTTCGAAGCGGGAGACCTCGGCTGGCTCGTTCCGTACCTGATCCTCGCGGTCGTCGGCATGGTGCTGGTGCTCGCGGAGGCCTTCTTCAAGGGCCGTGATCACACGTCGCTGGCGGGGCTCGCCGTCGCGGGCTGCGTGGCCTCGGGCGTCGCCTCCATCGTGCTCGTGCGGCAGCTCGCCGGCTCCGAGCAGCACATGCTGCTCGGCTCGATGCTCGTCGCCGATCGCACGAGCTACGTGCTGTCGGCGCTGTTCGCGTTCACCACGGCGGCCTGCGCGCTGATCTCGCCCGCGCACCAGAAGGAGCACGGCTGGAAGATCGGCGAGTACTACGGCGTCCTGCTGCTCTCGGCGTCCGGTTGCGTGATGCTCGCCCACGCCGCGAACATGGTCACCGTGTTCCTCGGCATCGAGACGATGTCGATCGGCGTGTACGTCATGACGGCGATGCGGCGCCGCTCGCGGCGCGGCAACGAGGCCGCGATGAAGTACTTCCTCATCGGCGCGTTCGCGACCGGCTTTCTCATGTACGGTATGGCGCTCATCTACGGCGCCTCCGGCACGCTGTCGCTCGTGGAGATGCCGGCCGCGATCGCCCGCACGCACAACCCGGGCCTCGTCATCGCGGGCGGCTTCCTGCTGGTCGTCGCGTTCGGCTTCAAGGTCGCCGCGGTGCCGTTCCACATGTGGGCCCCCGATGCCTACGAGGGCGCGCCGACGCCGGTCACCGGCTTCATGGCCGCCGCCGTCAAGTCGGCCGCCATCGCCGCGATGATCCGCGTGTTCGGCACGGCGCTCGGCGGCGACATCACGCCGTTCGGCGCGCTCGGCTGGGCGAGCCCGCTGGTCGTCATCGCCGCGATCACGATCACCATCGGCAACATCACGGCGGTCCGGCAGGACAACGTGAAGCGCATGCTCGCGTACTCGTCGATCTCGCACGCGGGCGTCCTGCTCGTGGGCGTGTGCGCGATGGGCCTCGGCTCGAGCAGCGCGCAGGCGAGCCTCGTGTACTACCTCATCGCGTACAGCGTCGCGACGATGGGCGTGTTCGCCGTCGTCTCGTACGTCGGCTCGCGCGGCCGCGAGCGGCTGCTGGTCGACGACTGGGGCGGGCTCGCGAGCCAGCACCCCGGCGCGGCCCTCGCGATGACGATCTGCCTGCTCTCGTTCGGCGGCATGCCGCCGACCGGCGGCTTCTTCGCGAAGTTCTACCTGTTCAAGTCCGCGATGGACGTCTACAGCGGCCAGCTGCTCTGGGTCGTGGTCATCGGCGTCGTCAACTCGGCGATCAGCATCTACTACTACCTGCGCATCGTGACCGCGATGTACTTCCGCGACTCGACCCAGCCGATGGCCCCGACGCGCTCCGCCGGCCTCCTCTTCGTCATGGCCGCGTGTCCGCTGCTTGTCCTCGAGCTCGGCCTCATGCCCGGCTTCTGGCTCAAGCTCATCGGCGGCTAGGGGACGGTGTCAAAGTTGTCAAGTCTGGGGTCAACTGACCCCGAGCGATCTCCAGCACTTACCTGGGGACGGAGTCAAAGTTGTCAAGCGCAGGCCACGCGCCGCCCATGAGCGCACTCCACGATCTCGCGCGCGCGGCCGGCGTCGATCCGTCGTACCTCGGCCATCGCGGCGCGGTCGTGACGTCGAGTGACGAGGCGCTGGTGGGGATGCTGCGTATGCTCGGACCGCACCTCGGGTTCGAGCTGTCGAGCACGGACGGCGGGGCGATCTATTCCGCGCACGCCGCGCTGGACCGTGCGCGCTGGGCGGAGCGGGTGCCGCCCGTCGTCGTTGGCTGGAACGGCACGATCGAGGTCCCGATCCGCACGCGCGCCGACATCGACGGCGACTGGGAGCTCGCGATCACGACGGAGAGCGGCGCGCAGCACGCGGCGCACGGCCGGCTGTTCGCGCTGTCGCCGGACTCGCACGTCGAGCGCGACGGCGCCATCTACTGCATCCGCCGCGCGCGCGTGCACGTCGGCGAGCTCGGCTACCACGCGGTGCGCTGGCAGGTCGGAGGCGACGGAGGCGAGGCAATGGCGATCGCGGCGCCCGAGCGCGCGTCCGGCGGGCCGGGAGAGGGCGCGCGGCGCTGGGGCGTGTTCGCGCCGGTCTACGGGCTCGCGGATCCCTCGGGGTCGGGGCAGGCCGGCGACCTCGGCACGCTCCGCACGCTCTTCGAGCAAGTCGCGCGCCGCGGCGGCAGCTACGTCGCGACGCTGCCGATCCTCGCGCAGTTCCTCGACGAGAACTACGCCTTCTCGCCGTACTCGCCGGCGAGCCGCATGTTCTGGAACGAGCTCTACCTCGACCTGCGCGCGCTCGCGGGCGAGGCCGGCGCGCGGGCGTCCACCGTGCCGGTGTCGCTGGTGCCGCCCCCCGTCATCCCGGGCTCCGCGATCGACTACCGCTCCCAGTACGCGTGGCGTCGCCGCGCGCTCGACGCGCTCGCGCCCGCGCTGCTCGCGTCGCGCGGAGCGGAGATCGATGCGTGGGCGAAGACGACGAGCGTCTACGACTACGCGATGTTCCGCGCGTTCGGCGAGGTCGCGCGCACGGGCTGGCGCAGCTGGGCGCCCGCGCGGCGCGACGCAGGCCCGGTGGCGCGCACGCGGGAGGCGGCGATCGCGGCGGGCGCCGATGCCGCGCGGCTCGATGTCCACGTGGTGGCGCAGTGGGCGATGCAGCAGCAACTCGAGGCCCTCGCGGGGGCGACGCCGGTCGGCCTGTATCTGGACCTGCCAGTCGGCGTGTCGTGCGATGCGTACGAGGTCTGGCGCTTCCGCGATCAGTTCTTGCTCGATGCGTCGGCGGGCGCGCCGCCCGATCCGCTGTTCCTCGGCGGGCAGAACTGGGGCCTCCCGCCGCTCGCGCCGATCGCGCAGCAGCGGGATCACTACCGCTACGTCATCGCGTGCATCCGCCACCACATGCGCGTGGCGGGGATGCTTCGCATCGACCACGTGATGGGGCTGTTCCGCCTGTACTGCGTGGTGGCCGGGCGCCCGGCGACGGACGGCGTGTACCTGCGCTTCGCGTGGGACGAGATGATGGCGATCCTCGCGCTCGAGTCGTCGCGAGCGACGTGCGCGCTCGTCGGCGAGGACCTCGGCACGGTGCCGGAGGGCGTGCGCCCCGCGATGGCGAAGCACGGCATGTTCCGCACGCACGTCGGACAATGGCACCTGCCGCTGCGCGTCGGGCAGGCGCCAGAGGCGTCGCCCGGCGAGTCGGTGGCGAGCCTCAACACGCACGACATGCCGACGTTCGCGGGCTGGTGGGGCGGCGGTGACATCCGCGATCAGCAGGACCTCGGCTTGATCGACGCGGCGACGGAGCACAAACAGCTGATCGAGCGCGACGGGCAGCGCGGGGCGTTGCTCGCCTTCGCGGGCGTGACGGGCCGCGACACGCTGACGGACGTCGAGCGCGCGATGGTGGCGGCGACGGCGGATCTGGCGCGGGGGCCGGCGGAGATCGTGCTCGTGTCGCTCGATGACCTGACGCTCGAGCCGATGCCGCACAACGTGCCGGGGACCGTCCACGAGCGGGCGAACTGGCAGCGCCGGATCGCCCGGTGGGCGGACGCGCTGGGACCCGCGGCGCCGCCGGCCGCGGAGGCGGCGCTGGCCGTCGTCATCGCAGCGCGGCCACGCTCGTAGGGTGAAATAGGGCCCGGCCGGCGAGCGTCATTCAGGCATGCATGTGCCGTGTGTTCGCTGCGGGCATCTCGTGTTGACGAGACGCGCGGAGGCGGTCGGCGCGGGCTACCGGTGCGATCTGTGCTCGACGATCGCGATCGGCGAGGACAAAGCGCGCGAGCCGTCCGGGCGCGTCGCGGCGCGCCGCGCGGTGGGCGGCGGGCTCGCGTGCGTGGCGGTCGTGCCGGCGCTCGCGCTCGCGGGACTCTCCCCGTCGGCGGCGGTGCTGACGGGGGTGCTGGCGGTCGGCGCGATCGCAACGGTGCTGCTCGCACACGTCGCGGCCCCGGCGCGGAAGCAACGGGCGCCGGTGACGCGGAAATCCGTACCGCGCTCGACGTAAAGCGGTCGTGCTACCGTGGAGAGGTGCGTTCGCGATTGTCTCTGTTGTCCGTGATGCTGGTCACAGCGGGTTGCGGCTTCGGACCGAACGGCGCCGCGAACGACGGAGGGCCGAGTGGGACCGAGGGCGTGTCGATCGACGCCGGCAGCGGGAGCGGTTCCGGTTCCGGTTCCGGTTCCGGCTCCGGCTCCGGCTCCGGCTCCGGCTCCGGCTCCGGCTCCGGCTCCGGCAGCGGCTCCGGCAGCGGCTCCGGCAGCGGCTCCGGCAGCGGCTCCGGCAGCGGCTCCATAGACACCGACAACGACGGGGTCCCCGACAGCACGGACAACTGCCCGACCGTCGCCAACCCCGACCAGCGCGACTTCGACCAGGACCACCACGGCGATGTCTGTGATCACTGCCCGCACCTGGCGAGCATCATCGATCCGGACGCCGACGGTGACGGGGTGGGCGACGCCTGCGATCCGCGCCCCGGCACCGCGGACACGTTCGTCCTCTTCGAGGCGTTCTACGACGCGAACGCGACCGCGAGCTGGGTCACCACGAGCGGTACCTGGGCCGTGACGCCGAACGTCGGCCTCCTGCAGACCTCGACGATGCAGACGGGCATCATCAGCCCGCCCCTCGCCACTCTGCATCACCCGGTGGTCACGACCTCGGTCTTGCCGACGGCGCTCGGCACCGGCGGGTTCCAGGCGGTAGGCCTCTCCGTGTTCTCGAACAACGTCTACAGCTGCACGGTCAACCACGCGAACGGCGCGAACAACGCCGCCGCGTTCACCGACAACGGCTTCACGACACAGCCCTGGAACGATCCGTTCCCGAACACCGCGGCCGTCATCACGCAGACGTTCACCACCGCGAACAACTGCCGCATCACGGGGCCGACGACGGCCGCGACTCCGTCGAGCCCGCGCAAGGATACGAACCAGACCGTGACCGGCGTCAGCTTCACGACGGTCGCGGCGAAGGCCACGTTCCGCTACGCGTACGTCGTCGACGAGCCGTAGCGAGCCCGTCCGCCGAGAACCGTCGGCGCGTCCGGCGCGCGTGCTAGCGTTCGAGCGTGACCTCGCGCTGGCTCGTGTCGCTGATCGTGCTGGGGCTCGCCTCCCCGCCGGCCGCGCGCGCCGAGGGCCAGGTCGTCGAGGTCGAGGTCGGCCAGACCGTCGAGCTCGAGACGGGCTACGCCCGCGGGCTCCTCTGCGATGACCTCACCATCATCGACGCCGACCTGCGCAACAAGACCGACGAGACGAACGCGCTCTACCTGACGGGCAAGGCCACCGGCACGACCCTGTGCCGCGTCGGCACCGACGCCCTCCACATCCGCTTCCTGTTCGACGTCCACGTGGTGGCCGCGAGGTCGCGCCCGGCCCCACCGCCGCCGCCTCCGAAGCCGCGTCGAGACATCGATGGGGGAGGCCCGCTCGGCGCGGGGCGTAGCCTGTCAAACGTCGAGGTCGCGTCGCGCGAGACTCGCGTGCAGGCCCCCGCGGACGCCGAGTCGCGGGTGAAGTGGATCGGCGAACCCGGTGACCAGTCGAGGTGATGCGATATCGCGAGCGCTCGTGCGCGAGGGCGCGGCGCGGCGCGGCGCAGTCCGCTACCGGGCGTACCGGACGAGTACGCAACATAGCCAGCGCGTGCGATGCGACGTGAGAGCGAGTCACATCAAGTGTCGCCGTGTCCGGACCACGCGGACCTCATCTCCAACGCATGAACGGTTTCCCGATGTTCAGCGTCGCGTACCTCGCGCCGTGCGCGACGTTCTGGACCCAACACCGCGTGGCGCGCCGGTGCAGGGGCGACCGAGCGCCGGGAGCAGCCGCTGATGTTTCCCGGCGACGCCCCGACCGAGACCGAGTCCTCGCGGGGCGATCGCCTCCGTACAGCGCCGGCGGCGGCGCCGACAAGCCGATCGACGGGGGCCGCGATGGCTTTGCGGTCTCCGAGCGCCCGGCTTCGCGCTAGATCCAGTAGCGACAGACGCGGGCGTCGGCGTGGGGACGGATGTCATCGAGGACGCCGCCGGCGCGTTCGATGGTCCTGCGCGAGCCGAGGTTGGTCTCGACGCACGTGACCAGCGCACGCGGGATCCCGCGCGCGCGTGCGTGCGCCACGCAGCCGCGCAAGATCGCGGTCGCCACGCCGCGCCGGCGCGCCAAAGGCACCACGCCGAACCCGAGGTGACCGCCGCGCTCGAGGAGCTCGGGCGTGACCCGGTGCCGGACCGTTCCTCGTCCGACGATCCGGTCGCCCTCGAACGCAGCGAGGAGCGTGTTCTGGACCCGACCGCTGGGCACGTCCACGCCGCCTCGCACCAGCCGCGAGCGCGCCAGGAACGACGCATAGTCCGCGCCGGGCGCGTAGCCGAACGCGAACGACCACGCCGGATCCACCGCGGCAAACTCCGCGATCGCCCGGTCGAGCGCCGCCTGGTCTCCCTCTTCCAGCTCGCGCAAGGTCATTCGGGGGGCTCCTCGCAGTGTAGCAAGAGCGCCGGCTCCGATGCTGCGTCCGAAGGCCGGACGATGGGGTTCATGCGACAGGCTCGAGCGAGAAGCGCAACGGGTAGTCTGTCTGCGTGCGCTTCGCGGGTCGCCTTTTACACCTTCTTCAGCGCCACCTCGTGCGCATACGTGCCGACCACGGCGCGGCCCTCCGCGGTGACTCGATCCGCCAGTGCCGCGGCCTCGCCAGCGTCTTTCTCGAAGAAGCGCACCAGCAGCGAGACCGCGACCGCCACCGGCGTGAAGTCATCGTCGTGCGCCACGACGTTCCACAGGGTCGCCGTCACCGGCGCGGGGGAGCGGACGAGCCAGGCGCGCGGCAACGGGACGAGCTCGCGCATGCGCGACCGTGGCGCGGGCTTACGGATCCCGTGCGCGAGGAAGTTCCTGACATCGAGCGGTTCGACGAAGCTCGCGAGCAGACCGCGCCCGCCGGGCCCCCGACTCTGCAGCAACCTGTACTGGAACAGATCGGCGAGCGTGATCTCCGGTTTGCCCATGGCCGCGAACAGCTCGCGGAGCGGCGTGAGGAACCGCTTCTTGGGCTTCGCGAAGATCAGGCCGGGCCGCAGGATCGCGAGCAGCTTCGCGCGCAGCCCGTCGACATCCGCGCCCGCCGCGACGAGCACGGCATGACCCCGCGCGTCGTCGATCACCGCGAGGAGCCAGTGCTCCAGCAACGGCTCGACATGGCCGAGCTCGGCCGCCAACGCCCGGGCCCGCGTGCGGATCGCCGCGACCTCGCGCGACGGCCGCACGGCCGCCTTGTCGATCGGCTCTCCCACTCACCGCCTCCGCAAGCGGCTGGCTAACTAATCAGCGACTTCGGCCGGCTTCTTCTCGTGCCGCTTGCGCTCGTTCGGGTCGAGGATCGCCTTGCGCAGGCGGATGCTCTGCGGCGTCACCTCGACGAGCTCGTCGTCGTTGATGAACTCGAGCGCGTACTCGAGCGACAGCTGCCGCGGCGGCGCCAGGACGAGCTTCTCGTCGGCGGCCGTCGTGCGAATGTTCGTGAGCTTCTTGACCTTGTTCGGGTTCACCACGAGGTCGTTGTCGCGCGCGTGGATGCCGATGATCATGCCGCCGTAGTTCTTCACGCCGGCCGTGACGAACATCTGCCCTCGCTCCTGGAGGTAGAACAGGCCGTACGCGTTCGTCACGCCCTCTTCGCTCGAGACGAGCACGCCGTTCTGGCGCGTGCGCACGTCGGGCGCCTGCGGGCCGTAGCCAGCGCTCTGCGTGTAGAGCACGCCCGTGCCGCGCGTATCCGTCATGAACTGCGAGCGGTAGCCGATGAGGCCGCGCGCCGGGATCCGGTACTCGAGGCGAACGCGGCCCGTCGCCGACGGCCGCATCTCGCTCATCACGCCGCTGCGGCGGTTGAGCTCGGCGACCACCGGGCCGACGTAGTTCTCGTCGAGATCGATGACCGCGTCCTCGTACGGCTCCTGGATCTTGCCGTCCTCGCCGCGCTGCAGGATGACCTGCGGCTGCGAGACGCACATCTCGTAGCCCTCGCGGCGCATCGTCTCGATGAGCACGGAGAGGTGGAGCTCGCCGCGGCCCGACACCTTGAAGATGCCGGCGGTCGACGTCTCCTCGACGCGCAGCGCGACGTTGCTCTTGATCTCGCGGTCGAGCCGCTCGCGCAGGTTGCGCGAGGTCACCCACTTGCCCTCGCGGCCCGCGAACGGGCCGTCGTTGACCGAGAAGTTCATCGTGATCGTCGGCGGGTCGACCGTCAGCAGCGGCAGCACCGTCGGCTGCGCGATCGACGTGATCGTCTCGCCGACGTTGAGCTCCTGCATGCCGGTGAACGCGACGATGTTGCCGGCCTCGGCGGCGGCGAGCTCGAAGCGCTTGAGGCCCTGGAAGCCGAGGACCTTCTGGACGCGGAACTCTTCCTTCTTGCCGTCGCGGTGCACGAGCAGCACGCGGTCGCCGACCTTCGACGTGCCCTGGCGCATGCGACCGATCGCCATGTAGCCGAGGTAGTCGTCGTAATCGAGCGTCGCGACCTGCATGAGCAGCGGCGCGTTCGGGTCGCCGGCGGCCGGCGGCACCTTCTCGACGATGAGGTCGAGCATGGGGCCGAGGTCCGTCGGCGTGTCCTTGAGGTCGCGGATCGCGTAGCCCTGGCGGCCGGACGCGTAGATGACCGGGAAGTCGAGCTGCTCGTCCGTCGCGTTGAGCGACATGAACATCGAGAAGACCTGGTCCATCACCTCGTGCGGGTCCACGCCCGGGCGATCGATCTTGTTGACGACGACGATCGGCTTGAGGCCCATCGCGAACGCCTTCTGCGTCACGAAGCGGGTCTGCGGCATCGCGCCTTCGTACGCGTCGACCAGCAGGAGCACGCAGTCGACCATGCCGAGCACGCGCTCGACCTCGCCGCCGAAGTCGGCGTGACCCGGCGTATCGACGATGTTGATGCGGACGCCCTTCCAGGTCACCGCGGTGACCTTGGAGAGGATCGTGATGCCACGCTCGCGCTCGAGGTCGTTCGAGTCCATCGCGCGCTCGGCGACGACTTCGCCGGTGCGAAACGTGCCGGCTTGCTTGAGGAGGCCATCGACGAGGGTGGTCTTGCCGTGGTCGACGTGCGCGATGATCGCAACGTTGCGGATACTGGGCGCGGCGGTACTCATGACGTGACCTCGTTCGACTTCAGTCGGTTACAGAACGGCTCGGGGGCGTACAGGCGGCGGTCTATATCAGTCACGGCCTCGCCCGGCAATGCCCCTGACGCGATGGGCCGCGATGGGCCACGCCCGGGGAGGATTCCTCGGCTCAGCCGTGCTACTTGCAGAGGCGTGCGGTGGGCCTGGTCCGGCATCCTGGTCGCGGCGCTGGCGGCCGCGTGTGGCGCCCCTGACGCGCCTGTGGCGCCTGCAGGGCACGACGACGCGGGTTTGGGCCACGCCGGCCCGGCCGACGGGACGCTCGCCGAGCTGCCGCCGCTCGCCCTGGGGCTCTCCGCGCTCGAGGGCTTCGCATGGCGCAAGCGAGCGGGCCAACCCGCCTTCAATCTCGCGCGGAAGGCGGAGGACAAGAATGACTGGCGTCACGTCGCCGAGGCCTGTGGGCAGGCGCTGGCGGCCGATCCCGGGCACCTCGAGGCGGCGTGGCTGCTGGCGGTCGCGCTCGGCAGGCAGGGCGCGCCGCCGGCCGAGATCCTCGCCCCGCTGACGGTCGCGGTCGCCGGAGACTTCGGTAAGTGGGGCCCGGCGTCGCTCGAGCAACCCGCGCTCGCAGCGTTCCTGGCCACCCCCTCGGGAGCCGCCTGGCAGCGCCGGATCGCTCTCGATGCCCCGCGCTACGCCGCCGCGCTCTCGGGAGCGCTGCTCGTGACGAGCGGCGCCGAGCTCTACGCGTACGAAGCGCGCGCGCCGCGCTGGTACCGCCTCACGCGCACGTACGGCGCCGTGGTCGGGGCGCTCGCCGTGCCTGACTCGCCGCTCGTTTACTACGTCACGTCGCGGGCGCACCGGCTCCAGGTCGGCGTCGTGGATCTCACGCGCGGCCACAGCTCGCGCCCGCAGGAGCTCGGCAGCGCCGGGCCGTTCACGCTGGCGCACACGCGCGGCCCGGTCGCGCCGGGCGCATGGATAGGCGGCGGCGCGCCCCACGCCACGACCTGGCGCCAGCTCGACGACGACGGCTTCCTGCACCCGCTGCCTCCGAGGTCGACGCGGCCCGGTGGCCCGTGGCTCGAGATGGCGGGCAAGAGCACGCGCGTGCACCGCCTGCCCGTCGCCGACGTCACCGCCGACTGGGACGACCGCGGGCTCGCGAGCGCGATCCGCCTCGGCAAGACGAGCCGCGTCGTCACCGTGCCAACGGGACAGATCGACGGTGACACGGTCGAATGGTCGCCGGACGGAACGCACCTCGCGCTCGTCGCGGTGCTCGACGAGCACTGCACGCCAGGCGCGGCGGCCGCGGCGGCGTTCGTCGTGGATGCCGCGACCGGCACGCTGCAGGAGGTCGAGCGCGCGACGGGTGGCCTCTCCGTCGCGTGGATCGGCGAGCGTCGGCTCGCGGTGGCGGGGGATCGGGGCGTGTCCATGGTCGACCTCGGCGGCGGGGCCCCCGTCCCGCTGGCCGGCGCGACCGATCTCCTCGCGCGCAAGCGCCGGCCGCGCTGCACGCCGGACGAGGGGCCGGTCGGCGATGAACCGACCGAGCCGGACGAGAGCGAGAGCGAGCCAACGAGCCCGGCGAGCGACGCCGCTGTCACGCCCGGTGACGCCCGGTGAGGCTCCACCGCCGATCCGACACGGACTTGGACGAGCGATCAGGTACTTGGCGGCGACGATCCGTCAGCGCTGCCTGACACTGCCAGCGTGGTTCCGAGCACTTGCGACGCTCCGCGGCGTGGCACGAGCGATGCTTTACACCTGCTCATGAAGAACCTCCGCCAGGCGGTCACCGCCGGGCTCAACGGCGTGGTGTCGACAGGCGTCGACGTCGGCTCGCTGGTGCTTCTCCACGGCGTCATGCACGTGCCGGTCGCGGCGGCGGCGTTCGGCGCCAGCGCGGTGGGCGGCGTGACGAACTTTGTCATGAACAAGTACATCGCGTTTCAGGACCACTCGAAGGTCACGAAGCGCCAGCTGGCGCGGTTCGGCGCCGTCGCGCTCGTGACGGCGTGCATGCTCGCGCTGCTGATGCAGGTCATCGCGGTCTGGCTCGGCGTCCAGTACATCGTCGCGAAGCTCATCTGCGCGGCGATCGTGTTCTTCGTCTGGACCTACCCGGCGCAGCGCAAGCTCGTGTTCAAGAAGCCGAGCAGCAGGGCCGGCGCCAGCGCCAGTCACTCGTTCGCGCACGCCTAGCCCGGCATCGAAATTCATCGCGCGACCCGAAATCGCGCCCGCGTTCCCGGTCTGTCCCACCTCAGGAGTCAGTCATGTCCACGCTCGTCCCGTTCATCGACCTCTCGATCATCGTCCCCGCGTACAACGAGGAACTCCGCATCACGCCGACGCTCGCCCGCCTGCACGGGTACCTCTCCGCGCAGCCGCTGCGCTACGAGATCCTGGTCGTCGACGATGGCTCGCGCGACGGCACCTGCGCGCTGATCGAGAAGACGGCCGAGACGATGCCGAACCTTCGCCTCGTCCGGCAGATGCCGAACCGCGGCAAGGGCGCCGCCGTCCGCCTCGGCATGCTCGCGGCGCGCGGCCAGATCCGCGTGATGTGCGACGCCGATGGCTCGATGCCGCCGGAGCAGCTCCCCGCGCTCCTCGCCCCGATCCACGCGTGCACGGCCGCCGTGTCGATCGGCTCGCGCTACGCGCCGGGCGCGAAGACCGACGTCAAGCAGCCGATGTACCGCGTCCTGTGGAGCCGCCTCGCGAACAAGGTCATCCAGCGCTCGCTCGTCCCCGGCGTTCGCGACACGCAGTGCGGCTTCAAGGCGTTCACGGCCGAGGCGGCGCGCGACCTGTTCTCCGTGGCGCGCATCGACGGGTGGGCGTTCGACCTCGAGATCCTCGCGCTCGCGAAGCGCCGCGGCTACGGCGTGACGGAGATCGGCGTCGAGTGGAGCGACGATGGCCGCTCGCGCGTGAACCCGCTCGTCGACATGTGGAAGGTCGTGCGCGAGGCGGTCACGATCCGCCGCAACCTCCGCCACGGCGTCTACGACCAGATCCACGCGCTACCCGCCCGCGCCGCGGCGTGATACAGCTGGGCCGCTGATCGTCGGAGAGGGCGAGGCAACCGCCGGCGGCTTCGGGGCAACCTGTTTGTCGCGGGAGGAAAGTCCGAGCTTCACAGGGCAGGGTGCTGGCTAACGGCCAGTCGAGGTAACTCGCAGGACAGTGCAACAGAAAGCAAACCTCCGTCGGGCGACCGTCGTTCGACGGGAAGGGTGAAACGGTGCGGTAAGAGCGCACCGCCTCTCGGGTGACCGAGAGGGCAAGGCAAACCCCACCCGAAGCAAGACCAAACAGGGGTCGTGCGGCCCGCACGATGACTCCGGGTTGGTTGCTCGAGCCCCCCAGCAATGGTGGGCCTAGAGGAATGGTTGCTACCGGTAACGGAACAGAACTCGGCTTAACGCCCTCTCCGGCGCTCGGTCTATTTGTATCGGCGGCCCGCCTCCTGGCGCGGACGCGGAGGACGTGCACGCGTCGTTGCGGCCAGGAGCATCAGCCCTCGCGCTCTTGATTCGGTGTTAACGTGGCCCCTCATGGATCAGCGGTCGCCGGTGCACGAGATCGTGAACGGGTTGTGGCGGTCGCTGCACATGCTCGGCTCCACGGCGGCGACCCACGATGTCGAGGCGTGGGGATTCTCGATCCACGCGGCGCTCTCGGCCAGCGGGCGCGAGTTCCATAACCACGAGCACGTGATGGATATCGCCAGCGAGGGCGATCCGCTCGAGGTGATCGCCGCGCTCTATCACGATGCTGTCTACATCCAGGTCGACCTCGGGCCGCCGCCGTCGATGCGCGCCGAGCTCGAGGGGCTCATCGTCTCGGAGCCCGCCGGCTGGCGCGTGCTGCCGGGCGCGGCCGGTCTCGCCACGCAGGACGTGCTCGGCGTGTTCGGGCGCCAGGTCGGCGACGTGGTGATGCCGACGGGGGGGCTCAACGAGTTCGCGTCGGCGCTCGTGGCGAGCGTGCAGCTCGCGTCGGCGCTCACGCGCGAGCAGCGCATCGCGGTGTCCGCGTGCATCGAGCAGACGATCCCGTTTCGCGTCGACCCCGTGCCGGAGCTGCGCGCGCGCATCGCGAAGCTCGGCATCGAGGGGAAGGAGCTCGAGGACACGGTGTGCCGCGCGGTTCGGCTCGGCAACCGCGACGTAGAGAACTTCTCGGACAACGAGCCCGCGCGCTTCCTCGACAACACGTGGAAGCTCCTGCCGGAGAGCAACCCCGCGCTGCACTCGCCGCTCGTCTACACCGTGCGCGACTACCGCATCGCGCTGCAAAACATGGAGGCGTTCCTCGCGTGGCTCCCTGCCGATCGCGTGTTTCACACGTGGGGCAACGAGCCGGCGCCGCAGATCCACGCGCGGCGCGTCGCGCGGACAACCGGCAACCTCGAGCTCGCCGTCCGCTACCTGCGCGCGAAGCTGTACTCGATCGCGCTCGTCGAGGCCGTGGCGGCGGCGACGGGCGGCGATGTCCCGCTCGACTACTTCATGGGCCCCAAGCCGATGCAGGCGACGTCGAAGGCCAAGCGCATCGAGCACTTCTTCCCGCAGCTTCCGGTCGCCCCGGATCTCGACAAGCCACTCCACCGGCTCCTCGAGGAAGGTCGCGCGTCGGAGTCGAGCTTCGACACGGGGCCCTCGCCGGTCGGCGCGTTCCTGCACGCCTGCGTCGGCGACGCGGCGGTCATGAAGGGCGTCGACAGCGCGCGCAAGTGGTGGGCGGGCGGTACGGACGTCAACACGTTCCTCTCGTCGCAACCGGCGAAGCCCGCGGCCGCGATCGCGCGCGCCGCCGGGAACATCATCGAAACGCGCCGGGACCGGCTGTTCTCGCTGGCCGAGCGCCTCGAGCGCGGCCTCGGTTGAGAGCGGTCGTCGCGGTGCTCGCGCCTGGCGGCGAGCGGCACCAAGCCCGAGCCTGTCGAGCTCGCCACGCTCGGTCACGTCAGCCCGCCGACGGCGGACGCGGCGTACGTGTACGTCGCGCAGGTCGCCGACGGCACGGCGAGCATCGCGCGCATCCCGGCCGGCGGCGGCAGCGCGGCGGCCCTGTTCACGGACACGGGCGTCGCCTCCGGCCTGCTGCTCGACGGTGGTCAGCTCTACTCGGTGGCCTCCGATGGCCACGGCGATCGCACCGCGCGCATCTTCACCGCGCCCCCGACCGGCGGCCCCCCGCGGGAGCTCGGGCCGTTCACGGGCGCGCTCGGTCGGCTCGCCGCCGACGCGCGATGGTGCCGAGCGCGCCCGCGCGCGACTACACGGAGGACCGCGACGAGAAGTCGATCGTCGTCGGCCGGATGCGATCCCGCGCTGCGCGGCAGGGCGACTCGAAGCGCGCGGTGCTCCGGCCGAGCCGCTGTAGCGCGGTTGCGGGTTAGCTCGCGGGCGTGTCCGTGGGCGGCGCGGCCCCGTCGGCCGGCAGGTCGAGCAGCTCTTTGCGGTAGATCAGGCGGCCGCAGCGCGGGCACGTCTCGATCGACTGCATGCGCGCCAGGATGTTGTTGAGCTGCGGCGGCAGCGCCATGTGGCAGCCCTGGCAGACGCCCTTGATGACGGGCGCGACCGCGTAGCCGCGCTTGCCGACGAGAGAATCGTAGATCTTGAGCCAGCTCTTCTCGACCTGACCGCGCGCCGCGTCGCGCGCCACCTTGGCGTCGGCGAGCTTGCCCTGCAGCTCTGCGAGCTGGTCGGCCATCGCCGCCTCGCTCTCGGTGAGCTGCGTGCGCAGCGCCTCGACGTCGGCGTCGCGAGACGACAGGACGCCCTGCGTCGAGCTGGACGACTCGCTCACCTTCTTGAGCTCGACCTCGCGGTCGCTGATCGACTTCTTCTTGTTGTCGACCTCGCGGCTCGCGGCGCTCCACTCGCGGCTGTTCTTGGACGCCTGGAACTTGCCCTGGGCCGAGCGCAGGAGCTCGCGCTCGCGGTCGAGCATGTCCTGCTGGCCTTTGCGCCATGACTCGTTCTCGGTGAGCTTGCCGCGCTCGACGTCGAGCATGCCCTGGAGCTTCGCGAGATCGCGCCGGAGCGGGTCGAGCTTGGCCGGGAGCTGGGTCGCGGCGGCATCGAGCTCGCGCACGCGGACATCGGAGGTCTGGAGCTGAAGAAGGAAGACGAGCTGTTCGCGCACGCTAACTGCCTTTCGTTGTCACCGTGGGCCCACCTGGGCTCGAACCAGGGACCCACCGGTTATGAGCCGGCCGCTCTAACCAACTGAGCTATGGGCCCGGCGTCGTGAAGTGCCACCTGTTGTGGACCACCGCACGCAGCGCGAGGGGAACGTATCAGGTTCGGAAATTAGGACAATACCTGCGAGGCAACTTGCCCGCTGCGATGAGCGAGTCGTCCGGTTATAGTTGGGACGATGAATGTAGCTAACGTGGCTCGGGTGCTCGCGGTGACAGGGGCGTGCTTCGCAGCCGTGGGCTCGGCGACGTCCAACACGACTCAGCCGGCGACGACCGATCCGACCCAGGCGCAGTTCGAAGCGGCGAGCGGCGGCGCGAACGGCACCGGCACGACGCCGCCCGCGGCGCGCCAGATGGAAGCGACGCGCGCGCTCGGCCTGTGGCGCTCGACGTTCGGCGCGGTGAAGATCGAGGCGGACCAGACGCGCGGCGGCCTCCAGGCCGGCAGCGTCCAGGGCATCTGGATCTATCAGCGCCAGGGGCGCCAGGTGATCGGCGATTTCGGCGGGCAGCTTCGCGGCAATGTTTTGCAGTTCCACTGGCGCGAGCCCGGGCAGCAGCCGACGGACGCGCCGCTCGTCGGCGATGGCTACCTCGTGTTCGAGCCGGGCGGGCGGCAGTACTCGGGCCGCTGGTGGAGCGAGCGCCACGATCGCCAGGGCGACTGGAACGGCTGGCGGCAGGACGGCCAGCGCGGCGGTCAGCCCGAGGGCGTCGAGGGGGGCGAGCAGGGCCAGCCGGCGCAGAACGGCGCGTATCCGGCGGGGCAGCCGTATCCGCCGCAGGGCCAGCCGTATCCGCCGCAGGGCCAGCCCTATCCGCAGCCGCAGCAGGGCCAGCCGTACTATCCGCCGCAGGGGCAGCCGCAGCCGTACCAGCCGCCGCCGCAGCCCTACCAGCCGCAGCCGTACCAGCCGCAGCCATACCAGCCGCAGCCGTACCAGCCGCCGCCGCCGCAGCAGCCGCCGCCGCAGCCGCCCCAGCGCGGCTACTACTGACCGGCGTCCACCCGGATTAACCGCCAAGCCGCCAAGCCAGAGCCAAGTTCAGAAGTCTGAGGGCAAAGCCCGTCAAACCTCTGACCTTGGCTCTGGCTTGGCGCTCCTGGCGGCTGGGTGGTTAATCCGCCCGTGGACGCACCGCGAGCTGCGCCGGATCGAGCTCGCCGTCGAACACGCGCCGCGCCGGGCCGCGCATGTACACGCCGTCGTCGCGCACGGTGATCGAGAGCGCACCGCCCGGCAGGCACACGGTCACGGCGGCGTCGCCGTCGACGCGACCGGTGAGGATCGCGGCGACCGCGGTCGCGCACGCGCCCGTGCCGCACGCGAGCGTGATGCCGCAGCCGCGCTCCCAGACCACGAGATCAATGGTGTGGCGGTCGCGGACGAACGCGAGCTCGGCGTTCGTGCGGTTCGGGAACGCGGCGTGGTGCTCGACGCGCGGGCCGATGCGGCGCGCGAGCTCGTAGGCCTCGGCGAGCGAGTCGACGAACGTGATCGCGTGCGGGTTCCCCATGGAGACGGCGGTGATGGTCCGGACGGGCTCGCTCCCGGTCCGCCCGCGGTCGCCGGCGGCCTCCGTTCCCGGGGCGAGGTCGAGCGGCTGCTCGATGCAGCGCTCGCCCGCGGGGCCCGTCATCGGGATCTCGCCGCGCAGGAGCCGCGGCTTGCCCATCGCGACGGTGACGCCGTGCGCGCCGATCGGATCGGCGTCGAGCTCGCACGCGAGCGGGCCGGCGCCGGTGTCGATGATCAATCGCGGCTTGCGCAGGCCGCCGCGATCGTGAAGCTCGATCGCGACGCAGCGGATGCCGTTGCCGCACATCTCCGCCTCGCTGCCGTCCGCGTTGAGGACACGCATCCGGGCATCCGCGCCGGGCGTGGTCGGCGGCAACACCGCGAGCACGCCGTCGCCGCCGACGCCGAACTGGCGATCGCACAGCGCGCGGACGACGGCGGGATCTTGCACCTGCGCGGCGAGATCCGCGTCCGCCGCGCGCAGATCCACGACCAGGAAGTCGTTGCCGAGCCCCTGGTACTTCGCGAAGCGCACGTTCACGGCGTCGCGGGGGCCGGCGTCGGGTTAGCCGGCGCAGGCGCGGGCGCGGGCGGCGCGGCGGGAGCCGCAGCCTTGGGCGCGGGAGCTTTCTCGATGGGCGCCTTCGCGGCGCTCCCGGCGGTCGGTGCCGCGGCGGGCGACTTGGCGGCGCTGCCGGTGGCGGGGGCGGGGAGTGGGGTCTCGACCGGCGTGGCCTTGGCGGCGCTGCCCGCGGCCGGCGTGGCCTTGGCGGCGTTGCCCGCGGCCGGCGTGACCGCGGCGGCGGAGCCCGGCGTGACGACGGCGGCGGAGCCCGTCTCGAGCGGGGCGATCGCGCTGTCCGAACCGGCGGGGGTCATCATCGTCGGCGTGACCGGCGTGACCATCGAGGCCGAGCCGGCGTTCGAGCCCTGCGCGGCCGAGCCAGCGCCGGAGCCCTTCTTGTTGAGGACGGCGTCCTTCGCCTCTTCCTTCTGCGACGCGAGCTCCTCCTGCTCCTTGCCGAACTTCTCGAGCTCGTCGGCCGAGTTGTGGCTCGCGAGGAACGCCAGGATCATCGAGGTGGCCATGAACACGATGCCCGCCGTGGCGGTCAGGCGCTTGAGGAACGACGAGGCGCCGCCGCCGCCGAACACCGTCGCCGCGTTGCCGCCGCCGAACGCGCCACCCATGCCGCCGCCCTTGCCCGACTGCAGGAGCACCGTGAGCATCAGAAACAGGCACACGATGACGTGCAGGATCGTGAGGAGCGTCGACATGCGGACATAGCTCTACCCCAACCCCTCAGGCGTCGCAATCGCTAGGTATATTGGATGCGTGGACGAGGGCCCCCCTGGGAACCGGCCCGGCCCGGCCGGGGTCGGCCTGGACGCGACCGTGGCCGCGGTCCCGGACGCGTCGGCGCGCACGATCGCGGCCGGTCGTCAGCCCTCCGCGAGCTCGCCGAGCCCCAACCCGCTGGCGGCGGTCCAGGCCGCGGCGGATCTCCCGGTGGTCGATGCCGCGCACTACGAGATGCTCGAGGAGCACGCCCGGGGCGGCCTCGGGCGCATCGTCCGGGCGCGCGACCGCCGGACCGGCCGGCTCGTGGCCATCAAGGAGATGCTCGGCGACGACGACGCCGCCGCGCGCCGCTTCGCGCAGGAGGCGATGATCACCGCGAACCTCCAGCACCCGGCGATCGTGCCGGTCTACGAGCTGGGGCGCTGGGCCACGGGCGCGCCGTTCTACGCGATGAAGCTCGTCGCGGGGACGTCGTTCGAGCAGGCGGTGCGCGGCGCCGAGCTCGGGGATCGGCTCGCGCGGCTGCCGGTGATCGTGTCGGTCGCCGAGGCGCTGGCGTACGCGCACGCGCGGCACGTGATCCACCGGGACCTCAAGCCGGCGAACGTGCTCGTCGGCGCGTACGGCGAGACCGTCGTCATCGACTGGGGGCTCGCGAAGGTCGTGGGCGGCCCGGAGCTGCCGGACGCGCTCGCCGCGATCACGCTCGCGCCCGCGGTGGCGCCGCCGGACCACGCGTCGCTCGTGCTCGCCGCGTCGGTCAGCGATCAGACGATGGCGGGCGCCCTCATGGGGACGCCGGCGTACATGCCGCCGGAGCAGGCGCTCGGCGAGGCCGTCGACGAGCGCGCCGATGTCTACGCGATCGGCGCGATGCTGTACTTCCTCGTCGCGGGCGCGGCGCCGTTCGCCGACAAGAAGCCGACGGACCTCGCGACGCTGCTCGCCCTCGCCGCGACCGCCGGCCCGACGCCGCTCGCCCAGCTCGCCCCGACGGCGCCGCCGGACCTGGTGGCGATCGCGGCGAAGGCGATGGCGCGGAAGCCGGCCGATCGGTACCGCAGCGCGCAGGAGCTCGCGGACGATCTCCGCCGCTACACGACGGGGCAGCTCGTCGCCGCGCATCGGTACGATCTGCGCGCGCTCGTCGGGCGCTGGCTGCGGCGGCACCGCGCGCCGGTCACGGTCGCGGCGGTGCTCCTGACGGTGCTCGTGGTCGGCGGCGTGATGAGCGTGCAGCGCATCGTCGCCGGGCGCGCCGCCGCCGTCACGGCCATGGACCAGGCCAAGGACGCCGAGGGCCGCGCGATGCGCGAGATGGACGGCTCGCGAAAGAGCCTCGCGACGGCGCTCTATCAGAAGGGCCGCGTCGCCGAAAATGGCAAGGAGTGGGCGCGGGCCGCGATGTACTACGCGGCGGCGCGACTCAAGACGGACTCGCCAGAGGCGCGGTGGGCGGCGGGCTACAGCGAGGCGCGCGCGCTGTTCCCGCAGGCGCGTCACCTCGGGCACGCGGCGTGGGTGCACGCGGCGGCGTTCTCGCAGGACGGCGCGCGGGTCGCGACCGTCGACGACGCCGGCCAGCTGCGCGTGTGGTCACCGCGCGACGGTGCGCTGATCGCGGAGCGTAAGCTCGGCACGAAGGCGCTCTATGCCGTGACGTTCGCGCCCGACGGCGAGCTCGCGGCCGTCGGTGACGAGGGCATCATCTGGCGGCTCGCGCCGGATCTCTCGACGACCACCGAGCTGCGCGGGCACACGGGCCGCGTCTGGTCCCTCGCGTACGCGCCCGCCGGCGGCACGCTCGCGTCGGGCGGCGAGGACGCGACGGTCCGGCTGTGGCGGCTCGCCGCCGGCACGAGTCGCGTGCTGACCGCGCACACGCAGCGCGTGTACTGCGTGGCGTGGGCGCCCGATGGCGCGCACCTCGCCAGCTCGAGCGACGACCGGCGCGCGTGGCTCTGGGACGCCGCGACAGGCAAGGGCGCGCAGCTCGGCGCCCACGTGGCCGGCGGCATCCGCGTCGCCGTGTTCCTGCCGAAGGGCGACGAGGTCGTGACCGCGGGCTGGGACAGCGAGGTCTACGTGTGGCGCATCGGCGAGGCCGCGCCGGTGCAAGCGTGGGCGGAGACGATGAGCATCCATGGCGCGGCGCTCTCGACGGACGGCACGGTGCTGATGTCCGGCGGCGATGGCGACGTCGTCCACGCGTGGGAGATCAGCACGCACCAGCTCGTCACCGTGCTCGCGGCGCCAGGCGGGCAGACCAGCACGGTCGTATTCAGCGCGGACGGCCGCTGGGTCGTGACGGCCGGCAAGGACGGGATCCCGGTGGTGTGGGACGCGCAGGCGCTGCACCGGCTGGTCGCGGTTGGCCATCGGTTCTCCGTCGATCGCACGAGCTTCGCGCCGAGCGGCACGTACTTCGTCACGGGCTCGAACGCCGAGCACGCGATCCGCGCGTGGGGCACGGCGACGGGCCACGAGCTCGTTCACATCGCGACGACCGCGGCGTGCGGCGACGGCGTGGTCGCCCTCGGCGAGACCGAGATCGCGTCGGCGTGCGAGGACGGCACGCTGCGGCGCTGGGACCTGACCGGGCGCGAGACGGCGCGGCTCGAGACGGACGTGTGGCTGCGCACGACATGGGTCTCGCCCGACGGCAAGACGCTCGCGGCGGGGCACATGCGCGGGCGGCTCGCGCTGATCGACGTGGCGAGCTGGACGGTGATCGTCGAGAAGACGCTGCACACGCATCAGATCTACGGCGTGGAGCTGCGCGCCGACGGGCGCCTCCTGACGACGGGCCTCGATAGCCACACGCGGGTGTGGCGGGGGCGCGAGCTGCAGCCCGAGCTCGACATCGATCTCACCGAGCACGACGGCCTGCTGTCCGCGGCGTGGTCGCCGGATGGCTCGCAGATCGCGTCGGGCGCCGAGGATGGCACCCTCGCCGTGTGGGACGTGGGCCGGCACGCGTGGTTCGATCACGGACGCGGCGAGCACGTCGCGAAGCTCGGGACCGTGTGGCGCATCGTCTACGAGCCGGACGGCGCGCGGGCCTTCACCGTGACCGAGGACGGGCTCGTGCGCGTCTGGGATCCGACGACCTGGGCGGTGCCGGGGCCCACGGACGTCCTCGACGCGGGTGAGGGCGCGGCGCAGTCCCTCGCCATCACGCCCGACGGTACGACGCTCGCGGTCGGGCATCGCGACGGCGCGATCGTGCTGTGGGATCTGGCGAAGCGGGCGATCCGCTCGCGGATCGGCGGCCGCACGCGCGACCACGGCTCGTGCGCCGACCTCGCGACGGCGGCGTGGGTCGATCCGGGGCACCGCGAGCTCGTGACGGCGGCCTGCGCGGACGATCCGGGGACCTACGCGGCCCGCCTGGCCGCTCGCACGCACCAGCGGATCGACGACGACGTGGACGCGCGCTGGGATTGGGAGCCGCGCCCGATCGCTACGTCGACGTCCGCGCCGCCTTGACGATGGCGATGAAGTCCGCGGCGTCGAGCGACGCACCGCCGACGAGCGCGCCGTCGATGTCGGGCTCGGCGATGAGCGCCTCGGCGTTGCTCGGCTTGACGGAGCCGCCGTACTGGATGCGGACGGCCTCCGCGATCGGGGGGCCGAGCTTCTCGGCGAGGCGCCGGCGGATGTGCGCGTGGACCTCCTGCGCCTGCGCGGGCGTGGCCGTGCGGCCGGTGCCGATCGCCCAGACGGGCTCGTAGGCGATGACGAGCTTCGAGGCGAGGTCGACCTTCGTGGCCGCGACGTCGGCGATCGCCTCGGCGAGCTGCTCGTCGATGACGGCGAGGGTCCGGCCCGCGTCGCGCTCCGCGAGGTGCTCTCCGATGCAGACGATCGCGCCGAGGCCGGCCCGCAGGACCGAGCACGCCTTCTTGCCGACGTGATCGCTCGTATCGCCGAAGAACTGGCGGCGCTCGCTGTGGCCGACGATCGCCCACGCGGCGCCCGCGTCCGCGATCAGCGGGGCCGAGACCTCGCCGGTGTACGCGCCGGTGGCCTCCCAGTAGGCGTCCTGCGCGCAGGTCGCGATGTGCGTGCCCTCGAGCCGCTTCGCGACGCTGTGGAGCGCGGTGAACACGGGGGCGACGCCGACCTGCACGCCCTTGACGGCGGCGAGCTGGTTCTTGAGGTCGGTGACGAGCGCGAGCGACTCCGCGATGTTCTTGTGCAGCTTCCAGTTGCCGACGACGAAGGGCGTGCGCATCGCCGGCAGTAGTACCACGCGGCCTGCGGCAGGGAGTCAGCGGCGGATCTCGAACCAGAACGCGGTGACGCCGTCGGCGCACGTGACGCCGCATCCCCCGCCGTGGGCGAGCGCGACGGAGCGGACGATCGCGAGGCCGAGGCCCGAGCCACCATCGGCGGCGCGCGTCGAGTAGAAACGATCCCACACGCGGAGGCGGGCGGCGTCGGACAGGGCGGGCCCGCGGTTCGCGACGGTCAGGCGCACGGCGTCGCCGCGCGGGTCGACGGCCACGCGCACGGTCGAGCCCGTGGCGGCGTGCTGGCACGCGTTCGCCAGGAGGTTGTCGAGGGCGGAGGCGAGGGCCGTCGTGCGGCCGGGCGCGATCAGGTTCGCGCGCGCGGGGGGGCGAGCTCGACGGGCACAGGCCACGGGCGCGCGGCGGCTTCGGCGGCGAGCGCGCCGACGTCGACGGGCAGCGGCGTGCCGCGGTCGTCCTCCACGCGCGCGAGCTCGAGGAGGCGCGAGACGAGGCGATCGAGGCGCAGGGTGTCGTCCTCGATCATCGCGAGGAAGCGGTCGCGCGCGACCGGCTCGTCGGCCGCGCCATCGCGCAGCAGCTCCGCCGCGCCGCGGATGCCGGCGAGCGGCGTCTTGAACTCGTGGCTGATGTCGGCGGCGAGCGAGCGGGCGTCGCGGGCGCGGCGCTCGAGCTCGTCGGTCATGGCGCCGACGGCGCGCGCGAGCTGCCCGATCTCGTCGCGGCGGGCGGCGAGGCGCTCGTCGGCGGGCTCGGGCGCGGAGGGGCCGCGCGCGGCGATGCGCTGGGCCCGGCGCGTGAGGCGGCCGAGCGGGCGCGCGATGGTGGTGGCGAGGAGGAGCGTGATGAGCGCGGTGATGCCGATGGTGGAGAGCAGCACGCGGAACATCCACTGGCGGAGGTGGATGAGCTGGAGCTTCACGTCGCGCGTGGAGCGGGTGATATAGACGGCGCCGGTGACGTGGTGGGTGGCCGGATCCACGATCGGCACGGCCACGAACAGGTAGACGAGATCCATCGACGACCGGTCGTAGTCGCGGCTCGCGACGGGGCCGCTCGGACCGGTGCCGCCCCAGAGGCGGGTGGCGGCGCCGTAGTGGCCGGCAAGCGCGCGCACGATCTCGGGGCGCGTGGCGACGGGCGTGGCCTCGGGCGGGCCGTTGTGCGAGTCGGCGATGACGACACCCTTCGGGTCGAGGACGCGGATGCGCGTGCGGGTGTCGCGGGCGATGACGTCGAGCGGGGCGCCGCGGGGCTGCAGCGTGCGCACGAGCTGCGCCTGGTGGATCATGTCGGCCTCGAGCGCGGCGAGGAGCTGCGACTCGTGCATGCGCGCGAACACGATGCCGACGATCGGGACGGCGGCGACGATGACGTTGATCAGCAGCAGCCGGTAGCGGATGCGCGCGAGGTGGCGGACGACGGCGCCGAGCCAGCGCCCGCCACCGCCGTCGGTCGGGTTAGCCCTGGCCGCGATATCCGACGCCATGCACCGTCTCGATGACCGGCGCGCCGGCCGAGGCGAGCTTCGCGCGCAGGTTGCGGATGTGGGTGTCGATCGTGCGGGCGGTGATGTGGTGGTCGTCGCCGTAGGCCGCGGCGATCAGCTGCGCCCGGCTCAGCACGCGGCCGCTGTGCTCGGCGAGGGCGGCGAGGAGGCGGAGCTCGGTGGCGGTCACGGCGAGCGGGGCGCCGCTGACACGGACCTCGTGGCGGTCGCGGTCGATGGCGACGCCGCCGATGGCGAGCGGCGGGCGCGGCGGCAGAGGCGCGGCCCCGGCGGTGCTCCCGGGCGCGGCGCGGCGGAGGACGGCGGCGACGCGGGCGACGAGCTCGCGCGGAGAGAACGGCTTGGCGAGGTAGTCGTCGGCGCCGTACTCGAGCCCGAGCACGCGGTCGAGCTCCTCGCCACGCGACGACAGGAACACGATCGGCACCTGGCCGCGGAGGCGGCGGCAGACGGAGAGCCCATCGAGCTCGGGCATGAGGACGTCGAGGACGACGAGCTCGATCCCGCCGCGCGCGACCCGCTCGAGCGCCGCGACGCCATCGGTCGCGAGCTCCACGGTATGGCCGGCCTTGGCGAGGGCGAACCGTGCCACTTCGCGACGGTGAGCGTCATCGTCGACGACGAGGATCGAGGCCATACGGGGACGGAAACGCGCGAGAACCCGCGTCTATTTCCCGGACACGCGGCCGGCGGGCGGGTTGCGAGGCTCGGTTGAACCGACATGTGCGAGCGCCTGCGCGGCGCTCACCGCAGAGTCGTGGAGCGCGCAGAGAGTGAGGAGCAGATCGAGAGGGGTTGATCCCAGAGCACCGGCGGTTGCGGCCGCCGGCGCCGGCGAATCAACCCCTCCCATGCTGCTCCTCACTCTCTGCGCGCTCGGCGTCTCTGCGGTAAGCGTCGCCTACGCCGGGACCGGCTTCCACCCGGCGGACCGGCGGGCGGCGAGGGTGCGCGTGCCGGCGTCGAGCTGGAAGAGGTGCAGCCACTCGTTGTCGACGAGCTCGCGCACCTTGGCGTGGGTCGCGAGGACGCCGTCGATCGAGGCCTGCGAGGCTTCGATGAACACGGCCAGCCGCAGGGGAACGTGCACCCACTTCTCGCCGTCGTGCAGCGACTGCAGGGACAGGCCGATCCGCAGGTCGCCGCCGTTGCCCTCGAACACGCCGAGGTGACCGCCCACGATGTTGTGGAGCACCTTGTTGCCGCAGCCGTAGCGCGCGTTGTCGACGGTGGACGCGTAGTACTGGAAGTTGATCCAGTGGGCCACGACCATCGGGCCCGTCATGATCCCCTCGAGGATCGCGTGATCGGCGTCCTCCTCGGCGCGGTAGTCGTGCAGGAACACGCGGCCCTCGAGATCGAGGTGCCGGCTGCGCTCGCGCGGCGCGATGATGAACGCGGCGTTCCCGGCGAGCCCCCACTCGGGGCGCACCTCGGCCCAGTTACGCGCGCGCTTCACCACGGCGTCGAGCAGCTTCGCGTCGGACAGGTCGGCGAGGTCGAGCCGGGGCGCCCGGGCGCGCCGCGTCGCGGTGCTCGCCCGTTCGAGCACGGCCCACGCGTCGGCGAGGTCGGCGCGGTGCGTCTCGCTGCCGGCCTCGGCGAACACGGTCACCTGGTCGGTGGTCGTGTTGTGGAGCGCCCCGGCGAACAAGGTCGTCGCGGGCACCTCGATCCCGCGCGCGGCGAGCCCGGCGCGGACGCCCGCGTCGTTGAGGAGCGCGGCCGCCGCCCGGGCGTTCACGTCGCCCGGCTGCCCGTTGCACGCGCCGCAATCGAGGCCCGCCGCGTAGGCGTTGTTCTTCGTCTCGCTGCCGTGCCCGACGAGCAGCACGAGCCGCGCGAAGCCGCGCGTCAGCCCGATCGTCCGCAAGAACGCCGCCGCGATCTCGCACCGCTGGTCGACCGTGACCGGCGCGCCGGCCACGTCGCTCGTGAGCCGCGGCAGGAGCGCCTGGTACTCGTGCGGGGTCAGCCCGGCGTGGTCGGGGTGGTTCGCGGGGTGCTTGTCCGAGCGGAAGCCGTCGCGGAAGAGGTTGCGCGCGAAGAACAGCCCGACCGCATCGACGTACGCGAAGCTCGACAGTGAGCTCGACTTGAACACCTTCCACGCGTTGGCCGCATCGAGGCGCGCGCGCCGTTTTGCCTCGAGGCCCTGCGGCACGCCCGTGTCCGTGATGACGTACGACGGGGCCACGAGCGCGGGGAGCTGCGGCCGCGCCTCGTCGGCCGCGAGCTGCTTGTACTCGATGGGTAACCCGAAGAACCCGGCCACGCCGAGCGTCTGGATGCCCTCGCCCTGGGCCTCGAGGGCGCGCCGGAACACCTCCGAGCGCACGTCGAGGCAGAACGCGGCCTGCAGCCGGGGCGCGGCGGGCCGCGCCGCATCGAAGCCCGCCGGCAGCTTCGGGCGCAGCCGGGCGAGCCACGCGATCTCGACCGCGCGCTGCAGGAGCCAGTCGTCGGAGCGCACGAGCCGCGCGGCGCGATCGATCGCCGGCCAGCTCGTCATCGCGAGCCGCCACTCGGCGCGGATCGTCTCGTCGCTCGCCGTGAACAGGATCCACTCCCAGCCGAGGCGGATCGCGAGGAGCTCGCGGATGTGGTCGTCGTCTGTGCCGCCGATGCGCGCCGTCCAGCGGAGGTAGGCGCACCACGACGCCCAGCCGTTGACGTCGAGGAGCAGCGCCGACATGTAGCGCTCCTGCTCGGCGGCGGGGATGCCGAGGTCGGTGCACGCGAGCGCGATCATCTCGTCGGCCGTCTTCGGCAGCTTGGCCGCCGTCGCGCGGTAGCCGTGGAGCTGCATGAACAGGTACGGCCCCTGGTCGCTCTGCGCCTGGAGCCGCCAGCTCGTGTAGAACCCGCCCTCGCGGACGCCGTTGATCTGCGCCTGGCCGTCGTCGAAGTACGACGCGCAGAAGCGGCTCATGCGCTCCATCACGAACTCGGGCCACGTCACCTCGTGCTCGCGGTGGCGCAGCGCCTCCATCGTGGACACGACGAGCGGCCGCTGCGCGGGGCTGGGCTCGCCGCTCCAGAACAGCGCCGTGAGCTCGTCCTCGGTGACGTCGGCGCCGCTCTCCGCGATGGCCTCGCGCAGGTGCTCGGAGCCGAACCGGCCCGCCCGCCACTCCTGCGCGTACCACTTGCGCGGCATGAGGAGGCGCGCGCCCGAGAGCGCGGCCAGCTCGCCCGCGACCTCCGCGAGCGGCTTGTGGGTGAGCGGCCAGAACGGGTTCAGCGCGATGAAGCGGTCGAGCGGCCAGGTCGGCGCGATCCGCGCGCAGGCGCGATCGGCCGTCTCCTTGAGCGGGTCGGTCACTGGAGCCCCGGCGGCCAGAGGCGGAACGTCACGCGGGTGAACCAGTCATCGATGTAGAGGCCGCTCAGCAGGTGCGGATGGAGCCAGTTGGCGAACCAGCCGTTCGGGCTCGTCTGCAGGATCGACTGCGCCACGAACAGGAACACGAGGCCATCGACGACGATCGACCACTTGAGGTCCGACGTGCCGCCGGTGCCGTCGACCCATGGCGCGAGGAGATCGAAGACCACGTGCCACCCGAAGTAGGCCGCCGTGGCGGCGAGGGCGAACAGCACCGCGAGGCCGAACACGCGATAGCCGGCGGCGAGCGCGCGGCCGAGCATCGGCGCGAAGCTGAGGGCGAGCACCAGCGCGAGCGAGCGCGTCGCGGTGGAGAGCTGGTCGAGCGGCAGGAGGGTCGGCACGTAGAGCGGGACGAGGACGGCGCCCACGACGAGCGCGCCCGCGAAGAGGTGCCAGATGCGCACGCGCGGCGTGTGGACGAGGTGGGCCGCGCGCCACTGCTGCACGACGGAGCCCGCGCTGAGGAACGTGTGGGCCTTGTAGAGCGAGTGCGCGAGGAGGTGCATGAGGGCGAGGTGCCATGCGCCGAGGCCGCACTGCACCAGCATGAAGCCCATCTGGCCGATCGTGGACCACGCCAGGACGCCCTTGATCGCGAGGCGCGTGGTCATCACGAGCGACGCCACGATCGTCGTGAAGAGCCCGACGCCGAGGAGCATGCCCTGCGCGATCCACGCGTGGAACATGAACGGCGCGAGCCGGATCATGACGAAGCCGCCGATGTTCACGACGCCGGCGTGCAGCATCGCGGACACCGGCGTCGGCGCCTCCATCACCTGCAGGATCCAGCCGTGGAACGGGATCTGCGCGGTCTTGAGGATGACGCCGAACGCGAGCAAGACGCTCGCGACGTGCAGCGTGGGCGAGAGGTCGGCGTGCGACGCCGCGAACGCGTTCACGACGTCGATGCGCAGCGAGCCGACCTCGGGGCCGATGAACACGAGCGACGAGACGAAGCACGCATCGGCGAGCCGGCTCAGCAGGAACTTCTTGTGGGCGACGATGACGGCCTGGCGGCGCGTCCGGTAGAACGTCAGGAGCTGGTGGAGGCCCACGTCCGTCGCGAACCACGCGACCACGAGGACGGCGAGGTGGTTCGACGTCACGAGGACGGTCACCGACGCGATCGTGAGGAGGAGCGAGCGCGAGTAGCGGTCGAGCTCGCGTTGCCCGGCGAGGTACGTGCGCGAGTAGCGGACCACCACGACCGCGAGCGTGGACACGAGCACGAACATGGCGCCCGAGACCACGTCGAGCTGGACGACGTCGTTGAGCACCGCGTCGGGGCGGATGACGCGCGGGTCGTAGCCGAGCCACGACAGCACCGGGCGGAGGATGACGGCGAGGTACGCGAGCGTCGCCGTCAGCATCGTCACGACCGACGCGACGGTCAGGAATCGCGACCGGCGCCGCGAGATGAGGAACGCGGCGATGAAGAGGCAAGCGGGGACGAGCGCGGCGAGGATCAGCGGCAAGAAGGAGAGGAGCTCGTCCGTCGCCATGCCGGCGACAGCTTACACGTCAGGCGACGTCGAGGCCCGCGTGGTGGTCGGCAAGCTCCGCGAGGGCGTCGACGCGGGCGACCAGCTCGCACACGAGCTCCACGGAGGCCGCGGCGAGATCGGGCTGGACGCGCACGAGCTCGACCTGGGTCGCGAGCTGGGCCGTCAGCTCGGTCACCTCGTCCAGCGCGCCGCGGTAGCGATCGCGGAGCGCGGATAGCTGGCGGATCGCGCCGACGCGCTGGCGAGCCGAGGTGGCGGCGGCGGAGGCGCCGCGGGCCATCAGCGCGGCGGCGTGGGCCTCGATGCGCTCGGGCGCGAGCTCGGGCCGCACGAGGAGCGTATCGAGCTCGGCGTGGCGGCGGGCCGCGTCGCGCAGGCGGCGGAGGAGCTCGCGCGCGGCGTCGGGGCCGGGAAGCGTGCTCGCGAGGGGGGAGGCGGCGGCGCGGGCGAGCGCGTCGGCGAGCGCGGCCTCGCGCGCATCGGCTGGGCGCGACGGCCCGCCGAGCAGCATGAACGGCGCGTACATCGGCCACAGCCCCACCATCAGCAGCGAGTCGAGGGCGCCGAGGCCACGGCCGAGCGCGACGACGGCGGCGAGGCCCGCGCCGATCGCGGCGTACAGGCAGCCGATCGCCTGGACGCTCATCGTCCGTCCTCGCGCGAGGAGTCGGCGAACACGCCCTGGGCCGACGAGAACGTCGTGGAGATGGAGTCGACGAGGCTGCCCTCCACGTCGCGTACGAACACGATGTTCGTCGCGCGCGGGCGCACGAGGTAGGGTCGCAGCGCCCAGGCGAGCTGGCCGCCGACGAGCGCGAAGACCGTGCACAGGCCGAGCAGCGCGGCGAGGCGCCCGGGGCCGCCCTCGGCGGTGATCGACGCGCTGATGATGCGCAGGCTGGCGAAGCCGCTGACGGCGAACACGCCGACGACCATCAGGATCATGTCGTGGTACGGGACCTCGACGGCGCGGCAGAGGAGCAGGAGCGGCGTCGACGCGACGAGCAGGAGCGAGCCGAACGCGAGCGCGGTCATCACGAGCGCCAGATCCGCGGCGAGGCGGGCCCGGCGGCCGAGCGCGACGCCGACGGCCGTCAGCGCGGGGGCGGAGAGCGCGGCCGTGCCGAGCAGGACGAGCGGCAGCTTGACCGCGGCGTACGCGATCTGCACGCCGCCGCGGTAGCTCCCGAGCGCCGCGCCGACGATGGCGCAGGCGATGGCGAGCGTCACGACCATGGTGCGCATGAGCGGGACGAGCTCGACCCCGGCGCGGATCCGCGCGAGCAGCGTGGGGCGGTCGCGGAGGAGCTGGTCGATGGTGGCGAGGCCGTCGCGCGGGGCGACGCGCCGGCCGGGGGTGTGGTCGGGGACGGCGGCGGGGAAGCCCGCGACCGCGATCACGACAGCACCTCGTGGGCGAGCTCGACCCAGAGGCGGCCGGCGATGCCGAGCGTGGCGGCGGACCAGCCGAGGAACACGAGCGCACGGCCCGGCGCGGGGAGCGTCCCGGCGGCGAGCTCGGCCGCGAGGCGGCGCAGGCCGATCAGCGCCGCGGCGACGACAGCGGCGGTGGTGACAGCGATGGTCGTGCCCGTCGAGACCGACGACAGCGCGAGGAACGCGGTCGGGAGCAGCAGGCCGGCGAGCGCGATGCCGAACGCGCCGAGGGCCGCGCCGAACGCGCGGACCATGGCGGCGAGGGTGGGCGCGGGCTCCGCTCCGCCGGTCGCGGCGGTGGCGATGTAGAGGGCGGGGCTCGTCGCAGCCACGACGCCGAACGCGATCGCGGGGACGGCGAGCATCGGCGACGGATCGTGCGACAGCGTCATCAGGATCGCGCCGAGGGCGGCGGGCGCGGCGACGGCGATGGCGAGGGCGGCCGTGCGTGGGAGGGGGAGCGGAGAGACGGCGGGGCGCGGGCTCGGGAGGACCAGACGCGGAGAGAGCGGGGGCAGGGGCACCGGATGGGGTGCGGTGGGCTCGAGCTGGATTTCGGACATGCCGAAGCAAAGCATCCGGTCGTGCAGCGCTGGCCGAGGGGCCGTGGAGGCGTGGTCAACGATGTGTGGAGAACCTGCGCAGACGTCAGGCGAGCGGCCAGAGGCGCGGCGTGCCGCGGGCTCGCAGCGCGGCCGGCAACGGGAGCTCGGCGATGGCGAGGCCGGCGTGCGCGAACACGAGCGCGGTCGGCGTCGCGGTCACGCGCCGCGGGTCCTCGCCGACCACGAGCGTCGCGAGCCCGGCGCGAGCCGCCGGCTCCTCCGCCGCGCGTGCCGCTCAGCGCATCCAGGTCAGGCGGAAGGCGCACGTCTCGCTCGCGTTCACGTGCCGGCACTGCGTGTGGGCCGCGCCGACCGCGGTCGCGCCCGTCAGCTCCACGATGCGCTCGAGCTCCGCGCCCACCATCGCGCAGACATCCGCCGACCCCGACGAGCCGAGCATCACCAGATCGGCGCTGCCATGGTCGACCTGGACCTCGACCTCGCCCCAGTCGTGGTACCGCGTCCAGAACGACGGCAGCGCCGCGAGCACCGTCTCCGCCGGGACGCTCGTCGGGTCCGCGCCGAACAGCCGCGAGAACGTCGCGCTCATCGTCCCGCGCCCCACCTTGCGCGGCACGAGGCCGTTCGGCATCACCGTCCGCGCGTGGTCGAGCGAGATCACGAGGTCGCGCAGGTCGATCCAGCCGAGCGGCGCCAGCGTCGGCGACATCGCGGCCGCGAGCTCCGGCATCGTGGTCCCGATCTTGGCCATCCCGCTCTCGCCGAGCTGGTGCTGCAGGATCTTCGAGAGCACGCGCAGGTGCGCCGCCCGCACCTTGCCGACGATCTCCGACGGCTTCGCCGGCACCATCGGGTGGGTCCGCCCTGCGAACGCGGCCACGAACTTCACCTGATCTTCGGCGGTCAGGCCCGTCGTTGGCTCGAGCAACGACTCGGCCGCCTTGACCGGATCCTCGATGACGGGCGGCGGGCGCGGCGGCAGCTGCGTGTTCCCGAGGCGCTCGAGCGCGCGGCCGAGCGCGATGGCGAACGTCGAGGCGGAGGCCCAGCGCTTCTTCGCCACCGGCAAGAGCGCCTTCGCGAGCACCGCGTCGACCGCCTCGGAGAGGCCCGGCCGGAGCTTGCTCGGCGGCACGAGCGTGTCGTTGAGCTGCCGCTGTACGATCTGTGGCGCGGGGCCGCTGCCGAACGGCGGTCGACCGGTCAGCATGCAGTAGACGGTCGCCGCGAGGCCGTAGACATCCGTCGTCGGGCCGCCGGCCTGCTCCAGGAACGACTCGGGCGCCGCGAAGCCCGGCGTGCCGGCCGCGTCGCGCTGATCGCCCGCCTTCTGCGCCACGCCGACATCGACGAGCACCGCGCGGTCCCGCTCGCGATCGAGCAGGATGTTCGCCGGCTTCACGTCGCGATGGATCACGCCGATCGCGTGCATCGCGTCGAGCGCGTCGCCGATCTCCAGCGTGATCTGCGCGGCGGCCAGGATCGGGAACCACTCCTTGCGCTCGAGCGTCGAACGCAGGACCTCGGAGAGCGGCTGGCCCTCGACGAGCTCCATGACGAAGTACACGTCGCCCGCGTGCTCGCCGAGCGCGTAGACCTGGACGAGGTTCTCGTGGTGCAGCGACGCGAGCAGGCCCGCCTCGGCGCGGAACCGCGACACGAGATCGCGATCGCTCGCGAGGTCGCTGCGGAGCACCTTGATCGCCACGGGGCGGTTCAGGCCGAGATCCTCGCCGCGATACACGACGCCCATCGCGCCGCGCGAGAGCTCGTGGACCACGCGGTACGTGCCGCCGACGATGGTCCCGGCCGACAGCGTGCCGGTGTCCGCCGACCAGCTGTCGTCGACGGGGCGCTCGGCCGGATCGACGATGTGGACCTGTCCGATCGGGGCCGTGCGCAGCGCGCTGTAGCACCGCGCCATCGCCGCCTCGCCGCTGCGCTCGCCGCCCGCGATCTCGGTGATGACGGCGCGGATCTGGATCGGCAGCGACGTGGCGTCATCGATCTTGATCGGCTCGCCCTGCACGACCGTGATGAGCTTCCGGACCACGAGCGCCGCCTGCGCCGAGTCCGCCCCGACGAGGAGGATCGACAGCTCGTCACCGCCGAGGCGCCCGAGGGGGTCGTTGCCCCGGACCGCGCCGCGGAGCCGCCCCGCCGTCTGCGCGAGCACGTCGTCGCCGACCTTGTGGCCGTGGGCGAGGTTGATCTTGCGCAGGCCGACGACGTCGACCACGCACAGCGTGAGCTTCTCGTCGCGCCGGCCCGCGGCCGCGACCTCGTGGGCGATCGTCTGCTCGAACGCGCCGCGCGTCATCGCGGCCGTGAGCGGGTCGTGCAGGCTCGAGGCGAGCAGGCGCTCGCCCTCGGCGACGAGGCGGCGGTGGCTCGATAGCCACGACAGCTCGCGCGTCAGCCGCGTGGCGAGGGCCTTCAGATCCGTGCGCTCGGCGGCGCTGAAGCGGCGCGCCGTGTCCGACACGATCGCCACGAGCCCCGAGACCTCCGTCGGGCTCGAGCGGAGCGCGTCGGCGATGACCGCGCGCGGGTGAGCGCCGCCGGTGATCACGGTCCCGGCGGACGCGGCGGCGATCCGCGCGGCGGCCGCGACCTGCACGCGATAGCCCTCGCTCGGCCCGACGCGCGCGGCGGTCGGCGCCATCTGGTTGCCGTCCTTCCACCACACGATGCAGTCGTGCGCGGTGAAGCCGGTCGCGACGGCGAGGAGCGTCTCGGCCGCGTTGCCCGTGAGATCGACGAGCGACGTGGCGATGAGGCCGCGGGCGCGCGCGAGGTCGAAGTCATGCGCGATCGGCTCGCTGTTGACGACGGCGGACAGCGAGTCCAGCGTGACGGGCAGGAGCATGACGCCGGCCGCGCCCGCGCCGGCCGCCGCGCCGGCCACGCGCGCCGCGTTCTGCGCATCGCCGACGATCCACCGGGGGGCGC
>JANXOM010000066.1 GCA_025353585.1 Deltaproteobacteria bacterium
GCCGGCCCCGGCCGCCGGCGGCGAGACGCCCGCGCCCGCCGCGCCCCCGGCTCCGACGCCGGCCCCGGCGCCCGAGCCGGCGACGCCGTAAGGTCCGAACCGATCCGGATAACTGCCGAGGCGCCGCAGACGCCACGGCAGACGCCACGGCAGAGGGTGGGGATCGCCCTCTCGTTTGACGTCCGTCTTGGCGTCTGCGGCGTCTTGGCGGTGCGTCCCGCTCGTGCTTGCCAGTCGAGCGCGGCCAGCCCCTCGCCGTAACGGTCCCGGGATGGGCCCCGCTCGCGCCTACCGGCTGAGCGCGGCCAGGGCCACGCCGATCCGGCGCAGCATGTTGGCCGTGGTCGCCACGACGCACACGTCGAACAGCAGCGCGTCGTCCGCTCCGCGTGCGCGCAGGGACGCGAAGGCCGCCGGCCCGAGAGCCCACGGGGCCAGGGCGACGGTGTCGGCGAGCTCGGCGAACAGCGGATCGCCGGCCGGCCCGGGCGGTCCGCCGAGGTGCATGTTCACCCGCGCCAAGATCGCGTCGCGCTCCGCCCGCGGCAGCGGCGCATCGCGCTCGAGCATGTACGCGCGCCACGCGTCGAGCGCGGCCGCCGTCGCCGGGCGCCGCGTCAGCGCCAGCGGGCCCACGCTCGCATCTGTACCCGCCGGCGCGAGCTCGTAGCGCGGCGTCGACGGCACCGCGTGCGGCGCCGGGTAGCGCACCGCGTAGTCCAGCGACACGCCGACCGCATCGGCCACGCGGTTCAGGTGACCAAAATACGCCGAGAGCGCGACCCCGTGGACCAGCGCGTCGTCGTCGAGCCCTACCGCCGCCGCCCGCGCCCGGACCGCCGCGGAGAGCCGCCACGGGGCCTCGGTCACCGTCGTCGCCAGCTCCGCGAGCAGCCGCAGCCGCGGCTCCGGCCACCGCGCCGCGACCGCGCGCGGGTCCGCGATGACGGCCCGGGCCAGCCCGTCGTCCCCCAGCGCTACACGCAGAAACTCTGCGTGACAGCCCGTTCAATACAGGCACTGGTTCAGCCGCGACGTCGTCGCGTTGACCAGCTCGCGCTCCGGCCACGCGAGCGGCCCGGCCCCGTTGAGCGTGGACGACGTGGCGAACACCTTCGGGATCAGCCGCGGTTCGAGGCTGTGGGCGACGACGATCCCCGGCGCACCGCCGTGGGCCGGCCGGTATGTCGGCGGCAGCGGCCGCTCCAGCATGCGCTCGTAGATCTCGCGCAGGACGCCCGTCGAAGCAGCGTGCGCGGTCGTGGCGAGCGTCGTCGTCACCGTCGCCTCGCTACTTGATCGCGGTGATCTTCGAGACCGACAGCTGCGGTCCGGTCATGCCGAAGCCCATCTGGTTCTTGTCAACGCTGCCCTCGACCTCGGCGCGGAGGCCGTCCTTCGCGTCCTTGAGGTTGCCGGACAGCTGGAACGACTCGCCGTCGTCACCGACGAGCTGCCAGTGGCCACCCTCGAGGTCGCTGCGCCGAATGGTTCCCTTGGCCTTCATGACCCAACGGTAGCATCGCGCCGGGGGGCTCGCACGAGGACCCGATAGATCACGCCACCGATGCCCATGCACAGCACCAGCGGCGCCGCGATCAGCACCGCCACTGCCGGCGAGTGCGTGTTGGGCGCGGTCCACGCGCCGGCCCAGAAGATCGGCGCCACCGCGCTCGCGCAGATGCCGACCACCGTCGACCACAGGAGGACCGGCCGCGCCGCCTGCGAGCGGTCGAACGCTAGCTCGAGCTCCGTCTTCAGCCCCGGCGTGATGGGCGAAAATCCGCGCATACCCACCAACCTAAGCCCGCCGCCGGGCGCGTCAATACGTCAGCTGGTCGTCGAGGTAGTGCTTGTCGACGGTCAACGGCTGGGCGTAGATCTCGTGCGCGTACAGGTACCGGTAGCGCGCGTAGTTCTCGGTGACCTTCTTCATGTACTCGCGCGTCTGCGTGTACGGCACCAGCTCCACGAGCTCGTCGATCTCGCGATCGCCGTTCGTGTCGATCCACTTCATCACCGGCTTCGGCCCGCTGTTGAACGAGCCCGCGCCGAGCGGGATCTGGCCCTTGAACTTCTTCAACAGGTGACCGATGTACCAGCTCCCCATCTGGATGTTGTACGCGGGCTCGTAGAGCTTGCCCTCGTCGTACGGCTCGCCGATCGCGGCGGCCACGCGGCGCGTCGTCGGCGGGATCATCTGCAAGAGCCCCTGCGCGTCGGCGTAGGAGATGTCGTGCGGGTTGAAGCCGCTCTCCTTCCGCATGATCGAGTAGAGGTAGCCGTCCGGGTTGTCGCCGAGCTTCTCGTACTGCTCGACGAGCTCGCGGTACGCGCGCGGATACGCGTTCGTCCACCAGCGCGCCGCGTCGTCCTCGGCGGGCCCGTCCAGCGCGCGGCCGCAGTAGCTGACCGCGAGCATCCACGGGCGGAAGTAGTCCCCCGCCTTGCGATAGCGATCCAGGAGCATCGCGAACGCCGGCCCGTGGTCGTGACGCGCCAGGAACGCCTTCTCCCCGCGCTCGAGCTCGCGCCCTGCGTCGGCGCCGAGGCCCCCGTGGATCAGCTCGTCGGCGCGCGCGATCAGCTCGTCGGACGCGAGCCCCTCGTCGACCGTGGCCGCCAGCTTCGGGCCGTGCGGCGCCGCGTCGGGCGCGCCGAACGGTGGCGCATCCGTCGCCGCCGCGACGAGCCGCGCGCGCGCCAGGAGCGCGTACCAGGAGAACGGGTACGCCGTGATCGCGGCCGTGTAGCCGGCGATCGCCGCGTCGCGCTTGCCGAGCTTGTCGTCGATGCGCGCGAGCCAGTACGCGCCCTTGCCGCCCTCGAGCGCGCCGTGGTGCCCGGCCAGCTTTGCGAGCTTCACGCGGGCCGCGTCCATGTCGCCGAGGAAGTAGTGCGAGAGCGCCAGGAACCACAGCGCGTCGTCCGAGAACTTCGAGCCCGGGTAGCGCGCGAGCGCATCTTCGAGCGGCGCGATCGCCGCGCGGTACTTGCCGCGGTTGAACTCGAGCCAGCCCGCCAGGTACGAGGCCTCCTTCGCGAACGGCGTCGTCGGGTACAGCGTGACGACCACGTGGTACCAGCGGATCGCCTCGTCATCCCGATCCGCGCGCGAGAGCGCCCGCGCCCCGTGGAACATCGCCTCGGCCGCCGTCGCCTCGTCGAGCTTCGGCGCCACGCGCAGCAGCAGGTCGCCCGCGTCGCCGTAGCGGCGGCGCATCTTGAACAGCGTGATGCCGAGCCAGTAGTCGCGCTGGTTCGCGACGTCGGTCGGCACGTTCGTGCCGATGCGATCGATCTCGGCGACCGCCTCTTCCCACAGGTGGTACTCGGTCAGCTGCTTGGCGCGCGCGATGCGCTCCGTCGGCGTGAGCGGCGGCCCGCCGAGCGCCAGGAGCTTGCCCTCGGCCTCGGCCGCGAGCGGATGCTCGGGGTGCGCCACGATCATCGCCCGGTACGCCGCCGCCGCCGGCGTCGCCTCCGCGATCCGATACATCGCCGTCGCGAGGTCACCCGCCTCGGCCGCGCCCGGCTTCGCGAGGAGCTTGGCGTACGCCGCCGCCGCCGCCGCGTGGTCCCCGCGCAGCCACGTGCAGTCCGCGAGGCGCCACGGCACCTGCGCCGCCAGCCGCGACCCCGCGAGCTTCCCGAGCGCGCGAAAGTGCCTCTCCGCCGCGTCCGCGTCCCCGCTGCGCAGGGCGACCATCCCGCGGAGCCACAGCGCGTAGTCCTGGTTCACGAGGTTCGCGTCGGTCAGCCGTCGGAGCTCGGCCGCGGCGCGCGGCAGGTCATTGGCGTCGTACGCGCGGTACGCGTCCCCCAGCAGCACGGCCGGCTCGTTGGCCGGCTCCCGCTTCGCCGCGGCCACCCCGCCCCCGACGAGCGCCGCCGCCACGACCGCTGCCATCACATGTGCGCGCACTCCTCGTACATATAGCGTCGCTCTCCTCGGTGCCACTTGTCTGGTATACCGCCCGGCGATGGCGTTCTCCGGCCTGGACTACTACGCGCTCGACGAGCTGTTCACCCATGACGAGCGCCTCGCGCGCGACACCGTGCGAGAGCTGGTGCAGTCGAAGATCTTGCCCACGATCGGCAAGCACTGGTCGGCCGGCACCTTCCCCCACGAGCTCGTGCCCGTGTTCGGCGAGCTCGGCCTGCTCGGCCCGTCCCTCGTGGGCTACGGCTGCGCCGGCGCCACGCCGACCGCGTACGGCCTCATCTGCCAGGAGCTCGAGCGCGGCGACAGCGGCATCCGCTCGTTCGTCTCCGTCCAGAGCTCGCTCGTGATGTACCCGATCTGGGCGTACGGCTCCGAGGCGCAGAAGCAGCGCTGGCTCCCCGAGATGGCGGCCGGCCGCGCGATCGGCTGCTTCGGCCTGACCGAGCCCGACTTCGGCTCGAACCCGAGCGGCATGCGCACCGTCGCCAAGCGCGTGCCGGGCGGCTATCGCATCACCGGTACCAAGCGCTGGATCACCAACGGCTCGCTCGCCGCCGTCGCGCTCGTCTGGGCGCGCCTCGAGCCCGAGACGTCCGCGTCCGCTGGCGGGCTCCATTCCGGGGACGAGGGCGGCAAGGTCCGCGGCTTCCTCGTCCCGACGACGAGCCCCGGCTTCACCGCGCGCGACATCCACGGCAAGTGGTCGCTCCGCGCCAGCGTCACCAGCGAGCTCGTGCTGGAGGACTGCGAGGTCGGCGAAGATGCGCTGCTGCCCGGCGTGTCCGGCATGCGCGGCCCGCTGTCGTGCCTCTCGCAGGCGCGGTTCGGCATCTGCTACGGCGCGGTCGGCGCGGCGATGGCCTGCTACGACGAGGCGCTGTCCTACGCGGGCAGCCGCGTGCAGTTCAGCAAGCCGATCGCGGGCTACCAGCTCGTGCAGCAGAAGCTGGTCGCCATGGTCTCCGAGATCACGAAGGCGCAGCTCCTGTGCTGGCGGCTCGGCCGGCTCAAGGAAGCCGACAAGATCCAGCCCGGTCAGATCTCGCTCGCGAAGCGGAACAACGTGTCCATCGCGCGCGACATCGCCCGGGACGCGCGCGACATCCTCGGCGCGAACGGCGTGACCGACGATTACCAGTGCGGGCGCCACATGCTGAACCTCGAGAGCGTCTACACGTACGAGGGCACCCACGACATCCACACGCTCGTCGTCGGGCAGGACATCACCGGCCTGGCGGCCTTCGACTGATGGGGCCTCCTCCCTGCGCTCGCCGGCCGCGCTCGGCGCGCGAGCGCCCCAGGCTTTCGCACCCGCCCACAGCGCGGGTCAGCCGTCCAGGCTCGCCCGCCCGCTCGCTCGGCACCGCGTGCCGAGGCCCGGCCGCGTCGCTGACACGGAAGAAGAACCGGCCGGTCGTCGTCCGCTCGGGGACGGCGCCTGCGGCGTGTCCGGCGGGTAACGCCGCGTGAGCCCGTATCGCGTCACGCCGCGGACGCCCGATGTCCTCGTGTGCGCCGGGCTCGATCCGTCGGGCGGCGCGGGGCTCATCGCCGACACCCGGATCCTGGCGCAGCTGGGCGCGCGGCCGTGCGGCATCGTCACGGCGCTGACGGTGCAAAACACGACAGGCGTCGTCGACTGCCAGGCGCTCGACCCCGAGCTGATCGCGCACCAGCTGAGCTTCTTGCTGTCGGACATCGAGGTGAAGGCGGTCAAGATCGGGATGATCGGGTCGACGGCCATCGCGAAGACCCTGGCCCTCGCGCTCGAGATGACGGCCGCGCCCGTCGTCTGGGATCCCGTGCTCTATCCGTCGCGCGGCGACGTGCCGCTGACCGACAGCATGTTCGGCGAGGCGATCGCCGCGCTGCGCCCGCACCTCGCGCTCGTCACGCCGAACGCGCGCGAGCTCGCGTTCCTGACGAACCAGCCGACCGCGGACCTGCCGAGCGCGGTCGCGGCGGGGCGCTGGCTCGCGGGCAAGCTCGACTGCGCGATCCTGGTGAAGGGCGGCCACGTGGACGAGCAGGGCGCCGAGGCGATCGATGCGCTGGTGCAGCCGGGGGGTGGCGTCGAATACCTCGCCTCGCCACGCGTGCGCGACGGGCACCATGTCCACGGCACGGGCTGCGCGCTGTCGGCCGCGATCGCCGCCGAGCTGGCGCGCGGGCGCGACTTGCACGAGGCTTGTCGCGCGGCGAAGGCGTTCGTCACGGAGCGGATCGCGGCGCCGAGCTATCCGGGGCGCGGCGCGGCGGCGGTCATCTGATGGCGAAGTTCGTCGTCACCGGCGGGACCGGCTACGTCGGAGTGCCGCTGTGCGCGGCGCTGCGGGCCCGGGGCGACGCGGTCACCGTGCTCTCGCGCGACGCGGCCCGCGCGGCCTCGATTCTTGGCGAGGGCGTCACCGCTGTCACCGCGGATCTCGAGGACAGTCGCGGCGCGTGGACCGCGGCGCTCGCGGGCGCCGATGCCATCGTGCACCTCGCGGGCGAGTCCGTCGGGACCCAGCGCTGGGACGCGCAGCAGAAGCAGACGATCCGCGACAGCCGCGTCGAGGCGACGCGCGGGCTCGTCGAGGCCATCGCGGCGCAGCCGACGGGCGCGCGGCCAAAGGTGCTGGTGTCCGCGTCGGGCGCGGACTACTACCCCTACGCGCACGAGCCGATGGATGACGACGAGGTCACCGAGGCCGATCCGCCTGCGGAGTCGTTCCTCGGGCGCGTGTGCCGCGACTGGGAGCGCGAGGCGATGGCGGCCACGGAGCACGGGCTGCGCGTGTGCTGCTTGCGCACGGGGTTTGTCGTGGGCCCGGGCGGCCCGCTCGCGAAGATGTCGACCCCGTTCAAGCTGTACGGCGGGGGGCGGATCGGTCACGGCCGGCAATGGATGTCGTGGATCGCGCTGGCAGACATCGTGGCGCTCTACGTGACGGCGGCGGAGGACGCGCGCTACGCGGGGGCGATCAACGCGGTGGCCCCCGAGCAGGTGCGCAACGCAGCGTTCGCCGACGCGCTGGGGAAGGCCTTGCACAAGCCGAGCTGGCTGCCGGTGCCTGGCTTCGCGCTCAAGCTGGCGGTCGGCGAGTTTGCCGAGGTGCTCCTGCACGGGCGCCAGGTGATCCCGGCCAAGCTGAAGGCCCTGGGCTTCGCCTATACGCACCCGACGCTCGCGGCCGCGCTCGCCGCGGCCGTCGGCTGAGCGCAAACGCGAACGTACACGCACACGTGGACGCCAACGTCACCGCCGGTGCTCCACGCCGGCTCGACGGCGCTCGGCTCCACGTTTCCGTTTGCGGTTACGACCAGCCCGGCGAATAGAACGCCGAGGTCGGGCGTTCGGCTCGGATGGAACGCCTCGCCGAAATTGACAAAGAGCCCTCCCGGTGGCCAGACCTCCGGCCGCTCGGCATCATCACCCTGGCGGTCGCCGCCGTCTGGTCCACCTCCATCGCCGCTGGCTCCTGGAAGTCCGTCCGTGGCCAGAAGGATCAGCAGCGCACCATCAAGGTCACTGGCTCCGCGCGCAAGCGCATCCAGTCCGATCTGATCACCTGGTCGACCACGCTCGAGGCGCGCGCGGCCGATCGCACCGCCGCCTACAAGGCGCTTCACGAGGAGACCGACCAGGCGGTCGCGTTCCTCAAGGCGCAGGGCATCAAGGAAGGCGAGATCCGGCCCCTCTCCGCCACCTTCGAGGAGGAGTACGACACCGTCACCGAGACGAAGGTCGTCCCCGGCATCACCGCCCCGGTCACCACCGAGAAGAAGGTCTTCAAGGACTTCGTCACCCGCCAGGCCATCGACGTCCAGTCCACCGACGTCCCGCGCATCGAGCGCGCGTCGCGCGAGATCACCTCGCTCCTCGAGCAAGGCGTGTCGATCACCTCGGCCCCCCCCGCGTACTTCTACACGCGCCTCGGCGAGCTGAAGGTCGAGATGCTCGCCGCCGCCGGCAAGGACGCCCGCGCGCGCGCCGACAACATCCTCAAGTCCGCCGGCGGCGCCGACATCGGCAAGCTCCTCGGCGCGGACATGGGCATCATCAACATCAACCCCGCCAACTCCACCGAGACGTCCGAGGAGGGCAACAACGACACCACCTCCTTCGACAAGGACATCATCACCATCGTCCACGCCGAGTTCGAGCTCGACTGACCACCGTCCGAAACCCGGACACAAACAAAGGGGCCAGGCCCCGTTGTTACACGGCTGTCACAATTGGTACTTCTGGACGAGGCGGATGAGGTTGCGCCGCGAGACCTTGAGCTCCTCGGCGGCGCGGGTCTTGTTGCCGCTGTGGCGGCGCATCGCCTCGCCGATCATGCGTCGCTCGAGCGCCTCGATCGCGGCCGGAAGCGAGGCCTCGTCCGTCGCGCCGGCCGGCGGCGTCGCCGCCACGAACTGGCGGATACGCGGCGAGAGCAGCTCGGCGCCGATCGTCGAGGCGTCGCCGGCGAGCACGACGAGGCGCTCGATCTCGTTCTCCAGCTCGCGCACGTTGCCGGGCCACGGGTAGGCCAGCATGCGTGCGCTCGCCTCGGCGTCGAGGACCTTCGTCTTGCCGCCGCGCTTCTGGCGTCCCAGGAAGTAGTCCACGAGCACCGGCACGTCCTCCCGGCGCTCGCGCAGCGATGGCAGCAGCACGTTGATCACGTTGATCCGGTAGAACAGATCCTCGCGGAAGCGCCCGTCGGCCACCATCGCGCCGAGGTCGCGGTTCGTCGCCGCGATGATGCGCACGTCCACCTTGCGCGTCTCGGTGTCGCCGACCCGCGTGAACGTGCCGTCCTGGAGCACGCGCAGCACCTTGACCTGCAGCGCCGGCGACATGTCGCCGATCTCGTCGAGGAAGAACGTGCCCGCGTCGCTGATCTCGAACAACCCGGGCTTGTCGTTCGATGCGCCCGTGAACGAGCCGCGCGCGTGCCCGAACAGCTCCGAGTCGAGCAGGTTGTCGTTGAACGCAGAGCAGTTCGTCACCACGAACCGCTCGCCCGCCCGCGACGAGCCCTGGTGGATCGCGCGCGCCACGAGCTCCTTGCCCGTCCCGTTCTCGCCCTGGATCAGCACCGTCGACTCCGACGGTGCGACGCGATCGAGCAGCGCGTAGAGCTCCTGCATCGCCGGCGCGGAGCCGATGATTCCCGCGTACGTCGTGCGCCGCCCCGCGCGCTCGGGGGCCTGCTGCGCGTCGCGGTCGGCCAGCGCGGTTCCGATGTCGAGCGCGGCCTCGCCGAGCATGTGCTCGATCCACCCGAGCTCGTCCTCCGAGAGGGCGGGCGCGATGACGGCGAGCCCGGCGCCGGCCGGCTCGGCGAGCGTCAGCGGCGCGAACGCGGCGGACTCACGCGGCCGATGCTCGACCAGCGTCAACTCGAGCTCGCGCCGGCGCAATACGGCGCGGACATGCCGCAGCACGCGCAGATCGAGCCCAGCCCACCAGGGGGATCGCACGGCCGGAGCGTGACAAGCCGTCACACACCTGGCAAGTGTGCGGTCGCAACCTCCGGTAACCGTTGATGCGACGCAGCCGCCTCAGCCCCGTGAACAGGAGGCTACGTCAGCCCGCCGGTGTCGGCCGATCAGGTCGGCAGGTCGACGGCCCAGCGCAGCGCGGCCCGGCACTCGACCCACGCCTGCTCGTCCACGTCGAGGTACGGCACCTCGAGCGTGATGACCTCGAGCCCGCGCTCCACGCCGTACTTGCAACCGAACGAGCCAGGCGTCGGGTAGCCCATGCTCGCCTCGGGCGGATAGCCGCAGCGCTCCGCCATCTCGCGCGCGAGCGTCTCGCCGACGCCATCCCAGTTCACCATCCGATACGTCGCGTGCAGCGCGATCAGCCGCGCGCAGCCGATGCGCTCGATCAGCTCGACGATCGCCTTCGTCTCCGGCTGATCCTCGGCCGCCTGGCCGGGGTGGTACCCGGGCCGCCGCTCGGTGCCCCACGTGGTCGAGGCGAAGTTGCGGTTGAGGTCGACGCCGTTCGCGTTGTCGCGCGTGCCCGCGAGGACGCCGTCCGGGTTCACGCAGGGCACGATCCACGTCTCGCGGCCGGGCGGTCGCTCCACGAGCTCGTCGGCGAGCCGCTCGAGCATCAGCTGCGTGACGGCCTCGTCGCCGTGGATCGCGCCGAACAGGAGCGCGGGCGGGCGCGGCTGCGCGTAGCCGGGCGCGTCGAAGCCGAGGGCCTCGATCGGCCGGCCGAGCACGCTGCGCCCGATGACCAGCTGGTGGCGCTCGCTCACGGGATCACTCGCCGAGCTTGCCGAACATCGCGCCGAGGCCGTACGTCGCGAGGCCGAGCGTGGCGAACGTGCCGGACCACCCGAGCAACAGCGCCGGTGACTGCACGACGTCGCCGCCCATCTCGATGATCATGCCGACGGTCGGGGTGATCGCGATCAGCACGAGCAGCATGAAGTAGATCGGCTTCGCCGCGCCGCTCGCCGTCCGCGGGAGCCACGCCAGCAGCGCCGCCACCGCGAGGACGAGCTCCAGGAGCTCGAGGACCGTCTGGACGAGGTGCCGCGTGTCCATGCCGCCGAGCGCGGTGAGCTTGTCGACGATCGGCACGCCGCCGCCGTTCAGCGGGATGAGCGCCAGCGCGAGCGTCGCGAGCGAGCCGAGCGTGACGAGGATGCGCGCGAGGAGCGAGCCCGGGTACCCGCTGCGAAGGATGAGCCCGGTGAGGAGCAGGATCGGCGCGACGAGATCGACGATCTGCTGCCACGCGATGTGCTCGGCGAACGCGAGCGCGACGCCAAACGACGCGAGGCCGATCAGCGCGCACGCGATGCCGCGCGCCAGGGTCGACATCGGGATCGCGCCGAACACGATCGCCAGGAGACCGACCGTCGGGATCATCATGACGGCCAGGATTCCCTGGACGCCGCCGCCGAAGACGTCGCCGAGCTCCAGGAACTCGAACGTCAGCGGCGAGAGTCGGATCGGCAAGAGGAACGTGACGAGGATCAGGACGCCCCACACGAGGGACCACGTGCGGAGCGAGCCGAGCGGATCGCTGGCCGGCGCGGCGTAGGCCGGGTTGTAGCCGGGCGTCGGCGCGGCCGAGACAGGCGGGGCGAGGTGCGCGGGGATCGGGCCGCTCGACGGGCCGAACACGGGCGCGCCGAGCGGCGTCGAGGCGCCGGGCGCCGGCGCGGCGTGACCATGGCCGTGCGCGTCCGGCGGATGCGCGGCGGGCCCCATCCCGAGCGCCTGCGCTTGCGCGTGGGCTTCTGTCGCGGCGTTGAAGCCCTGGGGAAAGCCCTGCGGCGGCAGCGTGGCGTCGATGCTGCCGCGCGGGCCCGATGGTGCCGGGGCGTTGAACGCGCCCGCATTCGGGTTGAAGCCCTGGGGAAACCCCTGCGGCGGCAAGGTCGCGTCGGTTGACCCGCGCCGCCCTTCGGCATTGCTGCCGGCGTGGGGCAAGCCCACCCCGTCGTTCGATCCGCGCCGCCCTTCGGCATTGCTGCCGGCGTGGGGCAAGCCCCCCCCGTCGATCGATCCGCGCGGCGGCGCCATGGCCGAATTGGGATCGAACATTGTTGGCGCGAAGTTGCCGGCCGGCTGCGCGTACGCGTGCGGATTCGGAGCGACCGCGATCGGCGCCTGCACCGGAGCCGGCGCGGCGACAGGCGGCGCGTACGGCGCCGCCGCGGGTGCCGGGAAGAGCGCGGGCGCCGGAGCCGCCGCCGGCGGTGGCGCGGTGGGCGCACCGGGGACCTGAACGCCCTGCGCGCGCATCTGCGCCAGCATCTCCTGCGCCGAATACCCCATCACCGTCTTCTGGAGCCCGGGCTGCTGCGCAGGCGCGGGCGCCTGTTTCGCACCGCAGAACACGCAATGCAGCGCGGCATCGGGCAGGTCCTTGGAGCAGCTAGCGCATTTCTTCACGAGACCCTCACGCCGGCACGCGGCGGCGCGAGTATAGCCCCAGCGTTTGCCCGGATCGATTCGGCTCGCCACGCATCGCCCGCGAGACCGAGGCGAGATCGAGGCGCGGCGGAGTGAGTCACGGGGCGTCCCCGACGACCACGCGACGCCGCGCTCGCGTGCGAGGCGCCGCCGAGACGAATCGAGACGGCCGAACGCGGGGGTGAAGCGAAAGCTCGGGCAAGTCGGGTACGCTCGCGCGCGATGATGGCCAGCCTGGGGGACGTGAAGCGCAGCGCCGCGCTGTTGTTTGGCCAGGGTCAGCACGTCGCCGCCCTCCGGCTCTACGACGCGATCATCGCCGCCGCGCCGCTCGACTTCGACGCGCGCATCCGCCTCGCCGACTGCGCCGCCGCCGCCGGCGATCCGCGGGCGCACGCGATCTATCGCGCCACCGCCTGGTACTGCCTCAAGGCGGGCCACCCGCTCCCCGCGCTCGTCTGCGCGCGCGTGCTCGAGTCGCGCGGCGAGGCCGCCTCCGACCTCACGGCGGCGCTCGTCGTCAGCTACGGCAGCGAGTCCGAGCTCCTCGGCAAGGTCGCCACGCGCGTCGCGCCGCCGGCCGAGGCGCTCCTGGTGACGGTTCCCGACGTCCGCACGCCGCCGGCGCCCGGCGCCCTCGACGGGGTGGGCCTGCCCCGCGCCGGCAGCGCTGCCGAATGGCAACGCGGTGTAGTCGACACCGCCCTCGCCCGCGCCGAGCACGCGACCGATAGCTACGCCGAGTACCCCGAGGCCGTGCACCCGATCCCGCTGCTCTCGGCCGTGAGCGAGGCCGCGTTCCGCCGGCTGCTCGGGACGCTCGTGCTGCGCCGGCTGCCTGCGTCGGCGCACGTGATCCGCGAGGGGGAGCCCGGCGCGTCGTTCTACTTCGTCGCGAGCGGCCAGCTCCGCGTCTACGCGACCGACGGCCTCGCGCGCCAGACCGAGCTCGCCACGCTCGGCGAGGGCGCCGTGTTCGGCGAGATGGCGCTCCTGTCGGCGCAGCCGCGCACCGCGAGCGTCGGCTGCCTGACGGACGCCGATGTCTTCGAGGTCGGCCGCGACTCGCTCGCCGCGCTGGCCGACGAGCTCGGCGCCGTCGCGCAGGCGCTCCATGGCTTCACGCGCGAGCGCCTGCTCGCGAACCTCATGGCCACGTCACCCTTGTTTCGGCCGTTCAACCGCATGCAGCAGCGCGACCTGTTGCGCCGGTTCACGAGCCACGACGTCGCGCCCGGCACCGTCGTCATCAACGAGCACGAGGAGGGCCGCGGCCTGTTCGTCGTGCTGTCGGGCGAGCTCGACGTGTCGCGCCGCGCGTCGGATGGCCAGGCCGTCCCGCTCAGCACGCTGCGCACCGGCGACGTGTTTGGCGAGATGGCCCTGGTCAGGTCATCCAACACGACCGCCACCGTCGTGGCCACCCGCCCGGCGACCGTCCTGTTCCTGGCCCGCGACTATGTAAGTAAGATCGTGACCGCCGTTCCCGAAATCAGGAGCTATCTCGAAGCCTTGGCGGAGGATCGCGAGATCGACAACCAGCTCGCCCTCGGCGAGGACGACACCCCGGCCGACGAGCGCATCCTCATCTGACGATCTACACTAGCGGGATGGAAGAAGAGAAAGCGACTCCACCCGGAGCCGCGAACCGGCTCCTCTGGGTCCTGGTCATCGTCGCCATCGCGGCGCTGTGGTGGTACTTCCGCGGCCGCGCGGACGGCAAAGTCGCCGCGCAAGAGGTGCTCAGCGCCGATGCGATCGCGGCCGAAATGCCGGACGAGATCATCGTCGATCTCGCCGACGACGTGACGCCGGATCAGATCGCCGCCATCGAGCAGGCCGAGGGCATCGAGCTCACGCTCGACTCCGACCAGGCGAAGAGCGCCGAGCTCTTCATCGCGAAGGTCGACCCGGCGCGCCGTGACGCGATCCTCGCCGATCTCGTCAAGAACCCGCTCGTCGAGATCGCCGAGCCCGACGCGAAGATCGAGCTCTCCGCCATCGAGCAGGAGGAGATCCGGTCGCCGCTCCCCGCGACGTGGGCGGGCTTCCCGAACGACCCCCAGTACAAGTTCCAGTGGCACATGGACCAGATCGGCATGCCCGCCGCCTGGAAGCTCGCCGACGGTAACGGCGTCACGGTCGCGGTGCTCGACACCGGCGTCGGCTTCGAGAACTACGCGAACATGCACGTCTTGCCGGACCTCGACGGCGTCACGTTCGTCGACCCGTACAACTTCGTCTCGAACAACGCCCACGCGGGCGACGATCACGGCCACGGCTCGCACGTGACCGGCACGATCGCGCAGATGACGAACAACGGCATCGGCGTCTCTGGCATCGCGCGCAACGTGAAGATCATGCCGCTCAAGGTCCTGTCGGCCGGCGGCTCGGGCTCGACGGCCGGCATCGCCGACGCGATCCGCTTCGCCGCCGACAAGGGCGCGAAGGTCATCAACATGAGCCTCGGCGGCCCGTTCCCGAGCGGCGAGCTCAAGAAGGCGGTCAAGTACGCGCACGACAAGGGCGTCATCGTCATCTGCGCGGCGGGCAACGACGGCCGCGGCAAGGTCGGCTACCCGGCCGGCTACCCGGGCGCGGTCGCCATCTCCGCGACGCAGTACGACGAGAACACGACGTTCTACTCGAACTACGGCAAGGACATCGACATCGCCGCGCCGGGCGGCAACATGCGCGAGGACCAGAACGGCGACGGCATGATGGACGGCGTCCTCCAGAACACGATCGTCATCGGCAACCCGAAGGAGGACGGCTACTTCGGGTTCATGGGCACGTCGATGGCGGCCCCGCACGCGGCGGGCGTCGCGGCGCTCGTCGTCGGTGAAGGCGTGACGGACCCCGACATGGTCCAGAAGATCCTGCAGGACACGGCGCGCAAGCCGGCGAAGCAGAAGTACACGACGGACAAGTACGGCGCGGGCATCATCGACGCGCCGGCCGCGATCCTCAAGGCGCGCGCGGAGACCGGCGGCTTCCAGCTCGGCCTCGGCGTGCTCATGGCGGGCGCCATCGCGGCGAGCGCGCGGCGCAAGCGCGGCCTCGGCGTGAAGCTCGGCCCGAGCTATCTCGTCGGCGTGCTGTTCGGCGCGAGCGGCCTGTTCTTCCTCCCGTACATCGCCCCGAGCTTCTCGTCCCTGCCCGGCATCCACGCGCTGACGCACGGGCTCCCGTCGTGGGACCTCTCGCTGCTCGGCGTGAGCGGCCATGGCAACGCGCTGTTCTTCAGCGCGCTCATCCCGCTGGCGCTGCTCGCGGTGGGCTACAGCTCGCCGCGGCTGCGCGCGCCGCTCGCGGGCGTGGCGATCGGTGTCGCCGCCCACCTCGCGTTCTTCGCGGTGGTGCCGATGATGTCCATCCACTACGTCCCGCACGCGTTCGGGCTCGGCACGATCTGGCTCGCCGTCAACGCGGTCCTCTCGCTCGGTCTGGCGCGCCTGGCCCTGCGCCGGTGACCGCTCGCTCGTCGGCGTGCTCGGGCCAACCGGCCAGGGCGCCGAGCGCCACGGCAACACCAAGTAAGAGGCTGGAGGTCACCCTCCGGCCTTTTTCTTTGGGCGGTCTCTCTTGGCGGGCTCGCTCTGGCGGTCCATCTTCGGTCCGTGTCCCACCGTCTCGTCCTCGCACGCGCGGAGCACAAGTTTGCCGTCGCGCACATGACGGTGTTTCCGGACGGCTCCAAGGAGCGGCTGCACGGGCACAACTACACCGTCGAGGTCGCGCTGGACGTCGACGGTGTCGACCTCGCCTCGATGCTGCCGTTCCAGCCGATCAAGGAGGCCGTGGCCGCGTTGTGCGCGACCTGGAAGGAGCACGTGCTCGTGGCCGAGCGCTGCCCGTACCTCGCGATCCTGCGCGACGACACCGAGCTCGAGCTCACCCTGTGCGGCGAGCGCTACGTGTTCCCGCGCGGCGACGTGCTGCTCCTGCCGATCGACAACATCTCCGTCGAGGCGCTCGCGGCCCACGTCGCCGAGCTGCTGCGGCCGGCGCTGACGCTGCCCCACGTGCGCGGCTTCGAGGTCGGGATCTACGAGAACCCGGGGCAGGGCGCGACCTGCACGGTGACGCTGTAACTACAGCGACCGCCGCGGCGAGACGATCGCGTTCGATAGCAGCAGCCCCGCGACGATCGCGATCGCGATGACGAACATCGCGAACACGGTGCCGACGCCGGTCAGCGTGTCGCGGTCGAGGAGCGCGGCCATGCCGCGAAAGCCCATGCTTCCCGGGACGAGCAGCAGCACCGCCGGCACGATCACGACCTGCGCCGGGCGCTTGAGCCAGCGCGCGTACGCGTTCGCGAGCACGCCCAGCGCCAGCGCGCCGACGAGCGCGCCCAGCTGGTCGCCGAGCCACTGCGTGCCGTAGCGCGTCCCCACGTAGCCGGCGACGCACGCCGCGAGGATCCAGCCGAACGCGCGCCGCTGCGCCTGCACGAGGATCGTCGCGCCCACCGCCGCCACCACGAGCGCGACCCACGGCGCCCACGTTGGTAGCGGCACCGGCACGCCATGCCCGACCTCCACGAGCGAGCTGGCGAGCCGCTCGCCGAGCGCCACGCCGACCACGAGCTCCAGCAGCACGATCACCGCCGACATGAGCCGCGCCGTCCCCGCGATCGGGTTTCGCGTCGCGAGCTCGATCATCGCCACCGTCAGCGACATGCCCGGCAGCAGGACGAGCAGCGCCGCCACCGTCACCAGCGACGGCGCCACGGCCGGGGCGACCGCGGACGCGAGGCCCGCCACGAAGGCCGCCAGCGCCGACCCCGCGAGCTCGAACACGCGCGTCTGGTCCGTCGAGCGCGACAGCACCTGCGCCAGCATGCCGAGCGAGAGGCCGATCGCGCCCGCGAGCGCGACGTCCTGCCAGCCGCCGCCGAAGAACACCGCGATCGCGCCGCACGTCATCGCGTGGGCGAGCGTGGACAGCGCGCGCCCGAACTGCGGCCGGCCGCCGACGATCGCCGCGAGCTGGTGCAGCCCGTCGGCCGGCGAGATGCGGCGGGCGCTCACCTCGTCGCCGAGCGCGTCGACCTGGGCGAGCTTGCCGAGATCGAGCTCGCCGCCGTCGACCCGCAGCATGCGGGTCCGGAGCGCCGTCTCCGCGCCGAAGCTCATCATGATCGTGGTCGGCGTGGAGAACACCTCGGCCTCGAGCCCCAGCCGCTCGCAGCACCAGCGCATCGCCTCCTCCAGCCGATGGGCAGGCGTCCCGTACCGGTGGAGCGCGCGCGCCAGGGCCAGGACGAAGCCGATGGCGTCCTGCTCGGCGCTCCTGTCGGTCGGCGCGGCGGGCTCGCTCACCGGCGAGCCGTAGCATCGGACGCCGAAAACGTCGAATGCCTGGGCGGCAACCCAGGCATTCGGTCAGTCCAACTAAGAGTTAGGACGCGGGGTTTAAATAGGTAGCCGCGTCGAGCCAGAACTTAAGCAAACAGTGGGCCAGCCCGGCCGAGCCGCACTTAACGCCTTGTATTCACCCGATTCGCGTGTTACCGACGAGCACTCGACCCGATCTCCGCGAGCCCACGTCACGACATCGATGTCACGACACTCCGGATAGGGCGCAACAGTTTACACACGGAGCGCTCGCGCACGGCGCGGCCTCCCAGCGCAGGGGATGACGGATGCAAAACATGCTGGTGCTCAACGCCGAGGGACCCGAGGTCCGCGTTGCAGTGGTGGAAGAGGGCGCGTTGGCCGAGTTCTTCGTCGAGCGTAAGCGCGACAAGGGAATGGTCGGGAACATCTACCGCGGCAAGGTGTCGCGGGTGCTCCCGGGCATGCAGGCCGCGTTCGTGGACCTCGGCCCCAAGGTCGAGCGCGACGCGTTCCTGTACGTCGCGGACGTCCTCGGCTCGGGCGAGGAGCGGAAGCTCTTCGAGGACGCCGAGATGACCGACGAGGACGACGACGAGGTCGAGGCCGAGGTCGGCGAGACGGGCAAGCCGAAGGGCAAGAGCCGCAAGCTGCTCGCGTCGCGCAAGATCGAGGACCTGCTCCGCCCGGGCGACGCCGTGCTCGTCCAGGTGACGAAGGATCCGATCGGCCTCAAGGGTGCGCGCGTCACCGGCCACGTGTCGCTGTCGGGCCGTTACAGCGTGTTCATGCCGCACGTGCCGCAGATCGGCGTCTCGCGCCGCATCGGCTCCGACAAGGAGCGCCGCCGCCTGCGTGACATCGTCAACGCCGTCCGCCCCAAGGGCACCGGCTTCATCGTGCGCACCGCGGCCGAGGACGCGATCGATCAGGAGCTCCGCGACGACGTCGACTTCCTCGCGAACGTCTGGGGCGAGATCGACCGCCGCGCCGCCGACTCGCACGGGCCCGGGCTCGTCTACGCCGACCTCGATCTCGCGCTGCGCTGCATCCGCGACCTCATGCGCGAGGACACCAGCGAGGTGATCATCGACGACGAGGAGCAGTACGAGCGCATCAAGAAGTTCACGCTCGCGTTCCTCCCGCGCTTCGCCGAGCGCGTGAAGCGCTACGAGAACCGCCGGCCGGTGTTCGACCACTATCACATCGAGCCCGCGCTCCGGCAGGCCGTCGCGCGCAAGGTCCCGCTCCGCAGCGGCGGCTCGCTCGTGATCGATCAGGGCGAGGCGCTCACCGCGATCGACATCAACACCGGCAGCTTCACGAACACCGGCTCCGGCAACCTCGAGGACACGGTCACCGCGAACAACCTCGAGGCCTGCGAGGAGGTCGCGCGCCAGCTCCGCCTGCGGAACATCGGCGGCATCATCGTGATCGACTTCGTCGACATGGATAAAGAGGGCAACCGCCGCAAGGTGTGGGACGCGTTCCACAAGGCGCTGATGCGGGACCGCGCGCGTACGAACGTCACGAAGATCAGCGAGCTCGGGCTCGTGGAGATGACGCGCAAGCGGACGCGCGAGTCGCTCGTGCAGCTGCTCACCGAGCCGTGCCCGACGTGCGAGGGCGCCGGCGTCGTCAAGAGCGTCCAGACGGTCGCGTACGAGCTCATGCGCGAGGTCCGCCGCAGCGGCACGCTCGTGGACAACGACCGCATCGACATCGAGGCGTCGCCGCGCGTGGCCGAGGTGCTGTCCCGCCAGGAGCGCGACTACCTGGACTCGCTCGAGAAGCGGTTCCAGAAGAAGATCGAGGTCCTGCCGCAGAAGGGCTGGAAGCCGGACCAGTATCGGGTCGCCGGCAAGATGTCGACGGAGATCGCGGCGGAGGCGGCGGCCGAGGCGCCGCA
>JANXOM010000039.1 GCA_025353585.1 Deltaproteobacteria bacterium
CAGCCCGGCGTCGCCGCTCGCGTCGGCCGACGCGCCGCGCGGCGACCACGGCAGGCCCGCGGGCACGCTCGCGATCTCGCGCGACGAGGCGCCGAGGAGGCCCGCGAGGTACGTGGCGGACAACGCGCCTCCGAACAGCGCGCGGACGTCGAAGCTCGCCGCGGCGGGCATCGGCAGCACGTGACGGAGCGCGGGTGCGAAGGGAGAGGCCGCGAGCTGCGCGGAGAGGCCGGCGTTCGGCGCGACGGGCACCGCGTGCGCGATCGCGTCGGCGTACGACCCGCGTTCGGTCGGCATGGGCGCGGACGGGACGGCGAGCGTAGGCTCGATCGGCCGACCGGCCGCGACGGCGGCCGCGTGAGCCTGAGGAGCGCGGCTGCGCGAGGCGGACGCGGAGATCGCGGCGAACACGTCGTCAGGCGTCTCCTGCGTATCGTCGAATCGCATCAGCGTCGGCGTCGGCGCGACCGCCTCGACCGCTGACGTCGACCTCGGCGCGACCGTCGACGTAGCCGCGAAGGTCGACGTAGGCGCGAAGGTCGACGTAGCCGCGAACGAAGACGCGGCCGCAAAACCAGACGTTGACGTGCCGCTCTCTGCCTGCGGAACGCGCGCCCCCGGCGCGTCGAACATCGGCGCGACGAACACGGCCCCCGGGGCGAGCCCGGCGATGCCGAGCGACAGCGGCGCCATCGTGGAAGCGTGGTCGAGGACATCGAGCGACGTCGGAGCCGCGCCGGCGAAGCGCGCGAGCCAGCGGTCCGCCCAGGCGACGTGCTGCAGCGCGTGCGGGCTCGCGGCGGCGGTCGCGCCGAGCGCGCTCGTCGGCGCCGATGCGCGGGCCGGCTCGAAGTTGCTCGCGCCACCGGCCGTGACCCACGACAGCGTCGGGACGCGGAGGTCATCGCGGCGCGGCGCGAGCGCGGGCGCGCCCGGCGCGGGGGCCGCGACGCGCGTCATGCCGATCGGAGCCGCCGTCGGGCGCTCGGCGGCGTGGGCGCGATCGACCGTGGCGACGAGGCCGCCGAGACCGGCCGGCATGGTCAAGCGCGGGCCGCGCGTCGCTTCGAACGCCTGGCCGCTGGCGGCGGCACGCGACATCAGCTCGGCGGTGCGCAGCGCCTCTGACAATTCGCCAATCACCTGCGCCGCGCGCTCGGGACGCGCTCCAACGATGGCGGCGAGCTCGGGCGCGAGCGCGGCCAGGGGGCCGGACATGGCGGCGGCCAGCGCGGCCACGGCGGCCTGGCTCTGGGCCATGCTGCGCGCGTCGCTCGAACCGCTCGCGCCGTCGACGGCACGGGACCCGCTCCGCGGAGCCTCGCTGGACGCGGGGGCCGCGGGGGACGCGGGGGCCGCGGGGGCCAGGCGGGCATCGCGCGCGGCCTCGCTGCGCGCCTGCTCGTGGAGGCGCTGCGCTCCCGAGGCGGCGCGCTGCTGCTGCTCGACAGCCGTGGCCACGGCGGCGCGCTGCTGTTGCTCGCCCGTGGCGCGCTGGTCGGCGGTGCGCTCGGCGATTCGCTGCGCCACGCGCTCGTCGATGCGCGCCTGGAGCTGCTGCTGCTCGACGCGAGCGACCTCAGCCTGGGCGCGCTGCGCCTCGGTCTGATTCGCGGTCTGATTCGCGGTCTGGGCGGCCTGGGCCGCGCGCTGGGCCTCGCTCTGCTGCGCGGTGGCGACGGACTCGGCGGCGCGCTGCGCGATCGCGCGCTGCTGCGCGACCTCGACCTGCGCGCGCTGCTGCGCGACGGCCTCGAGCTGGGCCCGCTGCGCCTCGGGCGAAGCCGCGGACGTAATCGTGGTCGCGGTCGTGGCGCGCTGCTCGGCGCGGGCCGCGACCTCGCGGGCGATCGCCTGCTGCGCCGCGCGCTGGAGCTCGACGACGCGAACGCGCTGCTCGGCGAGCTGCGTCGCCATCCGCTCGGCGGCCTGGGCCGGCGGCGACGCGGCGTATGCGCTGCTGGTCGAGCTCGTCGAGCTCGGGGCCTCGTCGGCGCCGAGCGAAGCAGACAGCGTCTCGCCCGGGCGCGCCTCGGCGCGCGGCGCCGGCGGGGTCTCCAGCGCGGGCGCGTTCATCGCCCAGCGGGACGTGACGGGGTCGAGGTGCTGCGGCTGCGTCGTGGCGCGCGCGAGCATCGTCGCGAGGACGCTGCGGAGCGCGGGCGCCATTGTCTGCGGCGCGTTCACGCGCGTCGCCGGCGTCGAGAACGACGGCGCGATCGTCGGCGCCGAGAGCGCCGCCATCGTCCGCTGCACCAGCATCGCGGCCTGCACGGCGGCGAGCGGCACGAGCGGCGAGTACACGTCGCGCGCAGCCGAGGGCGCGAAGCCGTCGACGCCCGCGATCGGCATCGGGCCGCGCGCCACGGACAGCGACGGCGCGACGTACTCCATCAGCTGCGCGGGCACGCTCGTCTGGCGCGCGGGCGGGACGTACGTGCCGCGCGTGGTCAGCATCGCGGGCTGCGCGTCGCGACGCTGCTCGCCGCCGCCGGTCGCCAGCGGCCGGGCGACGTGGCGGGCAGCGGCCATCCAGTCGAGCTCGTCCTGGTACCAGGGCCGCGGGAACACCCACGACACGGCGCCGGGCTCGCGCTCGGCGAAGCCGCTGTTCGAGTTGCCGATGTACTGGCTGAACATGCGCAGGCCGGCCGAGCGCTGCGCGGTCTCGATCCACGGTGCAACGAGCCGGTCCACGAACCCGAGCGAGCGCATCGGCCGCATCCGGCCGGCGTCGGTCTCGGGCGCCCACCGCTCGACGTGACGCGACGCTGCGTGCATCGCGAGCCCGCCCGTCCGCGTGGTGAACGCAGGGGCGGCGAGCGCCGCGGACAATGCGCGGGACTCGGTCGGAGGAGCGGAGGTGGGGGTCTCGTTCGCCATGGTTGCCTAGGTAGCGATCAACCGAACTTCAGGCCGTGGTGGGTGATCTCGAGCGTCTCGATCGACAGCTCGCTCTTGCTGGCATCGAACTCGCTCATCTCCCACTTGGAGGGCCAGCCCGCGAAGAACGACCACTTGGCCATCGTGGTGAGCTGCTTGAGATCGAGCTGCTGGATCGTGCCGCCCAGCCGGCGGTACTGGCTGCCCGAGATCCACTCCTCGCGCCACTGGAGCAGCTTCGAGGAGCCGGTAAAGCCCTGCTTGAGGATGATCGGATCCCACTTGGTCGAGCCCGGCAGCATGAACGTGGTGTCGTTCGCGCCGCCTTCGCGGACCGGGATGACCTCCGTCTGGTAACGCAGGCCGCTGACGCTCTTGAAGAACGCGTCAGCCGTCGCGTCCCCGAGGGAGAGCGTCACCTTGAAACAGAATGCTGCGAGTGGGTCTTTGCGTTCACTTGCCATCGCGGGCACTCCTAGACGGACGTAGTGGGGCCGGACATCGTCTGCACGAGAGAGATCATGATGAACTCGGCGGGAGAGACAGGCGCGACCCCGACTTCGCAGATGAGGAGGCCGCTATCGACCTGCTCCGGGGGATTGTTCTCAGCATCGCATTTTACGAAGAAGGCCTGCTCGGGATTCCCTCCAGCCAACATCCCTTTGTTGTGGAGTTCCGAAAGAAAAGCGATGGTTCGGTCGCGCGTGAGATCCCACGTCCGCTCGTTGTTGGGCTCGAACGTGACCCAGGCGAACCCGGCCTCGAGGGACCGTCGCAACATGATGAAAAGACGGCGGATCGTGATGTAACGCCACTCGGGGTCGCTGGACGCCGTCCGCGTGCCCCACGGCCGGATGCCGCGCTGGAGCCGGAACGTGTTGACCGCGTCGCTGTTCAACATCCCGATGTGATCCTCCGTCACACGTAGGGATACATCCTGCGCGCTCTCGATCTCGAGGTTCGCCGGGGCGTGGTGAACGCCCTCCAGATCGCGCCGCGCGTAGCAGCCGGCCAGGAACCCGGATGGCGGCACCACGTGGGTCTTGTCGTCCCAGGTCGTGACCTTGAGCCACGGCCAATAGAACGCGCAGTACGAGCTGTCGGTGCGGCGGCGCCACCGCCGGACCCACTCGACGTCCTTGCTCTGGGGGATGTCGAGGATCGCGAACCGATCCTTCTGGTTCTCGCAGATCGACACCATCGTGTCCTGGAGGCGCTGCGCCTTGAGCTCGCCGGCGGGGCCCGGCTCCTTGTCGTAAAAGCGCATCGCGTCGGGGATCGCCAGCAGCGCGACCTCCTCGTTCGCCGCGAGCGCGAGCAGGCCGCTGCGCTCGCCGGGCCCGAGGTCGAGACCGACGAAGTCCTCCGGCGTGATCGCGGTCAGCCCGTCGCGCCCGCCCGCCAGGCGCGTCATCGACATCGCCTCCGGCAGGTTATGCGGCACGGGTGACTTCGTGTGGAGGTCCTCGAGGCGAACCAGCCGCGAGCGCTGCGAGACGATCCGCGGCGCGTAGTTGCGCGACGTGGGGTGCATCTGCAGGCCCTTGAAGACCTCGCGGCGATCCTTCATCGCGACGTGGATCTCGAACGTCATCACCTCGAGGTAGGTCGGCGCCGCCGCGCGATGCCGGCGGTTGACCGGCGTCTCCGTGCCCCACTTGATGAGCTTGTCCCCGATCTCGTCGAGGACGACATAGTCCGAGTTCTCGCGATCATAGATCCGCACGAGCGACCCGACCTCGAAGCCGCGGGTGACGTTCACCTGCGCTTCGCCGGCGCCGAGGTCGAGATCACGCGTGAGCAACGCTTGCGCGCCGGGCTGGTGGACGCAGCGGAACCAGATCGTGTTGCCCCACTCGCCCTCGTCGAGCGCGCGGATCTTGAGCGACGGCTTGTTCCAGTCGTCGATCTGCACGTGCTCGGCACACGCGGCGTGGTCGAGACCGGGGTGCTCGCCCTTCGGCGCGCAGTGCGCGACCCGCACGACCCAGCAATCGGTGCCGCCGTTCTTGAAGAAGCCGTGGACGGAGTCCGCGAGGTACGTGTCCGGCGCGTAGCCGAACGTCTCGATGAACTCGTCCCAGTTCGTGAGGCGCGTGGCCTCGTTCATCGGGCCCTTCTGCGTGAGCCCGCAGAAGCCGGTGATCCGCGTGTTCGCGATCTGAAGCGGGGGCGGCGCTACCGAGTCGAAGCTCTGGTAGATGCCGGGCGCTCGGGGGTCGGCGGACGGTCGCATGCGCATGACGGACAGATTGCTCCTCTAGAAAAAGTTCATCGCCGTCGGGATTCGTTGATCTCGCGATTCACGCGCGCGATCTCGCGGAGCCAGACGTGACGTTCTTCGTGTTCCATGTCGAGGATGTCGTCGGCTGACCAGTGGAAGTGGTACGCGATGTACGCGATCTCCTGGTACAGCTGTTCGCGCGGATAAGTAGCGACCGCCGCCCAGGTTACCCCGGGCCAGCCTGGCCACTACCTCCCTCCTCGGTGATCAGCGCACCGGTAACCATGTCGACGTCCATCTCGTTGCCGCACTTGGGGCATGCGACGTGGTGCTTGGGCGCGCCGCCCTCCTCGTTGATCTTGCGATAGAACTCCTGCAAGTACGCGAGGTCGGTCGAGAACAGGTTCTCGATCATGTCCACGGTGATGTGGTTGTGATCGCCGAGCTTCGTGATCACGCGCGACAGCAGCACGATGACCAGGTAGGCGCGGTTGCTCTGAACGCGATAGTCCTGCAGCGGCAGGATCTCGTCGCGCGCGGTCGCGAGGCGCATCACGCCATCGCGGTGGATGTTGCCGTCTTCATCGACGAATCCGCGTGGCAGGCGGAACGCATACTGTGTCTTGAACGCCATCGAATTGGTCTTCCCCCAAAAAACGAAACGGCCTGCTGGGTTTCCCCGGCAGGCCGTATCGTATCAAACAGAGCTACCGGTTACGCGTCGTAGCTGGAGATCTTGAACTCCATCTTCTCGACGTAGAGCTCCACGTTGAATCGCTTGATCTTCTCCGAGTTGGCCTCGGCGTCGTCGTCCGAGAACTTCTTGAAGCCGACGTTCGTCAGCGTGATCTCGCCGAGCTCGTCCTTCATGTTCGGGTCGAGGAACACGATGCGGCCCGTCATCTCGTCACCCTCGAGGTGGTGACCATCGACGAACCACTTCTTCGCGGCCTGCGACCACGCATCGTGGTCGGCGTACGAGATGCCGAGCTTGATGTCGGGGACCGTCACCTTGGCCGGGTGCTTGGTGGGCTCGCGGAAGATGCCGATCTGATCCGCGGCCACGGCGCACTTCCAGGTGAAGGAGTCGAGCGTCGCGATGCGATCACACGGCAGGCCACCGATCTCGATGCGGAAGTTCGAGCACAGCCACGCCTTCTGCTTCGGGCCGACCTTGCCGCGGATGTCTTCGCCGCCACCCTTGGCCCAGCGGACCTGCTCGGTGTCGAACTCGATGTCGAAGTACGCGGCGTCCTTCGAGGCGCCGTCGAGCTTCGGGACCGTGACGCCCGTGATGAGGCCGTTCAGGAACGTGAGCTGCGACTGGGCCTTGTAGTTGAAGTCGGCCGACGTGAACGTGCCGTTCTTCGTGACGTAGCCCTTGTCGAACGCCGCCTTGATCCAGTCGTACATGCCCTTGCCCATGCCGATGCCGACCGTGGCCTTGCCGGGCGTCCACTTGATGTTCGACACGTGCTTCTTCTGCACGTTGTCCGGGCCGAGATCGTTGGCGACGATGTCGGCTTCCATGGCGAGGCCGCTGAACTTCTTCAGGAAGCCGACGTTGTAGCCGTCGATGTCGAGAGAGAAGCGTCCGCCGGTATAAGTGCGTTGATCAGCCATTTGAATTATCCCCAGTCGCTACGGATTTCTTGCCGGCCCGGCACGGAGAGCGTCGGCGGCCACAACGCTACCTTTGACCCCTGTGAAGCGCCTGCTTCACCCCACCCCACCCTTGTGGTCACCGAAGATCCCCCTGACGTTTCCTAGCCGTCGGGTCCACCCAGAACCGCAGTGTCCTGGGTGCCCGCTTGTGCACTCTTCTACGCAACCGTCAGCAGGATTCTTCCTGGAACTTTTTACTCTTCGACGCCGCCGCCGGAGGCCATCTGGCCGATCCGGAAGATGACGAATTCCGCGGGCTTCACCGGTGCGAGGCCGATCTCGACGACCAGCTGGCCGGCGTCGATCACCTCGGGCGGGTTCGTCTCCTCGTCACACTTGACGTAGAAGGCGGCCTCGGGCGAGGTGCCCATCAGCGCGCCGTTGCGCCACAACAGCGTGAGGAACGAGGCGATCGTCCGCTGCACGCGCTTCCAGAGGCGATGGTCGTTGGGCTCGAATACAACCCACTGGGTCGCGCGCTCGATGGACGACTCCACCATGATGAACAGGCGGCGCACGTTGATGTAGCGCCACGACGGATCGGTCGAGAGCGTGCGAGCGCCCCAGATGCGAATGCCGCCGTTCATGAAGCGAATGGCGTTGATGCCCTTCGGGTTCAGGAGGTCCTGCTCGCCCTTCGAGACGTTGTACTTGAGGCCGAGGGCGCCGCGGATGATCTCGTTGGCGGGCGCCTTGTGGACGCCGCGCTCGGCGTCCGTGCGCGAGTACACGCCGGCGATGTGACCCGAGGGCGGGACGAAGATGTTGCCCTTGTCCGGGTCGTAGACCTGGATCCACGGGAAGTAGTACGCGCCGTACTTGCTGTCGCGCGGCTTCGGGAGCTTGTCGACACCGCCGGTGATCGTCTCCGGGGAATCGAGGATGGCGAAGCGGTCCTTGCGCGTCTCGGCGTGCGAGAGGAGCGCGTCCTGGACGGCGGCCGAGGTCTGACCCGGCGCCGCGAGGATGGCGATCTCGTCGACTTCGTCGAAGCACTTCAGGCCGGAGCGCGCGCCCGGACCACCATCGCGACCGATGTACAGACCGTCACGACCGGGACCGGCGTGCACGACTGCCTTCTCGTCTTTCTTGTCTCCGGCCGGCGCCGCCTTCGTCTCGACCTTCGCCGTCTCCGGCGCGCCGACGTTGACGATGAAGCAGCGCGAGCCGCCGTTGTTGAAGAAGCCATAGACCGCATGAGCGAGGTGCTCGGTGCAGTCCTTGAAATCGCCGAACGTCTTCACGAACTGCGACCAGTTGGTGATGAGGACGGACTCGTTGAGCGGGCCCTTGGCCGACTCACCGAGGAAGCCGACGGTGTTGGTACCGACGGCCTCGATGGGCTTCGAGCCGCGATCGACTTCTTCGACGTAGACGCCTGGTGACAGGTAGCTGGTGGCCATTTCGCTGCATCTCCTTCGGGCTGTTGTCGATGGCGGTGGTCTTCGTCCGCCGATCGCGATCGCCGTGGCTCGACATGAGCCGCGGCAAAGCTGTGATCTCTACTTCTTCGGGTCCTTCGGATCCTTCGGCGCACCCGGGCCGCCGAGATCGAGGCGGCGCGAGTTGAGGAACGGCGTGGGGCCGCCGCCGAGGGTGGCGCCGTTCGGGCCCTGCTCGGTGACGCGCGGATCGATGATGGACTTGTATTCGAGCTGACGGGTCTGGACGCGCTTGAACTCTTCGATCTTGTCCGGGAGGATCGGGATCGCGGTCCATGCCTGCACCGCCGGGCGGACCGGCTGGTTGAGGCTGCCCCAGAAGCGCGCGAGCGTGCCTTCATCGAGGCGGGCGGACATGAGGATGTTGAGCTTGAAGTCGTCCTCGAACGAGTTGCCCTTGAGCTTCTCGCGGGTGAGCTCCGGGTTCTCCATGACGGTGCGGATGATGAGGCCCAGGAGGAGCTGCTCGTCCTCGGGCGTCTGCGCCCAGGCGGACATCAGGTAATCGAGGCGGACCCAGAGGCGGCGGCGCCGGAAGTACTCCTTGATGGTGCCGTCGTCTTGCGGGACCTCGACGAGCTCGGAGTGGGGCGTGGAGTCGTAGCCCTCGGGGTCGATCGAGATCTGGTAGAGGTAGACCGAGACCGCCGGCAGCTTGCCTTCGATGGCGTCCGGCTTCGGCGCCTGCTCGACGATGTGCACGCGCTTGTAGCCGTTGCGCTTGAACTCATCCTGGAGCAGCCGAGACAAGGTCTCCGACGTCTCCTTGATGATGTGGTGCTGCGGCGTCGCGTTGGCGCTGAGAACGGCCATGGTTTCTCGTCCAGCTCCCCAGCCGAACGTCCGCGATGGTCGCCGAGCGCGGTGCCAGCGACAAGTGATCGAGAGGCGAAAAAGGATCGGCTTCTTGACACGTCGCGCCACCGCGAACACGGTGAACGCGTGCGGCGTCACCTGTTCGTGTGCACCAACGAGCGCGCGAGCGGCAAACCGGCCTGCGGGCGACGCGGCGGTGTCGAGCTCGTCACGGCCGTGCAACAAGCGCTCGTCGCGCGGGGAAGCGCGGCGCGCGTGACGGCATGTGGGTGTCTGGGTCCCTGCTTCGACGGCCCCAACGCCGTCGTCTACCCCGAGGGCACCTGGTACGGCGCGCTCGGGGCCGAAGACGCCACCGCGCTGGCCGACGCACTGGTCACGGGCGAGCCGTACGCGGCGAAGCGGATGGCCGCGCCGGGCGACGAAGATCCCGACGAAGATTAACCCCGCACGAGCGAACGCGTGCGTCAGTACGTCAGGATCGCGTCGAGGTGCGAGCGCTCCCACGCGCGCGCCTCGTCGTACTGCTCGAACTGCGCTTCGTCGGACATGAACGCCTTCGAGTGAAACTCGCGGCGGCCGTTCTTGAGCTGGACGTCGTGGACCTGGTGCAGCATCTCGTGGAAGACGATCCAGGCCACGAAGAAGCGCGGCACGAACTTGCGGTCGAGCGAGCGGTGGATCCGGATCAGCCGGTCCTGCACGGCGTAGGTACCCATCTTGATCGAGTTGCGGCGGCGCACCTTGCCGTTGCGCGCGCCCCAGGTGATCGCGGCCTCGATCTTGTTGCCGAAGTACCGCGCGTTTAGCTCGTCGAAGATCTCGCGCAGGTCGTGGTGCTCGCCGGCCGTGAACAGCACCTGGATCGGCGCGCGGCGCGAGCGGCCGCGGACGTGCTCGTTGTTCTGGTCGATGAACTCGCCGAGCACCCGCGACGCCTCGGGGTCATTGTCCGCGACGTAGCGCGCGAGCGCCCGCGTCATCACCGGGTCGGCGGCGGCGAACATGTGGTGCAAGCGGACCTCGTAGCGCTTCTCCTTCGGGAGCCGGCGCACCGAGATCATCGTGTAGCGGTTGTCCGTCAGCGTGACCGCGACTTTGCCGCGCGTCAGATGCGCGCGGATGCGGCGCTCGAGACTGGACTGCGCATCGACGAGCTCCTGTGGAATGTCGATGCTGCGGCGCGCGCGGCGAAGCGCGTCGACGAGCACCGCGGCCCGACTGGTGGCCGCGTCGTCGCTCGCGGCGTCCAGGGACGACACGGGGGCGCAGGGATCGACGACGGGGTGAAACGGCATGGTCGAGTGAAGCTCGAGACTTCCGACACGGATGTCGGTAAGTGCGTCAGTCAAGACAGCTCCTCTTATTTAAGCAGATCCGGAAGTAACGAGTATTCAGACCCACAGCCGGGGGCCGGACGCACCTGTAGCGGTGCGGGCCGATCCCGCCATTGTGGGCTCCACCGAGCCGCCGTGCCCCCCGTGAACCCCGCCGCCTCTGACCGGAAAAAGGTTATCGCGCGCAGCTACCGTGGATCAAATTATCCACCCCCATGGGGATCGGATCTGATCGCAACCATTGAGGTTTATAGATGTACGCCGAGATCGCACCTGCCCACGAGGACACGGCGCGTCACGTCGGCTAGATTGCTCGGCCCATGAGCTCGTTTCTTGCCACGCACACCCGGACTCATAGCTGCGGCCAGCTCCGCGCGAGCGATGCCGGCAAGCGGGTCGTCGTCACCGGCTGGGTCCAGTCCTACCGCGACCACGGCGGCTGCGTGTTCATCGACCTCCGCGACCGCGACGGCGTCCTCCAGCTCGTGTTCGACCCGGAGTTCCACACCGGCGTCATCGAGGTCGCGTCGAACCTGCGCTCCGAGTGGTGCATCGGCGTCACCGGCGAGGTCCGCTCGCGCGGCGCGAAGCACAACGACCGCATGCGCACGGGCGACGTCGAGGTGTGGGTCGACTCGATCGAGGTCTTCTCGAAGGCCGAGACGCCGCCGTTCCAGATCGAGGACGACACGGAGACGAACGACCAGCTCCGCCTCAAGTATCGCTACCTCGATCTGCGTCGCCCGAAGATGCAGCGCAACATCATGCTGCGCTCGAAGATCACGAAGACCACGCGCGAGTACCTCGGTCAGAACGGCTTCCTCGAGATCGAGACGCCGTTCATGGTGAAGTACACGCCCGGCGGCGCGCGGAACTTCCTCGTGCCGTCGCGGCTCAACCCGGGTTCGTTCTACGCGCTCGCCGAGTCGCCGCAGATCTTCAAGCAGCTGCTGATGGTCGCCGGCTACGAGCGGTACTTCCAGATCGTCCGCTGCTTCCGCGACGAGGATCTCCGCCTCGATCGCCAGCCGGAGTTCACGCAGATCGACCTCGAGCTTTCGTTCGTCAACGAGGCGATCCTGCAGGGCATCATGGAGGGCCTCATCTCGTCGCTGTGGAAGGAGGTCCTCGGCTTCGAGGTCACCCTCCCCCTCCGCCGCATGACGTACGCCGAGGCGATGGACAAGTACGGCGTCGACAAGCCGGACCTGCGCCTCGACCTGACGCTGTGCGAGGTCACCGAGCAGGCCAAGGGCTCGGGCTTCCGCGTGTTCGAGTCGGTCGTCGCGAGCGGCGGCATCGTGAAGTGCCTGCGCGTCCCGGCGAACGAGAAGCTGACGCGCAAGGTGCTCGACGGCCTCCAGGAGTTCGCGAAGCCGTACGGCGTCCAGGGCGTCGCGTACGCGCGCGTCGGCGAGGGCGGCGCGTGGACCGGCATCAAGGGCTTCTCCGATGCGGCGCGCGAGGCCGTGAACACGCACGCGGGCGCGGGCCCCGGGGACACGCTGCTCTTCGTCGCGAACACCTACAAGATCGCGAACACGTGCATGGGCGCCGTGCGCCTGCACATCGGCGACAAGCTCGACCTCATCCGGAAGGGCGAGTGGCAGTTCATGTGGCTCGTCGACCCGCCTCTGTTCGAGGTCGACGAGGCCACGAAGGAAGTCGCCGCGTCGCACCACCCGTTCACTTCGCCGCGCGAAGAGGACGAGCACCTGCTCGAGACCGAGCCGGGCAAGGTCCTGGCGCGGGCCTACGATCTCGTGCTGAACGGCGTCGAGGTCGGCGGGGGCTCGATCCGGATCCACCGCAGCGACCTGCAGGGCCGGATCTTCACCGCGCTCGGCATCTCCGACGAGGATCGCGCGCAGAAGTTCGGCTTCCTCCTCGAGGCGTTCAAGTACGGCCCGCCCCCGCACGGCGGCATCGCGTTTGGCCTCGACCGCCTCGCGATGCTGATGGCCGGCGCGGAGTCGCTGCGCGACGTCATCGCGTTCCCGAAGACGCAGAAGGGCAGCGACCTGATGACCGAGTGCCCGACACCCGTGTCGAAGAAGCAGCTCGAGGAGCTGTTCATCCAGCTTCGGCCCGATCTCCCGGTCCGCTGAACCCCACCTCCGCGGCCGCCGCCGGCAGCAGCGGCTCGGTCTCGTGGAACGGCGTGTAGTCGAGGTAGCGCTTGCCCTCGGGGTCGACCTTAAAGATGTCGATGAAGCGCCGGTCGAAGAGGATGTCGTCGGGGCTGTAGCCGTACCGCGTGTGGACGGTCGCGGCCAGGCGATCGTCGGTGCCCTGGAACGTGACGAGGAGGTTGACGCCGTGGCGGCGCAGCTCGTCCTGGTCGCGGGTCAGGCCCCACAGGGGGCTGGTCTCGTCGACGACATGGTACGCGGTGAACGAGAGCGTGAACAACGGCGAGGTCGCGCGCCGGAGCGTGATGTCGTAGATGCGGCGCACGCTCTCCGAGCCGACCTTCTCGTCGCGGAGCAAGTACACCCGGGCCGTGGCCTCGACGATCGCGGTCGCGCGCGCGTTCGCCATGCGGAACATCAGGGTCGGCTTGCCGTCGTACAGCGCGATGATCGCGACCTTGCTGAAGATGACGCGCGCCGAGGGCGTGGAGAAGCGCGCGAACACGACGCCGGTGACGAGCGCCGTGATGATGATGCCGACGAAGCTCTCGATCGTGACGATGACATTCGATAGGCTGTCGGCGGGCGCGAGGACGCCGTAGCCGATGGTCCCCATCGTCTGGATCGAGAACCAGTACATGTCCCAGAAGCCGTTGGCGTTGGTGACGTTGGCGTGGCCGAAGTACAGGATCGTGGCGAAGATGACGTTCGCGCCGAGGAAGAGCCCGACGAAGATCAGCGTGATCGTCGTCCACGAGGCCGTCCGCATGAGGTGGTAGACGTCGGAGCCCAGGCCGGCCGCGAAGCCGGACAGAGGGAGCCCGCGTCGCTCGAGCAAGACGCGCCCGCGCGCGTCCACCACAGGTTGGTTCCGCCGCTTCGTCACGGAGTTAGTGTACGTCGGGGGTGATCGCGGCGTCGATCCGCGCGCCGCGGCGAATCACCACGAGAGCGGCCGGGGTGGCGGCCGGCCACGAGCGCAGGACGCGGTGGAGATCGTCGATGCCCGCGATCGGGGTGTCGGCGAAGCGGACGAGCAGGTCGCCATCCCGCAGGCCCGCCCTCGCCGCCGCCGTGCCGGGCTCGACGGATTGAACTTCGACCGCCGCGGCCGCGCCTCGGCGCGACCGCTCCATCCCCGGCGCCGCGCCGCCGACCCCGTGGTGATAGGCGAGCCGCCGGTCGAGCGGTCGGCCCGCGGCCCCGATGCCGAGGACGGCGCGGCGGACGCGGCCGTGGTGCAGGAGCTGACCGAGCACCCACGCCGCCGTCTCGACGGCGATGGCGAACCCGATGCCCTGCGAACGCGCGATGATCGCGGTGTTCACGCCGATGACGCGCGCGGCGTGGTCGAGGAGCGGGCCACCGCTGTTGCCCGGGTTCAATGGCGCGGTGTGCTGGATGACGCCGTCGATCAACGGGCCGGCGGCCCGCCCCGTGTCCGGCAGGCGATTGCGCTTGCCGCGCAGGCTGCGGCCGAGGGCGGACACGACGCCCGCCGACACGGTCGACGCGAAGCCGAGCGGGTTGCCGATGGCGATCGCGAGCTGGCCGACGCGCGGCGCGAGGCGACCGTCGATCGGAACATACGCGACCGGCTGGTCCGGCGCGGCGAGCGCGGCCGTGTCGAGCCGCAGGAGCGCGAGGTCGATCGCCGGGTCGTCGCCGACCAGGTGCGCCTCGGCGGTCTCGCCCGCGTGCGTGTGGACACGGATCGCGCGCGCGCCGGACGCGACGTGGCTGTTCGTGAGCACGTAGCCCTCGGGCGTGACCACGAAGCCGCTCCCTGCGCCAGCGGTGCGGCCGCGGCCGACCTGGAGGCTGACGACGGCGGGGCCGGCGCGCTCGACAGCGGAGACGACGGCGCGCGAGTACGCGTCGAGCGCGGTGTCGATCGCAGGCTCGTCATGCACGGGCTCGTCGCCGGACGGCTCGGACCCGCTCGGCTCGCGCGCGAGGACGAGCGTCGCGGCCGGCGCCCCGGTCACGACTTCGAGCCGATCGTCGCCGACAGCGTCTGCGCGACGCCGGCCCGGATGACCGCGATCGCGACGACCTCGCCCGCGCGGTCGCCGATCGCCTCGCGGAGGTCATCGGGGCCGGTGATCGGATCGCCGGCGAGCGAGGTGATCACGTCGCCGACCAGCAGCCCCGCGGTGGCCGCCGGCCCGCCGTCGTCGAGGCTCGCCACGAGCGCGCCCTTCACCGCGCCCGGCAAGGTCACGGAGAACGCGCCCACGCCGAGGTAGCCGCGCCGCACGCCGCCGTGCGCGACCAGCTCGTCGACCACGCGGCGCAGGGTCGCGACCGGCACGGCCAGATCGGTCCCGCGCAGCAGCGTGCGCGTGTTCATGCCGATGACGGCGCCGTCTCCATCGATCAGCGGGCCCCCCGCGAAGCCGCGCGGGATCTGGCGATCCGACTCCACGTGATGGTCGAGCCGACCGCCGTACGGCGTGCGCACCTCGGGCCCGAGCACGCCGATCGCGCGGAGCGACGCGCGCGCGCTGCGGCCGGGGCGCCCGATCGCGAGGGCAAGATTGCCAACGCCCAGGCCGGTGAGCTCGCGCGGCGTGGCCGGCGTCAACGCCGCGCCGGGGACGCGGAGGACCGCGACGTCCGTCCCGGGATCGCGGCCGATGACCTCGGCGTCGAAGAACTGCAGCTCGCCGCTGCCGTCGGCTGCCGGAATTCCGACACGCGTGCGGTCGGGCGTATGGAAGCTCGACGTCACGACGAGGTCGGCGGCCCAGGCGATGCCGGTCCCGCCGCTGCGCGGGCGTGAGACGTGGACGACAGACGGGCCCGCGGCGGCGACGGCCGCGGCGAGGCCCTGATCGAGAGCGTGGAACACATCGTTGCGGGCGGGGATTGTCATGGTGTTCCGACATCCTGCGCGCGGCCATCCTCGTCGGGAATCCGCTGATCGGAGAGGCTCGGAGATGGCGATCAGCGGATGCCGGATCGGCGACATCCACGGTCGGGCGGGCGATCCGGGGATTGACCTAGGCATCGAGCGTGCACACCTTGTCCGTCACACCATGACCCGCAACCCTGCCCTACCCCTCCTCTCGGTTCACGACCCGATCAAGGTGGCGTTGCTCACCGACGATCCGCTGCTGCGCGCCGGGCTCTCGAGCCTGCTGTCGCAGAACGGCGATATCAGCGTCGTCGAGCAAGACGCCGAAGTGGCGTTGTGGGACGCGGGGATCGACGCCACCCGCACGCTCGCTCGCCTCTCGGAGCTGCGCGCGCTCCCGATGCCGACCGTCGCTGTCGTCGCCGATGCGTCTCACGTGGCCCCGGCGCTGGCCGCCGGCGCGCGCGGGGTCGTGCTCCGCGATCAGGTGGGGCCCGGCATCCACGCCGCGCTCGCCGCCGTGCGGAGCGGCCTGACCGTGCTCGACACGGCGCTGGCGGCCAGCCTCGTCCCGCCGCCGCTGACGCCCACGCCCGGCAAGGGCCGCGGCGAGCTGACGGACCGCGAGCGCCAGGTCGTGCAGCTGCTCTCCGAGGGCCTGTCGAACAAGCTCGTCGCGGACCGCCTTGGGATCAGCGACCACACGGCGAAGTTTCACGTCAACGGCGTGATGATGAAGCTCGGCGCTTCGACGCGGACGGAGGCGGTCGTCGAGGCGATGCGGCGCGGCCTCGTGAAGCTCTAGCGCCGGCGCGCAGGGGCTTGGCGGCGCCCCAGCCATAGACGCTGAGATCGATCAGCCCGCGATCCCCGACCGGCACGCCCTCGCGTTCGAGCAGCTCGCGCTGGAGGGCGGCGCCGATCGGATCGTGGATCGCGATCCGGCCGCGCGTCCTGCTCGCCTTGCCGACGACCCGCTGCCAGGGGACGTCCGCCTTCTGCTTGAGCGCGGCGCCGCCGATGCGGCCGCCGTTCGGGATGCCCGCGAGCTCGGCGCACTGGCCGTAGGTCGCGACGCAGCCGCGCGGGATCTTGCGGACGACGGCGTGGATCCGCGCGAACAGGCGCTGCAGGTGCTCGCGATCGTCGCTGGACGCCATCGGCGCTCGCACGCTACGACATCAGGAGATGCGGATCCAGGTGCTCTACTTCGCCGTGTTCCGCGAGCGCGTCGGGCGCCCGGACGAGGACCTCGAGCTGCCGGCCGGCGCCACGGTCGCGGACGCGCTCACCGTCCTCGGCGCGCGGCACGCGTCCATCGCGCAGCTGCGCGGGCGGTTCCGCATCGCGGTCAACCAGCACTTCGTCGACGAGGGGCACGTCCTGGGCGAGCGCGACGAGCTGGCGTTGATCCCACCGGTCGCGGGTGGCGTCACGGATCGCCACGTGCTCCTGTCGAGCGAGGTCCTCTCCCTCGACCGCTGCCTCGCGGCGGTGACCAACGCCGAGATGGGCGGCGTGGTCACCTTCACCGGCGTCGTGCGGCGCCACAGCCGGGGCGCGACCATCGAGCACCTGGAGTACGAGGCCTACGGCGCGATGGCCGTGAAGACGATGACGGCGCTGTGCGAGGAGATCGAGGCCGAGGTCGCGGGCGCGCGGCTCGCTGTCGAGCACCGCGTCGGACACCTCCTCGTGGGTGACGTGGCGGTCGTGATCGCGGCCGCCGCGCCGCACCGCGCCGAGGCGTTCACCGCGTGCCGCGCCATGATCGATCGGCTCAAGGACCGCGTGCCGATCTGGAAGAAGGAGGTCGGCGACGACGGGGCCGAGTGGATCGGCCTTGGCCCCTAGCTACGGGCCGGGCGGCGGCGGCGGGGCGAAGGCGCCGGTCGGCGTCTCCTGGCTGCCGGTGGCGCTGCCGCCCTCGCCCTCGGCGCTCCCCGCCGGGCCCTGCGATCCGGCGGCAGCCGACGAGCCCATCTGCACGGGGACGGTCGGCGTCGCGGGCGGCGGCATCGTCACCGTCGTCGGCGCGGGCAGGGCCGCGGTCGGCACCGCCACCGGCACGACGGCCGGCTTGGCCGGGTCGGGAGGCGTGACGGTCAGGTTCGGCCGGCGCGTGATGCCGGTGGTCGGCGGAGGTGAGCCCCCGGGGGAGTCCATGTTCGGGCTGTTCTCGGCGCCGCACGTCTGCGGGAGGCGACGGATCTCGCGGAACTTGTCCGTCAGCTTGATGTGGAAGAGCCCGTCCGGCCCGATCTGCGCGCCGGTGAGCTGCAGCTCCGTGTACGTCTTCGGCTCTCGCTTCTCGAGCGCCGGACTGCCCTTGAACCGGAGGCAGCCCGCGACGGGCGACTCGTTGATGTCCGGCATCAGCGTCATCATGAAGTCGACCTTCAGATCGCCGTCGGTGGACTTCACGTCGAAGCGCTTCAGCTCGAGCTTGCCGGGCTTGCCGTCGCCGGGGCCCGGGGTCACCGAAATCTCGGCGAACAGCGACTGGATGTCGACCTTGCCGAACAGGATGCCCTCGGTGGAGGTGCCCGGCCGAGCGTTCTTGAGCTTCGGCTTGAGGCGCGTCTTGCCGTCGCCGATCGAGCAGCCCGTCGGACACGAGAATTCGATCTCGCCCTCCGCCTGCGACCAGTCCGGACCGCGCTTGCCGGCCTTGTTCGTCTCGTTGGGAAGATCGAGCGCGACCGAGAACTCGACCTTGCCCGACATCGGCAGGCCGAGGGCCTCCTTCATCGGCAGGCTCGCCCCGGGCAGGTCGTTGCCCTCGACGTGGATCGAGGTCGCGGCCTTGCCGATCGTGACGTTGCCGGTGATGTGACCGGCGCCGATCTTCGCGTCGAGGCCGATGGACGCGTTGCCGTGCAGGGCGGGGAGGAAGTGCAGGTCGACCTCGAGGCGCTCGATGAAGAACGTGGTGACCCCGTCATCGGACTTCGCCGGGCGCGTCCGCAGGGTCAGCGCCTTGAGCGCGAAGCGGCCGGGGATCCAGCTCCGCTCCACGTCGCCGACGGTGACGTCGTACTTCTCGGAGAGCCCGTCGACGATCTTCGCCTTCACGCGGTCGTACGGAAACGTGAGCTGGATGGCGAACACGAACACCACGAACGTGGCGAGCGCGACGCCGAGGTAGCGGAGCGCGAGCCGCGACCGATTGCCGAGGTGAAACGCCATGGTCAGCCGCCCTTCCGTTCGCTGGAACCGGACGCGGCGCTGCCGCTGGCGTTGCTGCCGCCACCGGCCGCGCTGCCGGCCCCGGAGGTCTCGCCCTCTTTCTTCTCGCGCGAATACGTCGAGACGTCGAGCTGCGCGTTCACCTTGTCGGGTTTGCCACGGTTGCGCGTGACCTCGAGGTGCGTGACGAACACGACCTTCGACTGCGTCTCGACTTCCTTGAGGAACGCGCCGAGCTCCTCGATGCCCAGCGGCTCGAGCTCGAACGACACCGACGTCGTCACGAACCCGTTGCGCGTGATGATCGGCCGCGGCCGCGTGCTCTTGAGCACCAGGCCCGCCTTCTGCGCGGCCTTGTTGAGGTACGGATCGAGCGGCAGCGGCTCGCTGCCCATGGTGGCGACCACGTCGTCGACCGGCGCGGCGACGGGCGCGCCGCGAGCGTGCAGGTCCGCGAGGACGTCGAGGGCGTGACGCGTCTTGTCGTTGCGGTTCTCGATCGCCTCGAGGCCGTCATGGATCGAGAAGCCGAGCCACAGGATGATCGTGATGGGCGCGGCGACCCCGAGCAGCACGACGAGCATCCGCTCGCGCGGCGAGATGCGGTCCCAGAACTCGCGAGCCTTGTCTTGAATGGCCATGGCTACTTTCCCTCCCCCATGCAGGTGGATGGGATCTGCATGCGAAACCGCTTCCGATCACCCTCGGTGTCGGTCGGCCCGCGCGTCGGTTCCTTGAAGCAATCGATCTTCTTGAGCTCGGCCTGGATGAGCTCGACCTCGTCGGAGGTCTTCGCGAGGCCCTCGATCGTCACCTGCTTGTCGTCGATGATGAGCTTCTCGACGTCCAGCGTGACCTTGCCCGAGCCCGAGCCCGCGCCCGGCAGGTGCGCCGAGACCTCGAGCATCACGTCGTACGCCGACATGCGCGGCATCGGGTTCGCCCCGCCGCTGACGCTCGCGCCGGAGCCGCCGGGCTCCGCCTCGCCGAGGATCTCCTCGACGGTGCGCGCCGAGCCGTAGTGCTCGGTCGACTCGCTCTGCAGGCGTGTGGCGAGGATCTTCTCGGACTTGCGGAGCGAGTAGAGGCTGGCGTACGCGGCGCCCGACGCGAACGCCGCGACGGTCACCATCGACGCGATGAGAGGGACCGCCTTGCTGCGCAGGAACGAGAGGTCCACGCGCACGGCGAGCGCGCCCGAGCGCAGGTCGAACTGCGGGCGACCACCAGCGCAATCGTACGCCATGCCCACGGTGAGGGCGGCGCTGTCGATCGGCATCGCGGCCGCGGCCTCGCCGCCGATGCGCGGGCCGGCGAGCGCGGTCACGTCGTCGGCGGTCAGGCGCCACGCGGGGATCGCGAGCTGCTCGGTCAGGAACGAGCCCATGCCCCGGAGGCGCGCGCCGCCGCCGATGACGAGCGCGGCGATCGGCGCGAAGCCCGTGCGCGCTCGGCACGCGACGAGCGTCTGCCGAATATCGCGCGCGAAGGGCTGCAGCTCGCTGATCGTGCACTGATGGATCTTCGCCCACGCCTCGTTCGTCGCCGGCTCGGCCTGCGAGGCGACGAAGCCGTCGCTGTGCTTCGCGCGCTCGGCATCCTCGAACGCGAGCTTCCACTGCCGCGCGATGGCGTCGGTGACCTGGCGGCCCCCGCGCGCGACGCTGCGGCTGAACACGGCCTTCCCGCCGCTCACGACGATGATGTCGGTCCGATCGTGGCCGACGTCGATGACCGCCACCGCGCCATCCATCCGCGCCTTCGCCAGCGACGGGGTTCGCTCCACGAGCCGGGCCGCCGCGCCGCCGCACGCGAGCAGGCCGCGCGCCTCGAAGTGCGCCTGGCGCGCCAGGGTGAGGAGCGCCTCGGCGCGATCGAGCCGCATGGCGTACGTCAGCACGCGCATGCCATCGGAAGGGGCGGCCACGCGCCCGCGCGCCTGCTCGCCCTCGCCGAGCGGTGCCACGAGCGGCGTCGGCGGGATGGGCTCGAACGTGTAGACCATGTCCTCGAGATCGACCGGGACGACGCCCTCGAGCTCGCCGCCGACGGCCTTGTCGAGCTCGGCGCGGCGCAGGGTCTTGAACCCGAACTCGAGGACCTGCGTGAACACCTGGTCGCCGTAGACGCCGAGGTAACCCGTCTCGTCGCGGAGGCGCAGCTCGTCGACCAGGCCCGCGAGCACGCGGCGCGCGCGGATGTCGGCGGTCTCGTCGCCCGGCGGCACGAGCCGCTCGATCACCTGCGTCAAGACCGCCCCGCGAAGGCCGGGGCTCGCGAGCACGAGCTTGACGCTCCACGCTCCGAGGTCGACGGCAAAGACTCGACTCGCCATGGTTACTCTTCCTTCATGAAAACCCATGCGCCGTTCGGCACGGGTGGCTTGCGAGCGTTCTGCGGGACGACCTTCGTGTCCCACACGCCGGTGATAGTGCTGCGGATCGACGGGAAGACCGGTGAGCCATCGGCGTTCTTCTGCGCGCGGTCGATCTGCCCCCACGACTCGATGCGGTAGACGCGGCGCGGGGCGGTGGTCACGAGCTGGGTGAGCTTCCCGACATCGAGCTCCATGCCGAGCTTCTGACCGCCGGCGAGGCCGGGGATGCCGTTCGTGAGCGCGGCGCTCGCGGCGCTGCCCGAGATCGTGCCGCTCTTGCTGGCAAGGGCCCCGACGCTGCCGCCCGGATCCTTGACGTACGCGACGAAGTCCGCCGGCTTGTCGAACGTCTCGCCGTATTGCTTCGCCTTCGCGATGAGGCCGGCGAGCTGGAAGAGGAGCTGCGGGTTCGACAGGATCGGATCGTTCTGGTTCTTGGCCGTGAGGAAGAGGATCGCGGCGATGAGCTGCGTGTCCGTCAGCGTCTGGAGGCTGACCTTGCAGCCGCCGTACACGGTGAACGAGTTGCTGAACATCGTCCAGAAGCGGTCATCGACGCCGCGGACGAGCCGGAGCTCGCCGAGGGTGTCGATGTAGTTGTTCTTCGCGTAGTACCGGTCCTTGAGGCTCTCGTAGCCGTAGTCCTCGGTGGTGCCGCGGTCACGCACCCGCAGACCATCCGCGTCGATGTAGTCCACGATCGCGGCCGCCTGCGTCAGCCGATCGCGCCGATAGTTCTCGGCGTCCGCTTCCTCGAAGATCGGGTCGTAGGCCGGAAAGTAGACGAGCGCGTCGAGCTCCGACTTGAGCGCCGCGGCCGTCGCCGTATTGCCGTTCGCGCAGTTCAAATTGATCTTGTTGTCCTCGGTCTGGATCGAGCCGTTGATGCCGCACTGCCCGATATCCGCGCCGAGGCCCTTGACCGCGCCGGGCGAGAAGCCGACGGCGTCCTTCACCTCCTCGGGCGAGCCGCAGAACGCGAGCATCACCTGGTCGGCGAAGTCCGTGATCTGGGTGCCGGCCGCCATGTTGTCGATCCGCTGCTGGAGGCGGATGACGAGCTCGGAGAGGTCGAGCGCGCTGCGCGAGAGGAAGTGCGCGCGCATCTGGTCGCGGTAGTTCGAGGCGGCGAGCATGTCCACGTTCGTGGCCGTGCCGAACTGGTTCGTGATCACGAGCGTGATCGCGATGGCGATCATCACCATCACGAGCGCGATGCCGCGCTGGCGCTTGCGGCGCTGCCGGCGCGTCGGCTTCCGGCCGAGGTACCGAGGCCGCAGGAGCGCGGCTCTGATGGCGGTGAGGGTGATCATCAGTTGGTGAAGTTGAGGGGTTCCTGCATGAGGATCCGCGCCTGGGTGGAGATCTTGACCTCGTGGCCGCCGGGGTCCTTCGTGACGAGCGTGATCCGCACGCGGCTCGGCAACGTGCCCTTTTGACCGTCGGCCTGCGTCGTATCCCAGCTGTCCTGCCAGTCCGCGGTCTTCCAGTTCCAGTAATCGATCTTGAGCGACTCGATGTCGTGCACCACGACGTCGTAGTCCGCCGGCTCGTCCTCGGGCGGCTGGTTCGACTCGCGACGCTGCTCGCGCCGGACGAGGTCCATGATGCTCGAGCTCTCCGGATCGGGGTGCGCGAGGTACTGGATGACGGTCTGCTCGGACTCGTTCGCGTCCGCCCACAGGACGCGGTGGTTCAGCGTCGAGAAGCGGACGCTTGGGATCTTGCCGCTGGTCTTGCCGATCATCATCGTGCGCGGGTGATCGAGGGCCGTGTCCTCGTTCTTCGAGAGATAGGCCGCCTCGAAGTCGGTCGAGATCCGGCCGAGCGCCAGCCGCAGCTCGTGGTTGCGCTCCTCGAACGCGGTGAACGTGCGCCGCGTCTCGGACGTGTTCGCGATCGTCTTCCAGCCGAGGCCCATCATCACGACGAGGATCGACACCGCGATCATGATCTCGATCAGCGTGAGGCCGGCTTGGCCGCGGCCGCGGACGCGCACCGTATGCATTACTTGCTCCCCGTGCCGAGGCCCGTGGTGCCGCGCGTGCTGCCCGAGCCCGTGCCCTTGGTCGAGCCCGAGCCCGTGCCGGTGCCGCTGCCCGCGCCCGAGCCGCTCGCGCTGCCGTTGGCGCCGAGGCCCTGGAGGACCTTGTCCATCGCGGCCGCGTCGGTGAAGAAGGCGACCGTCTTGAGGTCGTTCGCGTCGCCGCCGACCTTCCAGGACACGACGAGCGTGACCTTGCGGATCGAGACCTTCAGGGTCTCCTGCACCATGGCGTAGTTCGACTGGATCGCGTTCGCGCCCGCGCTGTCGGCCGTGTCGGAGCCAAAGCCCGCGCCCCCGAGGCCGCCGAACTGACCGAGCATGCTGCCGAGCGCGCTGTTCTGGAAGGCGTTGAGCGAGCCCGCGCCGAGCGCGTCGGAGCCGAGGATCGCCGAGATGTCGCCGGCCGACCCCGAGCCGAACGCCGAGCCGAGGTTCTGGAGGTTCAGCGGCAGGCCGTTCGAGCCGAGCTTGACCGCCGATCCGGAGCCCGAGCTGAGCCCGAAGGCATCCGAGCCGCCCACGCCATTGGAGCCCATCATCTTCTTCGCGTGGCCGCTGGCCATCGCCTGCAGGTCCTTCCAGCTCGGGAGCTCGACCTCCTCGACCTTCGCGGTCCAGGTGATGAGCGGCCAGCCCTCCATGTCGAACGCGCCCTGCGAGTTATGATCGGTGTCCTGGAAGCCGTCCTTCAGGAGGCCTTCCTCGATGTCGTACATCTTGCCGCGCGAGAGGTCGGTGACGACGCCGATCATCTGCGCCTGCTGCGCATTGAAGATGTTGCCGGCCGCGCTCTTGATGAGCACCGCGAGCGCGAAGCCGAGGAGCGCGAGGCCGATCATGACCTCGAGCAACGTGAACCCGCGCGCGCGCCGCTTCACTGGGAGTCCTCCCGCTTCGCGTCCTTGTCGCCCATGATGTTCTTCAGCATGTGGTCGTCGAGGTTCTTCAGCTCGCCGTCCCGCAGCTCCACGCGGCCCGTGAGGCCGTAGACGAGGACGCTGAAGGTCTCGGAGCCGTCGGTGACCTCGATGACCGCCTTCTCGGCCGAGCCCATCGGATAGAAGTAGATCGCGACCTGCCCCTTCACGGCCGGCTCGTCGCGGTGCGCGACCGCGAGCAGCTTGAACTTGATGCCCTTGCCGGCCTTGAGCGTGCGCGCCCAGCCCTTGCCGCTCGCGTCGCCGGTGATGCCCTCCTTTGCCGGCGAGCAGGTCCGGTCCTGCACGTGGGCCCCGGCCAGCGCGCTCGCCCGCTTCGCCGCTTCCTCGGGATCGCCGGCCGCGAACGCATCCGCCGGCAGGTTCGCCATGCGCTGCTTGGCGCGGTCGAGGAGCTGCTTCTTGACCTCGGGATCCGGCTGGAGCTGCTCGTTGCGCTGGATCGCGACCGCGCCCTGGCACTGCTCGACGACGTAGATCTGCTTGTCGAGGTCGAACAGGACGCGGTGGACCTCGGCCGTCTCCACGGCGAGCTGGCTCGCGCGGCGCATCACCGCCGACAGCTCCGTCGCGTCCTCGACCAGGTCCGCCTTCGTGATCATGCGAAAGCCGCTGCGTACGAGCAACGACGCCCCCGCCATGATCGCCAGGACGATCATGATCTCGAACAGCGTCATGCCGTTCTGAGAGCTGGGGGAGGAGGTGCGCATGGGGGAGGCTCGGGAGCTCGCTAGTTACAGACGTGCTTGGCGTCCCACGACTCGACGTCGTCGCAGGTGCCTTCCTTGCCGTCCTCGCCATCGGACATGACGGCGAGGCCCTTGGCGCCCGGCGGCAGGTTCTGGCCGCAGAACATCTTGAGCGGGTGCCCCCACGAGTCGTTGGCGTCATCGCTGTTCATGTACTCGTTGAGATCCGCGATCTGCGCCGGGCAGCCCTTGTCGGGGTGCGAGGACGACCACGACGGATACGCCTCGTACGCGTACTTCGTGACCTTGATGCGCGTCGTGTCGACCTTCGACTCGCCGAACAGCTTCATGACGCGAGGTCCGACGACGAGGCCCATGACGAGGGCGATGATCGCGAGCACGATCATGATCTCGAGCAGCGTCATGCCGCGCTGGGAGCGGCGGAGCGAGCGGGACAGGCGCTGGGTGGACAGACGGTCGAACAGGATGCGCAGCATTGAGTTCTCCTTACTTGGGGCCGGAAAGCTGACCGAGATCCATGATGGGCTGAAGAATCGAGAAGACGATGAAGGCGACGGAGCCGCCCATCACCACGAGCATCATCGGCTCGAGGAGCGCGGTGAAGCGCGAGAGCTTGGTGTCGACCTCGGACTCGTAGGTCTGCGCGACGCGCTGGAGCATCTGCTCGAGCTGACCGGCGCGCTCGCCGACCGCGGTCATGTGGATCATCGTGGCGGGGAAGTGGCCGCTGCGCTTGAGGGTGCTGGCGAGCGAGTCACCCTCGGTGACCGCCTTCTTCGCGTCCTCGACGGCGCGCTGCAGGATGACGTTGCCCATGATCTGGCGGGCCGTCTCGAGCGAGCGCAGCATTGGCACGCCGGACTCGAGCATCGTGCCAAGCGTGCGCGCGAACCGGCCGACGTTGATGGTGCGGACGAGCTCGCCAAGTACGGGCAGGCGCAGGACAAAGCGGTCCCAGATGGGCCGTCCGTCCTTGCTGCGCGACCACTGCACGAAGCCAACGATTGCGAGGACGGTGCCAATCAGGATCCACAAGATGTAGTTGCCGAAGAACTTCGACGTGGCGATCAGCATCCGCGTGTTGAGCGGCAGCGTCTTGCCCGACTGGGTGAACATCTGCGTGATCTCGGGGATCACCTTCACCATGAGGACCGTCATGATGCCGACGCCGACGACGAGCATGACGATCGGGTAGATCATCGCGCCCATGATCTTCGACTTGAGCTTCTGCGCGGCCTCGAGGAAGTCGGCGAGGCGCGTGAGGACCTCGTCTAGGTTACCGGCGACCTCGCCGGCGCGCACCATCGAGACGTACAGCTCGTCGAACATGCGCGGGTGACGCGCGAGCGAGTCCGCGAGAGTGCTGCCCTCGTTGACCATGGTGCGGACCTCGCCCATGGCCGTCTTCATGCGGACGTTGCTGATCTGCTCGACGAGCGCGCCGAGGGTCTCGGCGAGCGGGATGCCGGCCTTGATGAGCGTGGCCATCTGGCGCGTGAGGTTGGCGATCTCGATCTTGGAGGCGCCGCCGAACATCGCGCCGACATCGACGTCGCGCCCGAGGCCGCCGGACTTCTTCTTGGCGCCCGACTTCGAGTGCGGGTTGTTGCCGCCCTTGCCGCCCTTCGACAGCTCGAAGCTCGTGATGAGCACGCCGTCCTTGCGGAGCAGCTGGCGCAGGAGCTTCGGCGACTCGGCGTCCTTGAGGCCGTTGACGCTCTTGCCCGAGGGGTTGATCCCCTTGAACGCGTACATCGCCATGGGCTAGTCCCCCGACTCGGCGGTGTTGAGCAGGACTTCCTCGGGGGTCGTCATGCCCTGGACGATCTTGCGCGCGCCGTCGAAGCGCAGCGTGACCATGCCGTTGGCGACGGCCGCGCTGCGGATCGAGCCCGCGTCCGCCTTCTCGAGGCAGAGCCGGCGCACCTGATCGTTGATCATCAGGAGCTCGTAGATGCCGGTGCGGCTCCGGTAGCCAAGCTGTCCGCACGCCGGACACCCGACCGGCTCGTAGACCGTGCCGATCGGCGGCGGGCGCGAGCCCTTCACGTGCGGGAAGTTATAGCCGCCCGCGTAGAACGTGGCCGGATCGAGGCCGAGCTCGCGGACCATCTCCTCCGAGGGCCGGACCGCCTTCGCGCACTCGTAGCAGGGCCGGCGCACGAGGCGCTGGGCGAGGAGACACACGAGCGATGACGCGACGAGGAACGGCTCGATCCCCATGTCGATGAGGCGCGTGATGCCGCCGGCGGCGTCGTTCGTGTGGACGGTCGAGAACACGAGGTGACCGGTGAGCGACGCCGTGATCGCGACCTCGGCCGTCTCGCGGTCGCGGATCTCGCCGACCATGATGACGTCCGGATCGTGGCGCAAGAACGAGCGCAGGCCGGACGCGAACGTCAGGTCGATCTTCGAGTTCACCTGCGTCTGCGAGATGCCCTCGAGCTGGTACTCGACGGGGTCCTCGACGGTGAGGATGTTGAGGTTCGGCGCGTTGATCTCGGAGAGGCAGGCGTAGAGCGTCGTGGTCTTGCCCGAGCCGGTGGGGCCCGTGACGAGCATGATGCCGTGCGGCCGCTTGATGACGGCGCGGATGATGTCGAGCTGATCGGTCGCGAAGCCGATGTCCGGCAGACCCAGGAGCACGCTGCTGCGATCGAGGAGCCGGATGGTGACGCGCTCGCCACCGGCGGTCGGCGCCGTCGCGACGCGCATGTCGACGTCCTTGCCGGCCATCTTGCGGCGGATGCGGCCGTCCTGGGGGAGCCGCTTCTCGGCGATGTTCAGGCCCGACATGATCTTCACGCGGGCGATGATCGACGGCAGGAACTTCTTCGGCGCGCGCTTGGCCTCGCGCAGCTCGCCGTCCACGCGGTAGCGCACGGCGACATCGCGCTCGCCCGGCTCGATGTGGATGTCCGACGCGCGGTCCTTCGCGGCCTGGAACATGAGCGAGTTGACCCAGCGGATGATCGGCGCCTCGTCGTTGGCGTCGAGCATGTCGACGAGCTCCTCGGCTTGCGAGAACTCGTCCTCGCCGTCGCCGTCCTTCCGCGCGCCCTCCTCGAGCTCGGCGCCGCCGCGGAGGCGCGTGTACGTCTTGTTGATGTGGTCGACGATCTTCGACGCCGACACGACGACGGGCTCGACCGGCTCGCCGATGAGCACGGCGACGTGGTCGATGACGTCGACGGCATGCGGGTCGGCGATCGCGACCATCACGCGCCCGGCCGCGTCGCGTCCGAGCGGCAGCACCAGCCGCTGGCGCGCGTAGTTGATCGGCAGCTTGTCGATGAACTCGGCCGGGATGTCGTCGGGCTTGGGGAGGTCCCGCAGGTACGCCATCTCGAGCTGGACCGAGAGGGCGAGCGCGAGCTGCTCGTCGTCGCACAGGCGCAGGCGCAGGAGCACCTCGCCGAGGAGGCCGCCCTCCTCCCGCTGCTTGCCGAGCGCCTTCTCGATGGCGTCGATGGGCACGCCGCAGCGCGCGACGAGGATCTCGCCGATGCGCGTGTTCGGGCCGAGCACGGGCTCACCGCTGCGGTGGATGCCGCCGATGCCGCCAATGCCCGCGGGGTCCGCGTAGCCGCCCGGGGTCGCCATCAGGGCGCGCCCTTTTTCGGGGCCGCCGGCGGCGGCGTCGGGCGCTTCGCGTCGGCGGGATCCGGAATCGACGAGTGCGTGGTGCCATCGCCGTGACCCGCGCCCTCCTCCGGCGCCTCGATCTGCGACGGCGAGTAGTCGATCGGGCCGTCCTGCACGCGCTGGCGCTTGCCGACCTGGTTGCGGAGGTCCGCGTCCAGCTCGACCGACAGCACGGCGCGGTTGATCTCCTCGACCACGCCGCGCTTGCGCTTGTAGTCGATGCGGGGCTCGTAGCGCATGGCGTTGAGGTTGGTGAACGACTTCGTGAACTCGTTGTACTCGCGCGTCTTCCGCTCGCGGATCGCGGCCAGGTCGAGCTGGTCCTTGATGATGTAAGGCGTGAGGAGGATCAGCAAATTCGTCTTCTTCTTCGTCTTGGACGAGTACTTGAAAAGGTAGCCGAGGATCGGGATATCGCCGAGGAGCGGCACCTTGCTGATGTTGTAGATCTCGCGCTCCTGGATGAGGCCGCCGATGACGACGCTCTGCTGGTCGTGCACGACGACGTGCGTGTGCAGCTTGCGCTCCGTCCACGTCGGGCCGAGCTCCGGATCCTTGTCGCCGATGTCCTGGGTCTCCTGCTCGACCTCGAGACGCACCGCGTCGTTGCTGGAGATGTGGGGCGTGATGTTCAGGGTGAGGTTCAGCTTCTGGCGCTGGATGTTCTGGCCGATGGAGCCCGCGACGCCGCTCGCCGCGCCGCCGGCGGCGGGGAGACCGAAGCCGCCGAACGAGAGGCCGGCCTTGTAGGGAATGTTGTTACCGACCGAGAACTCGGCCTTCTCGTTGTCGAGCGCGATGACGACCGGCGTGGACAGGATGTTCGTGTTCGCCTGATTCGAGAGCGCCTGGAACAGCACGCCGTAGGACGGGATGCTGGTGCCGAGGAACTGGGTCGAGTTCGCGAGCGGCGAGCCGATGAGGCCGCCGATGAGGCCGGTCGCGCTGACGAGCGTCGTCAGGTCGAGGGACTTCAAGCTCGCCGTCTGCACGCCGCCGAGCACGAGGCTCTGGCCGCCGACGGGCAAGCCGCCGTGCGACGAGGTGCCGACGTCGGTCTCGTTGGAGAGCTGGACCTCGAGGATGAGCGCCTCGATGAACACCTGGCGGCGCGGCAGATCGAGATCCTTGATGACCTTCTTGATCGAGATGTAGTCGCGACCCGACGACATGATGATCAGCGAGTTCGACGGCTTGTCGCCGACGACGCGGACCTGACCTTCGAGCGACGCGCCGAGGTTATCGGAGCCCGGACCGCCGAGGCCCTGCTGTGCCGGCGATGGACCCGCGCCACGCGCCTGGCCGGGCTGGCTTGGCGTGCCGGCGCCCGCGCGATTGCCGGCCTGGCCCATCACGTTGTTCAGCGTCTGCGCGATCTCTTCGGCAAGCG
>JANXOM010000079.1 GCA_025353585.1 Deltaproteobacteria bacterium
GATTCGACCAGGGCGACGATACTGCTGGCATCGTCGGGCGTGGCGGCACGGAAGGTTAGCTGGATGGATGTGGGCGCAGGCGTCGTCGTCATGCGCGCATGATAATGCCCGCAGCGCACGGATGCGCCAACAAGTATCGCCATCGGTCTTGCTCCATATGACCTTCGACACTATCGGAGACCTTGCCGTGCTATCCAGACTCGACCGTTGTATTCGATCCGGTTCTCGGCGCAGCCGCGCCCTCACATCAAGGCGAACCCCATGAACAATTTCAAACCCCTGACGTTGGCTGTCGGCATGGCGTTGTTGAGCGGCGCGGCTGGCGCAGCATCCAGCCACTTCGATGTGACCGAGATCGACGGCAAGATCAGCCCCTGCTCCGACTTGAATGGATTCGTGAATTCGAAGTGGGTGGCGACGCATCCGATTCCCGCCGACCGCACCCGCTGGGGTTCGTTCGACATGCTGCGCGAGGACAGCCTCAACGTGCAGCGCAAGATCGTCGAGAGCGCGGCGAAGAATGCCGCCAAGGCCGCGCCGGGCTCGATCGAACAGAAGATCGGCTACCTGTACGCATCAGGCATGGACGAGGCCGCGATCGACAAGGCCGGCCTCACCGCCATCAAGCCGCTGCTCGCGAAGACCACCGCCGTCAAGGACGCGAAGTCGTGGTTCGCCGCGCTCACCGCGCTGCACCAGATCGGCAGCTCCGTCGTGTTCGGCGCGTACGCCGGGGCCGATCGCAAGGACTCCACGCAGAACGTCCTCTACCTCGACGCCGCCGGCCTCGGCCTCCCGGACCGCGACTACTACGTCAAACCGGAGTTCAAGGACAAGGTCGACGCGTACCGCACGCACGTCGGCAAGCTCCTCGCGCTCGCCGGCACGCCCGCCGCGAAGGCCGATGCCGCCGCCGCCGATGTCCTCGCGATCGAGACCGAGCTCGCGAAGCTCACGAAGACCGGCGTCGAGCGCCGCGACGTGCAGGCCGCGTACAACCCGACCGACGCGAAGGGCCTCGCGAAGCAGGTGAAGTCCATCGACTGGGCCGCGTACTGGAAGGCGCTCGGCATCAAGCCGAGCACGCTGCTCGTCGTCGGCACGCCCGCGTACTTCGCCCAGCTCGACGCGCTGCGCACCAAACTCAAGCCCGCGCAGTGGGCGAGCTACTTCACGTATCACCTCGTCTCCGACACCGCGTTCGCCCTCGGCAAGGCGTTCGACGACGAGGACTTCGAGCTGCAGAAGGCGCTCACCGGCGTCACCGAGCGGCCCGAGCGCTTCAAGCGCTGCATCACCGCGACCACGGGCGCGCTCGGCGAGCTCCTCGGCGCGCAGTACGTCGCGAAGGCGTTCCCCGCGACGAGCAAGGCCTCCGCGATCCAGCTCATCGACGCGATCGTCACCGCGATGGGCGGCAACTTCGGCGAGCTCGACTGGATGTCGCCGGCGAGCAAGAGGATCGCCGGCGACAAGCTCGGCAAGCTCGTCCGCATGATCGGCTACCCCGACAAGTGGAAGACCTACGACTTCGACGTCAAGCCCGGCGACTTCGCCGGCAACGAGCTCCGCGCGGGCGTGTTCAACTACCACCGCGTCATCGCGCGCGCCGGCACGCCCGTCGACCGCGCGGAGTGGGGCATGAACGCGTTCGAGGTCAACGCGTACTACCGCCCGTCGGCGAACAACACCGCGCTGCCGGCCGGCATCCTCCAGGCGCCGTTCTTCGGGCCCGACCGCGGCGTCGCCGCGAACCTCGGCGGCATCGGCATGGTCATCGGCCACGAGCTCACCCACGGCTTCGACGATCAGGGCGCGCAGTTCGACGACGCGGGCAACCTCAAGAACTGGTGGAGCCCCGAGGACAAGACGAAGTTCGAGGCCAAGGGCACCTGCGTCGCGGAGCAGTACGCGACGTTCGAGGCGCTCCCCAAGCAGTTCGTCAACGGCCGCCTCACGCTCGGGGAGGACATCGCGGACCTCGGCGGCGTGAAGACCGCGTTCCACGCCTACCGCGCGCTCCGCCAGCACCCGGCGAAGACGTACGTCGCCGATGGCTTCACCGAGGACCAGCAGTTCTTCCTCGCCGTCGGCCAGGCGTGGTGCAGCAAGGACCGCCCGGCCGAGGTCCAGCGCCGGCTCACCGTCGATCCGCACGCGCCGCCGAAGTTCCGCGTCTACGGCGCGCTCCGCAATCTCCCGGAGTTCGCCGACGCGTTCCACTGCGCGGCGGGTACGCCGATGCATCCCGCCAACACGTGCCAGGTCTGGTGATTTCCATGAACAAGCTCTCCGCGATCATCCTCGCCGTCACCGCCGCCGCCTGCGGCAGCGCCGCCCCCACGCCCGCGGCGATGCCGCCGCCACCGCCGCCCGCGGTCGTCCCCGAAACCGCGCCCGCCGGGCCCGCCGCCGTGATGGCCGCGCCGCCGCCGCCGCCGACCACCGCCGCGCAGCAGTTCGCCGACACCTGCAAGCTCCAGATCCAGGAGACGCAGCGCAACATCGACGTGATGCTCGCGGTCAAGGACGCGCGCACGATCGCCAACACCCTCGAGCCGTACAACGAGGCCGCGCGCTACGAGAACAACGCCGCCGAGCGCGCGGGGCTGTTCGCCGAGGTCCACCCGGACGCGCAGGTCCGCGACGCCGCGCGCCTGTGCGGGCAGGACGTCCAGCAGCTCGCGTCGAAGCTCCTCCTCGATCGCCGCATCTTCGACGCGCTCCAGGCCGTCGATGTCGCCAAGGCCGACGCCGACACGAAGCGCTTCAAGGAGCTCGTGCTGCGCGACTACCACCTCGCCGGCGTCGATCTCGACGACGCGAAGCGCGCCCGGATCCAGGCGATCGACGCCGCGAGCACGAAGCTCGGCCAGGAGTTCGAGAAGAACGTCGCCGAGGACACGCGCTCGATCGAGGTCACCGACCCCAAGCGCCTCGCCGGCCTGCCCGCCGACTGGATCGCCGCGCACCCGGCCGATGCCAAGGGCGTCATCCGCATCACCACCGACTACCCGGACTACATCCCGTTCTCGAGCTACGCCGAGGACGACGCGCTCCGCAAGGAGCTCTACATCGAGTTTCTCTCGCGCGGCGACGCGCACAACGAGGAGATCCTCGGCAAGCTCCTCGTCCTCCGCCGCGAGAAGGCGAACCTCCTCGGGTACGCTGACTGGGCCGACTACGCGAGCGCCGACAAGATGCTGCGCGGCGGCAAGGCGGAGGCCGACTTCATCACGCGCGTGACGAAGCTGACGGCGGCGCGCTCGAAGCGCGACTACGCCGAGCTCCTCGCCCAGCTCCGCAAGCACGACCCGAAGGCGAAGGAGGTCGGCAGCTGGCAGAAGTTCTGGCTCGAGAAGCAGATCAAGAAGGAGAAGTACGCTGTCGATTCGAACGAGGTGCGCCAGTACTTTGGCTACGCGCAGACGCTGCAGGGCCTCCTCGACATCACGTCCGAGATGTACGAGATCCAGTACCAGCCGGTCGCGAACGCCGAGACGTGGCACCCCGACGTGGCGGTCTACGACGTGATGCGCGGCGGCCAGAAGCTCGGGCGCATCTACCTCGACATGCACCCGCGGCCCGACAAGTACAAGCACGCGGCGCAGTTCCCGCTGCTCGACGGCGTCGTGGGCAAGCAGCTCCCCGAGGGCGCGCTCGTCTGTAACCTCCCCGACCCGAAGACGTCGGGCGGCAAGCCCGCGCTCATGGACCACGGCGACGCCGTGACGATGTTCCACGAGTTCGGCCACCTCATGCACCACATCCTCGGCGGCGGGCACCACTGGAGCCGGCTCTCCGGCGTGGCGACGGAGCAGGACTTCGTGGAGGCGCCGTCGCAGATGTTCGAGGAGTGGGCCTGGCGCTACGAGACGCTGAAGCGCTTCGCGAAGAACGCGGAGACCGGCGCCGTGATCCCCGAGGCGCTCGTCAAGAAGATGCAGCGCGCGGACAAGTTCGGCCTCGGCTCGAAGGTCGCGCAGCAGATGCTCTACGCGGCGCTCTCGCTCGAGCTGCACCGCGCCGACCCCGCGAAGGTCGACCAGGGCAAGATGGTGCGCGAGCTCCAGGCGAAGTACACGCCGTTCGCGTACGTCGAGGGCACGAAGTTCCACACCTCGTTCGGCCACCTCATCGGCTACTCGTCCATGTACTACACGTACATGTGGTCGCTCGTGATCGCGAAGGACATGCTGACGGCGTTCGACGGCGGGGGCTCGCCCCGCGCCGGCAGCGGCGCCGAAGGGCGGCGCGGTTCGATCGACAAGAAGGGCCTGATGGCGCCGGAGGTCGCGCACCGCTACTGCGACGACGTGCTCGCACCCGGCGGCGCCAAGGACGCGGCCGATCTCGTGCACGACTTCCTCGGCCGCCCCTACGACTTCAAGGCCTTCGAGAAGTATCTCAGCGACTGAGCTCGCGTCTCCGCGGGTGATCTCCTCCGGACAGGCGCCGGCGGCGGAGCCGACAAGCCGATCGACAGAGACCGCGATTTATTCGCGGTCTGTGAGCTCGCGCGACGCCGCCATGTCCCCGAGTCCTCGAGGGGGTTGGCGGCGCCAGCACCGCGCTCGTGACGACGCGGCCTCGGCGTCCGCGCGTGACGCGCGGCGCCGATTAATACGAATAGCCGAGCATCAAAGAGATCAGCTCGACCACGTCCGTGGCGCCGTCGGCCTGGTTCGTCGTGTTCATCATGTCGTTCGAATAGGTCGAGCTGTAGCGCGTCAGCTGGCCCTCGAGGTGGGCCGTGATCTTGTCGTGGTGGTACGCGAACCCGAGCGCGGCGTGGATGCCGTTCGTGCTCGCGTGGTCGTAGCGCGAGCCGAGGTCGCCGGACGACAGGACGATCCGGTTCTCGAGCACCAGGTACGGCTCGACGTTGCCCGTCATGATCGCGCCCCGCACGCCGAGCCGCAGCGCCTGGTAGTTCGCGTCGGGGACGAGCGCGATGTCGCTCGTGTGCCCCGAGAACTGCAGCCGGTCCTGGACGTAGCCCACGCTCGCGTCCACGGAGCCCTTGTTGTCGCCGATCACCCAGCGGTGCCGGCCGCTGATCTCGATCGACTGCCAGTACGTCGTGGTCGCCTGCGCGGTGCCCGTGACGCTCTGGTTGTTGAACCCGAACTCGAACCGCGCGAGGAGCGCGAGCCCCGGCAACGTCTTCGGCGCGAACAGCGCCGTCGGGTAGAGCTCGATCAGCGGACCCGCGAGCAGCTGGCCGCCCTCGGACTCGGGGCGGTTGTTCGAGCCGGTGCCGTTCTCGTAGCTGAACTGGCGAAAGCCGACGTCGAACAGCACCGAGCCCGTGAGGATCCGCGTGTGCGGACCGGCGGGTGCCTTCTTCTCCACGTCGCCGCCGCCCGGCGGATCCAGCGGATTCCCGGGGTCATCGTTCGGCGGGCCCGGCGGCGCCTCGCCGGCGGTAGGGGTCAGGTCGTAGTAGTCGTCGCCGGCCTCGACCTCGATGTACTTCTCGAAGACCTGCTTGCCGTTCAGGACGTACGTGATGTGGTGCGGCCCCGGCTCCGTCGGGATCTTGACCGGCGCGACGCCCTTGTCGACCTCGTCCACCTTCACGGTCGCGCCCTTCGCGCCCGCGAGCGGCTTCGCGTCGATGCCTCCCGTGGACGCGATCAGCGTGATCGATTGCTTGAGGACCCCGCGGCCCTTCGGCACGTCGAGCATCGTGATGCTGGGCGCATAGTTCTCGAGCTCGACGATGAGCGGGGTCTCACCGAGTGGCACGTCGATGGTGCACGGCGTGGCCTCGCACTTCACGCCGTCTTCCTTCTGATTGAGAAAGACGTGCGCGCCGCCGGGGACGGTCTCGATCAGGACCCTGCGTGTCGGCTCCGCGTGGGCGACGCCCGCCGAGAGGGGCAGGGCGAGCGCCAAGCTCGCCGCGACGACCTCGGGCCGGATCATGCGCGAAGCATAGCGCGGTGTACGGGGGCCAAGGTGGATGTAAGCTCGCCTTGCCGATGTCGAGTGCTGATCGCAGCGTGGCCGAGCTGCTGGGAGGCGCGCTGCGCCCGAACGACCCGCGGCGCTTCTTGATCGAAGCCATGCTCGGCGCCACGAGCTCGGACGGCGTGCTCGAGCCGCGCGAGCTCGCCGGCATCGAGGACCAGCTGCGCTCGCACCCGATGTTTCGCGGACTGCCCGAGGCGGCCGCGAAGACGCTGGTGGGCCTCTCGAAGGACGCGCTCGCGTTCGCCGGCAGCGCCATGGCGCGCGCCCCCGCGATCGCGAGGGGCTTGCCCTCGCGCATCCACCGGCTCGCCGCGTATTGCCTCGCGGCCGAGATCGCGCTCGCCGATGACGTGCTCGTGGAGGCGGAGCTGCGGTTCCTCGAGGCGCTGCGCGTCGCGCTCCGCATCAGCCCGCTCGAGGCGCAGCAGATCGTGGCCGCCGCGCAGACGGCCGCGCTGCCCGCGTACCTCGAGGATCGCTATTCGCGCCTGCGCACGCTGGTCCCCGTCGTGTCGGAGGTGTTCGCGCTGCGGGCCCTCGCGCGGGCCTGCGCCACCGACGAGCATCGCTTCCGCGTGCGCGACTTCTTCGCGGCCTTGCCCGACCTCGCGCTCGCGCGCGACGACCTCGACGCCGAGCTCTACCGCGCCTTCCGGCGGCCGCGGGCGCCCGACGCCCAGGTCTTCAGCGAGCTCGCGCGCGTCGCGTCTGCGCTCCCCGATCCCGTGGATCGGTACTGGATGGTCGTCTACACGCTCGTCGCCGAGCCGCCCGCGACCGTGCCGAGCTGGCGCGTCGTGCCGTTCCTCGGCGTCATGCAGGCGGCGTTTCAGATCACCGACACGGACATGGAGCTCGCGATCGTGGACGCGCTGACGTTCTCCGCGAACCTGCCGCGCCCGAACTAG
>JANXOM010000155.1 GCA_025353585.1 Deltaproteobacteria bacterium
GGCGCAGGCCGCCGGTCTCGCGACGCTCGAGCTCCACGGGCTGGAGCCACAGGGGCGCCCGCCGCGTGGCGCCGGTCGCATCGCGCCACACGAGGACGCCGAGGCCCAGGTAGAGCGCGTGCGCGCCGAGGTCGACCTGCGCCGCACGTGCGGTCCGGCGCAACGCCGTCAATCGCCGGGCGAGGTCGGGTCCCGTCAGCGGCGAGCGCAGCCGGCCGACCTCGTAGCTCGCGGGGCCGGTCGCCGCCTCGAGGTCGGGCTCGATCGCGAAGGCGCTGCCCGCGGCGAGGGCCGACGCGATGCGCGCGGCGTCGACGTCCGGCAGCGCGACGATAGCGGCGGCGTCGAGATCGAGGAGCGGCGCGCACCCCTCGACGAGCAGCTGCTTCCAGAACTCGAGGCGCGCGGGCGTCGTCGTGGTGTCGGTCACGTCGCAAATCTACGCTCATCGATCGCGCGACCGCGCATTCTCCGACGAGGATGACGCGCCGGAGCGATCCCGGGATCGCGTGCGCGCGCCGATACCCGAGCCCGATCGACCGCTCGCGCGCCCCCCCGTCGGCTCTACCCGATCAGCGCGAGCAGGTGCCGCGGGTGGTGCGCCGCGGCCCACGCCGCCGAGCCGGGCAGCGTGGCGGCGAGGACGCGGTCGCGCCAGGCCTGCGGGATGGCCGGCGCGCCATCGCGCGCCCCGAGGAGCGCGCCGGCGATCGCCGCGTTCGTGTCGGAGTCGCCGCCGCGGCTCGCGACATCGACGAGCGCGGCCGTCCAGCGCGGGGTGTGGCGCAGGTGCCAGAACGCCAGCCGGAACGCGACGCGCACGAACCCTGCCGCGCGATCGATGTGGAGCTCGGCGCCGTAGAGCTCCGGATCGGGCGCGGCCGCCGCGGCGAAGTCGCTCGCGATCGCGATCTCGGCGTCCGTCACCGCGGCGAGGTCGTCCGCGTCGCTGGCCCAGGCCTCGCGCAGGAGCGCGGCCGCCCGCGCGCTGCCATCGGCGGCGGCGTCGATCATGAACGTGGCGTCGACGAAGTCGCCCGTGCGCGTCTCGCCCGCGACGGCGGTCGCGATGGCTTCGACGAACGCCGCGCACGCGAGCGCGCACCGCGGGTCCGCGTGCGTGATCAGCGACTCGGCCACCGCCGCCTCGACCCGCGCCGGCCGCGGGCGGCCCGCGTATGCCACCGCGAGCGGCGCGGCGCGCATGAGCGAGCCGTTGCCGGCGGCCCGGCGGCCGCTCGCCCGCCACACCCGCCGGCCGGCCTCGCGCGGATCCTCGCCGTCGGCAAGCCTCTGCAGCGCGGCGCGCGTCTGGTTGCCCACGTCGAACGCCTCCACGCTCCACGCGAGGAAGCGCCGGCTGACGTCCGCGAGGTCGAGCTCGCCGCGGTGGGCCACGAGGCTCCGCGCGACGCACACGCCGAGCTGCGTGTCGTCCGTGACCGCGCCCGGCGCGAGCAGGAATGGTCCGGCGCCGACGACGTCGGTCGCGGGCCCGGTCGCCAGCGTCGGGAAGGCGGGCTGGGCGATGACGTCGAACTCGTACGTCGTGCCGAGGGCGTCGCCGACCGCCATCCCCAGGACCGCCCCCGCGGCGCTCTCCTTGTTCATGGTGTCAATGTGACACTAAGAACCCGGCGCGTCAAGCCCTGCTATCGTGTCGCCGTGTCCCTCGCCGCCTGGGCCCTCGATCCCGCCGTCACTCACCTCAATCACGGCTCGTTCGGTGGCTGTCCGCGCGCCGTACTGTCCGCGGCCGACGCGATCCGCGCGCGCCTCGAGGCCTCGCCGATGCGGTTCTTCGTCCGCGACTGGCAGCCGCTCCTCGATGCGGCGCGGGTCCGCGTCGCGGGGTTCCTCGGCGCGGACCCGGCGTGCTTCGCGTTCGTCGCGAGCGCGACCGCTGGCGTGGCGACGGCCCTCGCCGCGCTCGCGTTGGATCTCCAGCCGGGCGACGAGCTCCTCACGACGAGCCACGCGTATCGCGCGTGCAAGAACCAGCTCGCACGGCTCGCCGCGGCCACGGGCGCGCACGTCGTCATCGCGCCGATCGCGCTGCCGTTCGACGCCGACGCGTGCGTCGCGGCGGTCGCGGTGGCCACGACAGCGCGCACGCGGGTCGCCCTGCTCGACCACATCACCAGCCCGACGGCGCTGCGGCTCCCGCTCGAGCGCATCGTGCCGCCGCTCGCGGCGCGGGGCGTGAAGATCGTGGTCGACGGCGCGCATGCGCCCGGGCAGATCGACCTCGACGTCGGGGTGCTCGTCGCCGCGGGCGTGACGTACTACACGGGCAACCATCACAAGTGGCTCTGCGGGCCGAAGGCCTCGGCGTTCCTCGTCGCCGCACCGGACGCGGCCGCGCGCACGCACCCGCTGGTGACGTCGCACGGGGCGAGCGCCACCTACGGCGGCCCGAACCGCTACCACGCCGAGATGGACTGGTCCGGCACGCACGACGCGACGGCGCACCTCGCGGTACCCGCGGCGATCGATGCCATCGCCGAGCTCGGCGGCGGGTGGCGCGCCACACGCGCGCGCAACCACGCGCTCGCGCTGGAGCTGCGCTTCCGGCTCATCAGCGCCCTCGGCGGCGGCGCGCAGCACCTGCTCGCCGCGCCCGCGGACATCGGGACGATGGCGACCATCCCGCTCGCCCTGCCCACCGGCCTCGCCCCGCTGGCCCTCGAGCACCAGCTGCTCGACGCGGGCTGGGAGGTGCCCATCATCGACATGCCCGGCGGCCCGCTCGTCCGCCTCTCGGCCCACCTCTACAACCACGCCGACCAGGCCGATGCCCTGGCGCGGGCGCTGCACGGGTACGGCGTGAGGCTCGCGGACTGACCCGCCCGCCCGCACGGACGCGCCCACCCACCGTCACGGGGCCGGCTGCCAGCTGCTCGCGATCGTGGTGCAGGAGGTCAGCTGGGTCCGCTTGGCGCCGTACTCGGGCGCGACGTAGAGCGCGTAGCCGGCCGCGCAGTCACCCGGCGAGGCGAAGCACTGCGTCTGCGTCGCGTCGCCGCGATAGAACGTCAGGCACGTCGCCTCTTGCCGGGCCTGGCAGGCGCCGAGCGTCGCGAGGCCGGCGGCGTTCGTCTTGTGCAGCGCCGCGGCGCACCACTCGGCGATCTCGTGGCACGAGCTCGTCTTCTCACCGCCGGGCGTGACGTGCTCGTAGCAGAAGTACGGCGTGTTCGCCGCGTGGCGAAAGTCGTGCCCTTGAAAGGTGGGCACGCCGTCGGCGCCCATCACGGGCTGGTCGACATGAAAGAGGGCTGCGCAGCCGGTGAGCGCGATCGCGATCCAGAGCATTCGAGTCATGGTGTCTCCTACCGTTCGCCGGGGGAGACACGGGCACGCCGCGAATGTCGCGCGGGAAGCTCACTCTGTCGCTCCACACCGCGGCGCGACGCGGGCGAGCTCCGCCGCGCCCGTCGCACCGGTGAGCTTGCCGAGCGCGGCCGCCTCGGTCGCGGCGTCGGCGCAGCGCCCGATCGCCGCGAAGCACTCGATCGCGTTGACCTCGAACAGCTGCGCGTCCGCCGGGGTCGTCGCGAGCGTCGTGGCCCAGGTCGCGCGGCGCCGGCAGCTCGCGGGGCTGCGGCCGAGCGCGCCCTGCGCGAGCGCGCGGGCGACGCGTCCCGTCGCCAGGTCGCCGTCGGGCGCGCAGTAGTCGTTCAGGAGGCCGCTCACCGCCGCGCCGGCCCGCGCGCGCAACCCTGCCGCCGCCTCCGCGCACCGCCCGGCGATGGCCGCGCAGTACGGGGCGCGGTCGGCGGCGCGCGGTTCCACCTCGACGAGCGCCGCGAGCGCATCGCCACCCACCCGTTCCAGCACCCGCTGCTGCAGCTTGGCCAGCACCTCGTTGGGCAGCGTCGAGTACACCG
>JANXOM010000158.1 GCA_025353585.1 Deltaproteobacteria bacterium
CGTGGACGGTGCTGCGGCACACGCGGCCGATGGGCCTGCCGCTCGACGACAGCTATATCTACCTGACGTACGCGAAGCAGGCCGGTCGCGGCGCGCCGTTCACCTACTTCCCGGGCGGCGGTTACTCGGCCGGCTCGACGAGCGTGCTGTGGCCGCTCCTGCTCGCGCCGTTCTGGGCGCTCGGCGCGCGCGGGCACGCGCTCGTGTGGGTCTCGTTTCTGCTGTGCGCCGTGCTCTACGCGCTGACGGCCGTCGGCGTCTACCGCATCGGCAAGCGGCTCGGCGACGAGTGGATCGGGTGCCTGGGCGCCGCGCTGACGCTCGCGATCGGCCCGTTCGCGTGGTGCGCGCTGTCGGGCATGGAGGTCGCGTTCGCGAGTGCGCTGCTCGTGGGGCTGATCCTGCTCCTCGCCGATCAGCCGAAGACCGGCCGCCCGAGCTGGAGGCTGATCGCGTGCCTCGCGGCGACGTCGCTCTCGCGGCCCGAGCTCACGATGATCGCGGGCGGCGTGGTGGCGCTCGCGGTCCTGGCGCGGCTGCGGCAGCGCGACGTGCGGGCGGCGGCGTGGTGGTGCGTGCCGCTCCTGGCCCCGCTCGCGTGGGTGACGGCGAACCGCGTGCTCGCGGGCCACTGGTTCCCGAACACCGGCATCGTGAAGAGCCACTTCTACCTGCCGGGCTTCACGTGGGGCTACTGGGTCACGGCCGTGGGGACGCAGGCCGGCGCGCTGTTCCGCGGGCTGTTCTGGTCGGGCGACAGCCCGCTCGTCATCCCGCAGCTCTTCGCCGCGCTGTGGCTCGTGGGCGCGTGGCGGACGATCGCCTGGGCGCGGCGCGCGGGCACCCCGCTCGTGGGCGTGCTGATCGTGGCGTCGCCGTTCGTGCTGTTCGGCTCGGTCATCGCGACGTTCGGCGGGCGCTGGGACTTCCAGAACTTCCGCTACGTGGCGCCGGCGTTCCCGCTGCTCGCGATGACGGCGGCGAGCGCGCTCGTGCCGGTGGTGCAGCGCGCCCCGCTCGTCATGTGGCGGGTGGCGCTCGTGGGGATCGGCGGCGCGCTCGTGGGGCTCGGGATCCCGAACCTGCGCGCGAACATGATGCTGTTCGCCCAGGGCGCGACGGACACGAACACGCAGGTCGTGGCGATCGGCGAGCGGATCCACGCCGAGCTCCCCGACGCGCGCGTGATGTTCCACGACGCCGGCGCGGTCTCGTACTATGGCGACGGCGCCGTCTACGACATGCTCGGCCTCGTCACGAACTTCCAGGCGGACATCGCGAACAACGGCCCCGGCGCGCGGTTCGAGTTCCTCGAGTCGCTGCCCGCCGACCAGCGCCCGACGCACTTCGCGTACTACCCGAGCTGGCTCGGCAGCCCCGACTGGTACGGCGACGTGCTCATGCGGACGCCCCTCCGCGGTCCCTTCATCGACGGCAGCAAGCGCCTCGCGGGCGACTCCGACATGCAGCTGATCGCGGCGAGCTGGGATCACGCCGGCACCGGCGAGCGGCCGTTCGCGGATCACCCGGGCTGGGCGGTGGTCGATCGCCTCGACATCGCGGACATCGCGAGCGAGCGCGCCCATGCGTGGCACGGCAAGCTCGGCGCGCGCCAGCTCGGCGATCCGACGGCCAAGTGGTCGTTCGTGGAGCGGCAAACGCGCGACTCGGGGCTCGTCATCGACGGCGGCCGCACCATCCGCGACGGCGGCGAGAGCTTCACGATCGGCGGCGACCCGGCGAAGCCGACGCGGCTGGTGCTGCGCACGGGCGGCACGCGCGCGATGAAGTTCGGTAACGGCACGATCGATCGGCCGGTGAGCCTCGCGGTGTTCGCGGGGGACACCGAGGTCGCGCACGCCACGATCCCTCCGCCCGACGGCGCCTTCCTGGAGCTCGCGCTGGCGCTCCCCGCCGGCACCGCGCGCGACCTGCGCGTCGAGGTCACGGGCATGTACCGCGCTTACCACTGGTTCGTACTGCAGCCGGAATAACTCGCAGCGCCGGCCGCGCGCTCATCAAATCCTCACATGACGATGCTTCTGGCGCGCGTCGCTTTGCAGTAGCGTGCGTCCCACGGCGTCCGCTCCGCTGGCGGTGGCCACCTCGTCGTGGGAAGCATTCGAAGTATCGCTCTTCGCGTGGCGCGGAAGAACCGCACGATGATCTACGTCGCCCCATGTGCAGCGGCGACGGAGGTCCCGCCTGCCGATGTCGCGCTGCTGCAGGCGACGGCCGCCAGCTCGGCCGCCGTCCGCGCGCGGGTCCGGGCCGCGATGCGCCGGGCGAACGAGTCCGAGCCGCTGGTCGCCCGGCGGTTCGCGCGCGGCGACGAATTCTTCGCCTGGCTCGGCGGCGGAGACATCGTTTGCTTCGGGTGGGTGACGCGTGGGCCGCGCTGGATCGGCGGGGTCCGGATGGCGCTCCGCCCCGACCGCGCGTTCCTGTTCAACTTCTACACGTTCGATGGTCGGCGTGGCCGCGGGCTGTATCCGGCGCTCTTGCGCGCGATCCGCGGTGTCCTCGGCGGCACGGGGTTCGCCGAGGCGTTCATCGACGTGAACGTTCGCAACGTCGCGTCGGCGAAGGGCATCGAGAAGGCAGGCTTCGCGCCGATCGCACGGACGGAGCACTGGTCCGTGCTGGAGCGCTGGTCCGTGAACATCGCGCACGAGATGCTGGAGCCCACGAGCGCGCCCGTTTTCGGATGAATCGCCTATAGTAGCCGCGGTCTTCGTGGGGGCTTCTTCAGACGTCGCGACGGCGGACTCGCTTGTCGTGCGGATGGTCCGCAGCGAAGAGGCGTGGGATGGCCTGCGCGCCGACTGGGACGAGGTCCACGCGGCGAGCGCGACGGGCCCGACGCCGCTGGCGTTCCGCTGGCTCCGGCACTGGTGGACCGTGTACGGCCGGGCGCTCCCCGCGGCCCGGCTCGAGATCATCACCGTCTGGCGCGGCGCGCGCATGCTCGCGGCGCTGCCGCTGTATCGGCGCCGCGGGCGGCTCGGGAGCCGATGCCTCGGCTTCCTCTCCACGGGGGAGCCGGAGCTCGAGGAGACCTGTCCGGACTACCTGGACCTGCTCTGCCGCGCGGGCGAAGAGATCGCGTGCAGCGCCGCGTGCTGGCGGGCGATCGCGGATCTCGAGTTCGACCAGCTCGAGCTGCTCGACATGCCCGAGGGGCCGTTCGCGCAGTCGTCGGCGATGCCGCGCGCTCACGAGCGCAGCTCGCGGGGCGCCTGCTGCGTCGCCGAGCTCGAGGGCGGATTCGAGGCGTACCTCACGCGCCTGTCCGCGAACAGCCGCCAGAACGCGCGGCGGCTGCTCCGCGAGGGCGAGCGCGCCGGCGCCGAGCTCGTGCTGGCCGAGGAAGCGCGCGCCCCCGCCGTCTTCGCGGAGTTGATGGAGCTGCACCAGCAGCGCTGGCGAGCGGAGGGCAAGCCGGGTGTGTTCGCCGCGCCGCGCTTCGTCGCCTTCCATCGCCGGCTGCTGGGCGACTGGCTCCCCACGGGACAGATCGTGCTGGCGCGGCTGGCGATCGCCGGTCAACCGACGGCGATCTTGTACGGCTTCGTGACCCGCGGTCGCTTCGAGTTCTACCAGTCGGGCGTTCAGGTCGACGAGGACGGTCCGCTGCGTAGCCCGGGCGCGCTCGCGCACCTGATGCTGATGCGCGCGCTCGTCGACCGCGGCGTCACGGCGTACGACTTCCTGCGCGGCGAGACGTCCTACAAGGCCCGCCTGACAACGCGCTCGACCGAGCTCGTGGCGGTCCACCTCTGGCGACCCACGCCACGCGCGGCCCTCTTCCGCACGGTCCGCTGGGGCAAGCGCGCGCTGCGCGCCGGCTGGAACCGGGTGCGGCAGCAGCTGGCCGAGCGCCGGGCACGCTGACGGAGTCCGGTACATGGAGTCGGACCCCTATCGCCCGGCCGGCGGACACGGCGATGGGGCCAGGCCCCGTTGTTCGTGGCCGGCTGCCGGACGCCGGGGGCGTGACGCAACCATTTTGGCGCCTGGTCGATAGCAGCTCAAATGCCCGACCATCCCGTTTCGCAAGCCCCGCTCTCGGCCCCTCAAAAAACCACGGAACTCCTCGCCATCCCATCGATGGTCGACCTCGGTGATCTCGAGGTGCCCGGCGCTTCGTCCGCGCCCACGACCGCGTCATCGAGCTCATGCGCGGCGAGCTGCGGCTCGATCCCGGCCTCCAGCTCGCCTGCAGGCTCGAGCCGCAGCGCGAGACCGCGTCCGCCGTCCCCGCGTCGCTGCGCCACGCGTTGAGCTCCGAGCCATTCCCGCGAGCCCGCGAGCCTCGCGCGCCAGCTCCGCAGCATCGCGCGCGAGGCGCACCTCTTCCGCGTCGTCCCGCTGCTCCACGACCTCGAGGTCGATGCGAGCATCGCGGGCCCGATCGCCGCCTGGTTGCGCGAGTTCGAAGGGCCGGTCCTCGCGACCTCGACCACGACCTACCAGACCGACGCGCGCGCGCTCGTCGTGCACACCGTGGGCATGCCGGCGAGCGCCGACCGGGTGGCCATCTGGCGCAGCGCGCTGTCGACCCCGTCCGGCAGCGGCGTGCTCGAGCTGGCGGCGGGGTACGCCCTGCGCCCGGGGTTGATCGTGCAGGCAGCGGCCGCCGCGCAGGCGAGCACCGGGCCGGGCCGACCTGTCTCGGTCGAGTCGATTCACGCCGGCGTGCGGGCCTGTCTGGGCTCGCGCCTCGACGGGCTCGCGACGCGCGTCGAGTGGCGGCAGACGTGGACTGACCTCGTCCTGCCACCCGATCAGCTCGATCAAGTGGTGGAGCTCGTCGCGCGCGTTCGTCGGCGCGCGCAGGTCCTCGACGACTGGGGCTTCGCGGCGAAGGTCGGCAAGGGCCACGGCGTCGCGGCGCTGATGTCCGGCCCGCCCGGCACCGGCAAGACGATGGTCGCCGGTCTCATCGCGAACGAGCTCGGTCTCGACCTTTACCAGGTCGACCTGTCGCGCATCGTGTCGAAGTACATCGGCGAGACGGAGAAGCAGCTGTCGGTGCTCTTCGACGCGGCCGAGACCGGCCACGCCGTCCTCCTGTTCGACGAGGCCGACTCGCTGTTCGGCAAGCGCTCGGAGGTGAAGTCCTCGAACGATCGCTACGCGAACCTGGAGGTCAACTACCTGCTCCAGCGCATGGAGTCGTTCACCGGGATCGCGCTGCTCACCACCAATCACGAGACCGCCATTGACGAGGCATTCCGGCGCCGGCTGGCGCTTCACATCCGGTTCCCGATGCCGGAGCCAGAGCAGCGGGCCGCGCTCTGGCGGGCGATGTTACCGGAGAAGGCGCCGGTCACCCTCGACCTCGATCCCGAGGCGCTCGGCGCGGCGTTCGAGATGAGCGGCGGCTACATCAAGAACGCGGTCCTCCGCGCGGCGTACCTCGTTGCCGAGGAAGCCACGCCGATCGGGATGAGCCACCTGCGCCGTGGCGCGCGCGCGGAGTACGAGGCGATGGGGAAGGTCGCCTTCCACGGCTGACCGTGCGCTGCCGCTAGATCGGCTTGCTGTCCGGCGGCGCGAGCGTGATCGCGCCGGTCGCGCCGGACGCGGCGAAGCCGAAGTGCCACAGGAACGACAGGCCGAGGATGCCGCCAGCGTCGCCGGGCATGTCGTCGGTGACGAGGACATCGACGCCGCGGGCGAGCGCGGTGCCGATGCGCAGCGTCACGCGCGCGGGCGTGCCGGCGTAGACCTTGCCGCGCGAGGTCGCCTGACAGAGCGGGCCGTCGGGGACGAGCAGGCCGGCCTTCGCCGCGAAGAGGCGCGAGATCAGCGTGGTGCCGAGGCGCTCGTCCACGTCGAGCGTGCCGGGCGCGCCGGCGTCGCCCGCGGCGCCCGCGGCGAGCGTCACGGTCACGTGGGCGGCGAGCGTCTCGCGGCCGGTCCCGCGCTCGGCAGCGCACGTCCTGGCGCGCGCGTTCGCGGCCACCTCGTCGCGCATCTCCTGCGACGGCTCCCCGCGGAGCACCGTCGCGTAGTACCGCCACGCCCGGTCGGCTTCGCACGTCGCGCGGGCGGCCTGCGCCGGCAGCGCGAAGCGGTTCGCGGCGAACTGCCCGGCCTGCGCTCCGGACGCGAGCGCGAGCGACTGTCGGTAGTCGGCGAGCGCCTCGTCCGCCTTGCCGTGGTACGCGAGCGCCTCGCCGCGCCACCACCAGAAGTCGCTGTCGCCGGGCTCCTCCGCGATCAGCTCGCCGGTGACGCGCTCGGTGTCCGTGTAGTCGTGGAGCTGCTGGTCGGCATACGCGAGCCGCCACTTCATGCGACCGATGACGCCGCAGCGCGTGATCGAGGCCTTCGCGAACGCCGTCGCGGCCGGCCAGCGCTGCTCCTCGACGAGGTGATCGACGAGCGCCATGCTCGTCTCGGCGTCGCACGGATCCGTGGCGAGCCGCGCGCGCTGGAAGCCCTCGACCGGATCGGCGGGCTCGACGACCGGCGGGGGCGGCGGTGGGGCCGGGCGCGTCAGCAGGAACGCCGCGCCCCCGCCCGTCAGCAGCACGAGCGGGCCGAGGACGAGCACCTTGCGCACGCGCGCGCGCCGCGCCGCGACGAGCGACGCGCAGTTGATGCACAAGCCCGGCTGCGCGATGCCGTGTGCGCCGCAGCCGCGCATCAGGCGGGGGCCGCCAAGCCCTACTTCGTCAGGCCCGCGAGCGCGGCCTGGAACGTGATCGCGGGTCGGGCGATCGCGACGAAGTAGTCGAGGTCGAGCGCCGCGAACACGTCGCCGCCCTCCTGGTCGAAGTGCGGGTTGTCGAACGGGTCGTGCTCCGAGAACACCACGCTCGGGATGCCGGCCTCCCACATCGCGAAGTGGTCGCTGTTCGCGCCCATGCAGGCCCGGGTCACGCCGAGCGGACTGTAGGTGGCCACGATGCTGGCGAGCTGGTCGCCGAGGGCGGGGTTCGAGAAGTGCTCGGTCTGACTCTGGCCGCAGCTGAACACGTCGAACCGCGCGGGGAGGGAGTCCGGGCAGCTGTGATCCGCGCGGCAGTTCCAGCCCGTCTGCTCGTCGTCGACGGCCGCGACCAGCGCGAAGCCGGAGGTCTGGGCGAGGCCCTTGACGTACTTGCCGTACGCGCGCGCGCCGCCGAGGCCACCGAGCTCCTCCTCGTCGCTCGCGACGAAGCGCACCGTGGTCTTCAGCTCCGTCCGGTGCGCGACCAGGATGCGCGCCGTCTCGAGCTCGATCGCCATCCCTGTCATATCGTCGTCCGCGCCGGGGTTCATCGTCTCCATGCCATCGGGGCCGATGCTGTCGTAGTGCACGATGACGACGATCGAATCGGCGCTCGAGCCCGGCAGGACGGCCTCGACGTCGTCGCCGCTTCGCGGGTGGCCCGCGGCCTGGTAGGGCAGCGGGGTCACCGTCAGCCCGAGCCCGGTCATGTACTGCGTCCAGTAGGCCCGAAAGTGCTGGCGGCCGAGGTCGCTGTAACGCTCGTCGATGGTGAACGTCTCGCCGCCGACGGTCACCGGGACCGCGCCCGACATCTCGCGCACGAGCTGGGCGAGGTGGGCCGCGTCGACCTCGTCGTAGATCGCCTGCAGATGATCGGGCGCGGCGTCCGGCGGCGGCGGCGGAGCGTCCACGGATGCCGCGTCGTGATCGCCGGCGACGGTCGCGTCGACGCCGGCCGCGCCGTGGGAGTTGTCGCCGCAGCCGGCGGCGAGGAAGAGGATCGCGAGAGGGGCGCCGCGCATGTTCGAGAGCGTACCCACCGGACGCCCTGGACCGAAGCTCGAACGGTGCGCGAGCCATGAACGGACGCTATCCGGCCGCGACGACGCCGCCTCAGATCGACCTCCCACCGTATCGGATCGTCAGCGATCGACGAGCGGGCCGTAGGCGGCGCGCGCGGTGGCGGCGGTGGCCACGCGGCGGTTGACGTGCGCGGCGACGTCGAGGAGCGCGAGGTGGAGGTGCGTGTGGTCGCGGTCGAGGTGGCCATAGACGAGGTAGTCGACGCGGAGATCCGCGCCGATCGCGGCCATGCAGGCGGCGGATTCGCTGGGGCACGTGGCGAGCTGTGTGAGCTCGGCGAGCGAGCGGTCCGCGCCGGCGGAGGTGGCGAGCGCGTAGGGCGTGGCGATCAGCGTGCGCAGCTCGCGGGTGAGCGCGGCGGCGCGCGGGGCGTCGACGGGGTCGTCGGCGGTCAGGCCGAGGACGGCGAGGCGCGGGCGCGGGCGCGGGTTCGGATGGGGCGGCGGGCTCGGCGCGACGGCATGACCGCAGCCGAGCGCGACGCTAATACAGGCGATGAAGGTGCGTGCCACGGTAGTAGTGGCCGAGGATCTCGGCGTGCGGCTTGCCGGCCTCCGCCATCCCGATCGCGCCGGTCTGGCACATGCCGACGCCGTGGCCGAAGCCCGCGCCGCGCAGCAGGAACACGCCGTCCTCGCGCGTGATCGAGAACAGCGTCGACTTGAGCCCGCCGAGCAGGCGGCGGATGTGCAGGTCGCCCGTGACCTCGACCGTCTTCTTGTCGCCCTCGATCGCGAGCGTCATGATCCGGCCCGATGACCCGCGCTGCTTCGCGACGAGGTTCTTGATCCGCCCGATCTCGGGGTACTCGACCGAGACGCGCGTCGTAAGGTCGCTCGCGTCGAGCTTCTCGGTCCAGCGAAAGTTCCGCTTCGCGAGCTTGCCGTGCCCGCACCAGGCCTCGTGCGGATCCTCGGTGAGGAACGCCGAGAGGTTCGCGTCCGTCACGCGCGACGCGCCGCCCTTCGCCGTGTCCTGCTTGCCGCGCAGCGACGGATCGGCCTCGCCGCCCCAGATCGCGTCGTTGTCCTCGGTGTGCCCGCCGCACGACGCGCTGTAGCGGATGTCGACCATGCCGCCGCCGTCGCGCAGAAGCACCATGCCGCGCGTCTTCTCGATCGCCCGCGTGGCCCGCGCGTCTTCCTTGCCGGCGCCGGCGTAGACCTGGCACTGCTGCGTCGAGCAGAGCAAGAACGGATCGGTCAGGTTGCGGCGGCCGATCTTCTGCAGGAGCTCGGTGCGCGCGGCGATCGCCTGCGCCTCGAGGGCGGCCTCGGGCGCGTCGGGGTACATCTCGGCGGGGACGAGGCCCGCGAGCAGCTTGTCCTCGGAGACAGCGTTCGCGGCGACGAGCGTGCCGTCGTGGTCCAGCGTGACGTAGACCGCGCCCCAGTACCGGCGATCCTCGGTGCCGGTGTCCATCTGCGAGCCGCCCGCGTTCGTCGGCACGTCGGAGACGCCGATCGTGTCCGTCGCGCGGCGGGGCACGAACCACAGGACGCTCGGGTTGCGAACGGTGGCGGTCCCGTTGCGCGCGACGATCGTCCCCGACGGCCGCCGCACGAGCTCCTGATGCACGGCGGTCGCCACGCCGTAGCGCTTCGCGTGCTCGGCCGCGCGCGCCGGACCCTTGCCCGCCGCGACGGGATCGATCGCGATGCGCGTCTCGCGCGTGTCGATGACCTCGCCGCCGGTGCCGAACACGGTGCCGATCTCGAACGTGCGCGCCTCGAAGCCGCGCTCCTTCCACCGGGCGATCGCGGCCGTGATGCCGGTGGTGTCGTCGGGGCCGAGGGTCTCGACGACGGTCCAGTCCTGGATCACGGCGGGCTTCGTGTCCTCGGCCGTGATGGTCCACTGGTCGCCGTCGCTCTCGATCGTGCTGCCACCCTGGCCATCGGGGCGCACGGCGATGCCGTTCTTCGCGCGCAGCTTGACGTCCTTGCGGCCCGACATGATCTCGACCGTGACGAGGGGCAGGCCGTCGTCGGTGAACGTGAAGCGCGTCGAGTAGAGGATGCGCAGCTTGTCGGTCGCGGACGTCTCGTCGGCGTGCGCGAGGCTCGCCAGGCCGAAGGCGACCGCGAACGCGATGATCCACGACACGACCGCGAGCAGCCCACTTCGAACCATAGCCGAGGCTAGGCAGCCCGGGGCGGTCCGGGCAACAATCCGGCCATGCCCCGGGACGTGGACCAATCGGACCTGCCGCCGCTCTTGCCCGACGCCGTGCTCGCGCGCCGGGCCGCCCTCCCGGTCAAGCCAGCCGCGGTGACCCTCGTCGGCGAGATCGTGATGCTGCACCCGATGGACGTCGCGGCGGACGCGGCGGCGCTGTTCGCGGCGAGCAACGGCGCGCCCTACGCGGGGAGCGCGGCGTACGACGCCGAGGCGCTGATCTGGCGCTGGATGGCGGGCGGGCCGTTCCCGGACGCGGCCGCGCTCGGCACGTGGCTGGCCGGACGCGAGGAGGTACCCGACACGCGCGCCTTCACGGTGCGCCATCGCGCGAGCGGGCTGCGGATCGGGGCCGCGAGCATGATCGCGAACCAGCCGGCGCACCTGAAGATCGAGCTCGGGACGATCTGGTACACGCCGGGCGCGCAGGGCACGGGGGCGTCGCGCGAGGTGACCGCGCTGCTGCTGGCGCATTGTTTCGGGCTCGGCTACCGGCGCGTCGAGTGGAAGTGCGACGCCTTGAACGTGCGGTCCCGGGCGGCGGCGCGGTCGTACGGCTTCACGTTCGAGGGGATCCAGGAGGGCCACTACATCAACAAGGGCCGGAACCGCGACACCGCGTGGTTCAGGATGCTCGCCGCGGAGTGGGGCGCGCGCGCTCCGGCGGCCGGGTCGTGATGTAGCGGAGGTTGACGAAGTTGATGACGAAGTGAGCGGCGATCGGGCCGCCCAGGCTGCCGGTCTCGCGCGCCAGGAGGCCGAACGCGACGCCGACGGCGAAGGCCGACGCGGTCCACGGCAGGAAGCGCTTGCCGGGTCCGACGTGCAGGAGCGCGAAGATCCCGGCCTGGATCCACAGACCGAGCCAGGGCAGGAGGGCGCCGCGGAACATCAGCTCCTCGCCGATGGAGCTCGCGGCGGCGAGGATGAGGATCTCGCCGCCGGCGAGCGGCCCCAGGAGGTCCCGGAAGCTGCGGTGGAGGTCTCTGGCCCACTGGAAGTGGCGGCTGGCGAGGCGGGTCAGCCCGACGAACGCGAGCCCGAAGGCCACGCCAGCCGCCGGCCCCGCGGCCAGGAGCCAGCCGGGCGGGTCCCCGATGCGGTAGAGGTCGGGGTCGCCGCGCCCGGAGGCGATGAGCAGCCCGACGAGGGCCATGCCCGCGTAGAGCCCGATCACCAGCGTCGCCCGCGAGAGCGGCGGCGGGGGACTCGGCGACGACGACACCGTCCGACTATGCACGGCGCGCCTCGCGCTTGACAGCGCGCGCACGAGGCTGCTATCGAAGCGAACCTCGTTTTCGACATGACTGCGCGGATGGCGGAATTGGTAGACGCGCTAGCTTGAGGTGCTAGTACTTAACCGTGTGGGGGTTCGAGTCCCCCTTCGCGCACGACTCAAGCGGCCGAAAGGTCGCTTCTTTCGTTTGTCCTCGACGCTCACCAGCGCAGCCACAGGATCGCACGTGGTAGGCACGCCCGATGAGCGATGGATTCCCCGTCGAGGGCCGCTGCGACTGCAACGCGGTCCGCTACCGCATGATGACGAAGCCGATGTTCGTCCACTGCTGTCACTGTCGCTGGTGCCAGCGCGAGACCGGGTCCGCGTTCGTGCTCAACGCGCTGATCGAGACGTCTCGCATCGAGCTCCTGGTTGGCGAACCCGACGTGATCGTCACACCCTCCGAGAGCGGACGCGGCCAGCAGATCGCGCGGTGCCCGAGCT